>CBDUAV010000028.1:0-28434 GCA_965365225.1 uncultured Ignavibacteria bacterium | reverse complement strand
ATTTAATTCTTCATCGGAGCCTTTAAATTTTGTTTTATGTTTTTTATCGTTCATTGTTTCTTCTTTAACCAAATATTTCTTTAAAAATTCAGCATCTTTATCTGCTCCAATATTGGATAAATCCAATGGTTCATCTTTACTTGATACTATTTCTAACGATTCTACTGAATGGCATTTTGTGCACTTACTGTCTGTAAAAATTTGCTGTCCATCTAACTCATTACTTTGAGAAAATGAAAAAGCAAATGCAAAAAGTGCTACAATTGTTGAGATGAAGAGTATGAAGAAGAAAGTGTTTTTCATTTTTATTCCTTTAGATTGTTGTGGATAATTGATAGATATTTAGAATCATTTGCTAATTACCAACAAACGTAATACCATTAAAAAAGTTAAATTTTTGACATAAAACACATTAATTATCTAATTTTCTTCTCACTGGTGGGAACTAAAAATAGTACATTCGCATAACTTAGAAATAAAGATATAGCAAAATATTTTAACAGAAATAATAGTTTACTCACTCAATTTTTTCCATAAGCTTTTCAGGTAAGGATATTCGCTTAAATTCGAATTTTTTATACAGCTCATAAGCATCAAGGGTGGCAAGCATCCATTTTTTAACATTGTTAAATAGATTGTCTTCTAAAATTTTTTTAAGGAGAATTTTTGAAAGCCCTTTGCCTCTAAAGTCATAAATAATAAATACATCCATTAAGTATGCAATGGTAACAAAATCAGTTAAAACCCGGGCAAAGCAGATTTGCTTTTCCTCAAAATAAACTCCAAAGCAAATTGAATTTTCAATTGAAAGTTTTACTTCTTCAATCGTTCTGTTTTTACCCAGTAAGATTTCGTTAAGAAACTATGAACTAAATTCAAATCAAGTCTTGTTTTATCATCACTGATTATAATTTTTTCACTAGATCTGAATATTAAGTTCTTTCATTTTACGGTATAATGTTGACAAGCCAACCTGCAATGTATCTGCTGTTTTTTCTTTATTGAATTCATTTGTTTCAAGCGCACGGGTGATTATTTCTTTCTCAAATCTTTTAACTGAATCATCCAGAGAGCCGGATACAGAGTAACTGGAATGCCCACCATCAGAACTAAAATGTGATGGCAAATCTTTTGTCGAAATAAATTCTTCTCTGCAAAAGATTACTGCTCTTTCAATAATGTTTTCAAGCTCTCGGACTTCACCTTTCCATTCATGATTCATTAACGCACGCATTGCATCGTTGGAAATTCCTTTTATTTGTTTGTTCATTTGCTTTCTGTATTTATCAAGAAAGAAATCTGCAAGTAATGGAATATCCCCCTCACGTTCTTTGAGAGATGGCAGTTTAATTTCAATTACATTTAGCCTGTAAAACAAATCTTCTCTAAATTTTCCATCGCTAACAAGCTCTTCCAAATTTTTATTTGTGGATGCAATAAACCTGATATTAATTGGAATACTAGTCGTTGTTCCAACGGGCGTAAATTCTTTTTCCTGCACAGCACGAAGCAGCTTAACCTGTAACTGTGGTGGCATTTCACTAATTTCATCTAGGAAAAGTGTACCACCTTCTGCTGCTTTCATAAATCCTTCTTTGTCTGTTATTGCTCCAGTAAACGCGCCTTTTTTATGACCAAATAATTCGCTTTCAATAAGGTTTTCTGAAATTGCACCACAGTTTACAGCAATAAACGGTTTATGTTTTCTATGGGAATTAAAATGAAGTGCTTTTGCCACAAGTTCTTTTCCTGTTCCACTGTTTCCTGCAATGAGTACTGTGCTGTCTGTATCAGCGACTGCTTTTATAACATCAAATACCTGAGTTATTGCATTACTTTTACCTATAATATTGCTGTAGTCGTACTCACGCTGCAGTTCTTTCCGCAGAACCCTGTTTTCCAAAAGAAGTTCTCTTACTTCAAAAAGTCTTTTTACTTTAATTAACAGTTCATCAAATTCAACTGGTTTTAAAATATAATCACTTGCTCCACTTCGTAATGCGGAAATTGCAGTTTCCAAAGATCCGTATGCAGTAATAACTATTGATGAAGTTTGAAGATTCATTGCACTTATTTCTTCCAACAGTTCAGTACCTTTCATCTCCGGCATTTCAATATCGGTTATTACAAGATCGTACGAAGACTCCTTTAATTTACTATAGGCTTCTTTTCCATTTGCAGCCTCATCAACGTCGTAGTTTTCGTTCCGTAAAGTGTAAGAAAGCGATTCACGAATGATTTCTTCATCATCAACTACGAGAATTTTATTAGACATTATATCTTTCCTTTAATTTTTATTTATTGGCAGATGAATAATAAATGTTGTTCCTTCACCCAGCTTACTTTTAACTTCAATATTACCATGAAAGTTTTTGATTATTCCGTAACTCACCCAGAGCCCCAAACCAGTTCCTTTTCCTTTTTGTTTTGTTGTGAAGAATGGCTCGAAAATTTTTATTTTATTTTCTTCTTTTATTCCTGGACCGCTATCTGAAAAAGTTATTACCACTGTGTCATCAGCTACTGCTGTTTCAACATCAATTCTTTTTTTATGCGTTGTATCTTTGACTTCGTGTATCGCATCAACTGCATTTAACAAAATGTTTACAAAAACCTGTTCCATTTGATCTGCAATTAATGGCATAGAGGGTAATTCATCACTTAGATTTAGATTTATTTCTATGTCCTTCGATTTAGTACCAACTTTAGTTATTTCAACTGATTCTTTAAGACTTTCATTGATATCCATAGTTTGCATTTCGAAGTTTGAAGGGCGTGAAAAATCGACTAAATCGCGAATAATTTTCGAAATTCTTGTTACCTGGCTTTTTACCAATCCCAATTTTTCAAGTACAAAATCATCTTTAGTGTTACGCTGTGCCACCTGCACTAAAGCAGAAATCGAAGCCAAGGGGTTTCCGACTTCATGTGCAATACCTGCCGCAAGTGTTCCGATGCTTTCCATTTTTTGTGTTTGAATTAAATGCTGTTCAAGCGTTTTCTTTTCACTCATGTCACGGTGTATTCCAAAATACCCGCTAATTTTTCCTTCGTTGTCAATCATCGGTGAGACTAATAACTGAGAAAAGAAAGGCTTACCATTCTTTTTTCTGTCCTCAACCTCTCCAAACCAGGTCTTTCCCGAGGAAACAGTCTTCCACATTTTATCCCAAAACTTTTTAGGTATTTTACCACTACCGAAGATGCTTGGATTCTTTCCTATTAATTCCTCTTTACTATACCCGCTTGCTCTAACAAATGCAGGATTTACATATATCATCTTTCCATTTAAATCAGTGATCTGTACCGGATTAATGCTGTTTTCAACAATGTTAAAAAAACGCTGCAAATCGATCATTTTAATCTTTTCTGCGGTTATATCTCTTGCGGATGCAATAATAAAATCTTCTTTCCCATTATTACCTTTAAGTAATGGAAATGAAAAAGAAATTTTAACACTGGTATAAGTTCCATTTAAGTGAAATCTGGTTTCTAAACCCGTGCTTATTTTTTTCGATATACATTCTAAAAACTTTTCATTTGCTTTTCCTCGATCGCAAAATTCAATCAATTCATTAAAGCTAATAGCATCGACATTACTTTTAATATCAATTAATTCTCTTGCACGGTTATTCAGATCTTCAATTTCTCCTTTTATATTTAAAAGAAAGTACATATCCGGCAGCGAATTGAGTATTTCAAAATCAAAATTTTTTACATCTGAATTCATCTGTTCTTATCTGATTGCTTATAGTTGAATGTAAAGTCCAATGTTAAATGATTGCTAAATATAGCTTAAAAAGGCGTGATTTTCGATGTAATTTAGGAGTATAAACAAAATAGGGATTAAATTATCCCCTGTGCATTCATTAGTTCTGCACATAAAATAGCACCACCGGCAGCCCCCCGAACAGTATTATGTGATAGAACGACAAATTTATAATCGAATATCGAATCTTCTCTTAGTCTGCCTATTGAAACCGTCATGCCTTTATCAGAATTTCTTTGATATTTTGGCTGTGGAAGATTTTCTTGATCAAGATATTGAATTGGTTTTAAAGGTGCAGATGGAAGTTTTAATTCCTGCGGCAAGGAAGAAAAACTTTTCCAGGCATCTATTATTTCCTGTTTACTTGCTTTCTTCTTTAAATTAATTTGAACACATTCGGTGTGACCGTCTGTTATATTAACTCTGTTGCACTGCGCACTTATTTTAAAATCCTCAAACTCTAAATGTTCATTTTTTAAATTGCCCAGAATTTTTAACGGTTCGGTTTCAACTTTTTCCTCTTCACCTTTAATTAAAGGAATTACGTTATCTTCAATATCTAATTTTACCACACGCGGATGTCCGGCACCTGAAATTGCTTGCATAGTTGTAACGTTAATAGATTTAATGCCAAATTTATCTGCTAAGGGTTTTAGGGCAATAACTAGTCCTATTACAGAACAGTTAGGATTTGTAATTATAACGCCTCCACCATATTTCTGTTTTTTAATTAATGAAAGATGATCATGATTTACTTCCGGTATGAGGAGTGGAACATCTTCATCCATCCTGTGATTTTTTGAATTTGAAATTACTATATATCCTGATTTGGCAAATTTTGTTTCAATATTGCCAGCAACACTTGAATCCAATCCTGAAAAAATAACTTTTGACTTAAGAATAGGTTTACATTCATTAACCGGGATATTTTTAACTGAATCCGGAAGTGGTGATGATAGAAACCAATCAACGGAATCTTGATATTTTTTCCCGGCAGATTTATCAGATGCACAAAGCTCATTAATCTCAAACCATGGGTGATTTGCAAGAAGCTCGATAAATTTTTGTCCAACGCTGCCTGTGGCGCCTAACACTGCAACTGGTATTTTTTCTTTAATTGAATCCAAATCTTATTCAATGAATATTTATTATTTTTAACTGTCTAAGATAATAAATATTGAATATTCTTAACTATGAAAATTGGTTTAGTACAATACAATCCTGTGTGGGAAAACAAAGAAGCAAACAAGGAAACAATTCTTGGGATGTTAAAAGGAGTAAAGCAGGTTGAACTGTTGATATTCCCTGAGATGAGCCTGACAGGATTTTCAATGGAACCGCAAAAAATAGGGGAGGGAATTGGTGGTGCGAGCTTTAGATTTTTTTCAGAATTGGCTATTCATAATAATATAAATATTATGACGGGCATAGTTGAAAAAAGAAAAGAAAGATATTATAACACACTCATTCACATAAAACCGAACGGGAAGCTTGTAAAGCTTTACAGAAAAGTTCATCCGTTTTCTTATTCGGGTGAAGAAAAATATTACAGTGCAGGTACGCGCCCTGCAATGAGTAAAATTAGGAAATGGAAAATTGGACTCACAATCTGCTATGATCTCCGTTTCCCTGAACTCTATAGAAAATATGGAAAGAAGCGAGCCCATTTAATCGTAAATATTGCCAATTGGCCCGATACTCGAATTGAACACTGGCGGACATTATTAAAAGCGCGTGCGATTGAAAACCAATGTTACGTTGCCGGTGTCAACAGAGTAGGGGATGATCCTAAATTGCACTACACAGGACTCAGCAGTGTGTTTGATCCGATGGGTAAAGAAATTGTTTCTGTAGAAAATGAAGAAAAGGTAATTAGCATTGTCCTGGATAAAAATTATGTGAATGAAGTCAGAGAAAGGTTTCCTTTCCTCGAGGATATTAAATTGATTTAAAATAGAAAAGGAGACTTCGGTCTCCTTTTCCTTTCATTTCAATTCAGAAACAATTGAACTTGATTATAAGTACAATCAAGCAAGGTCGAAGCGATCAAGGTTCATTACTTTGTTCCAGGCTGCAACAAAGTCCTTCACAAACTTCTTCTTTGAATCTTCTTGTGCATAGACTTCTGCCAGAGCACGCAGTTGTGAGTTAGATCCGAAAATCAGATCCACTCGTGTGCCTGTCCATTTTGGTTTTCCTGTCTTACGATCACGACCTTCAAAAGTATCTTCCTTAGCATTCATAGGCTTCCAAACTGTTCCCATGTCAAGCAGGTTTACAAAGAAGTCGTTTGTTAGTTTACCAACCTGGTCTGTAAACACACCGTGTTCCGATTGACCATAATTAGCACCAAGCACACGCAATCCACCAACCAACACGGTCATCTCTGGTGCACTCAAAGTAAGTAGTTGTGCTTTGTCAACAAACATTTCTTCTGCAGGTACTGAATAAGTTTTTTTCTGATAATTACGGAAACCATCTGCTTCAGGTTCCATATATTCGAATGATTCAACATCAGTCTGAGCTTGTGATGCATCCATACGTCCCGGAGTAAATGGCACTTCAATTTTGTAACCGGCATCTTTAGCCGCTGCTTCAACCGCAGCACATCCACTCAGCACGATAAGATCTGCCAAAGAAACTTTTTTTCCGTCTTTCCGTTTACTATTAAAATCTTTCTGAATGCTTTTCAGTTTCTTGAGAACTTTTTCCAATTGAGTCGGTTGATTTACTTCCCAATTTTTTTGCGGTTCTAAACGAATTCGTGCACCGTTAGCTCCTCCACGATAGTCCGATCCACGGAATGTCGATGCAGAAGACCAAGCAGTGTAAACCAATTCCGATATTGATAATCCTGAATCTAAAATTGTCTTTTTGAGACCAGAAGCATCCTTTTTATTGATAAGTTTATGATTAACTGCCGGAATTGGATCCTGCCATATCAAATCTTTTTTGGGAACTTCTGGTCCAAGGTAACGAGATTTCGGTCCCATATCTCGGTGAGTAAGCTTAAACCAGGCTCTTGCAAACGCATCTGCGAAAGCTTTTGGATCCTTGTGGAATTTTCGTGAGATCGGTCCATAAATTGGATCGAAGCGCATAGCTAGATCCGCGGTTGTCATTGTGGGTGGATGCTTTTTCGATGGATCGTGTGCATCCGGAATCATATGTTCCGGCTTAACATCTTTCGCCTGCCACTGCCATGCACCAGCAGGACTTTTAACCTTTTCCCACTCATAACCGAAAAGCATGTCGAAGTAACCCATATCCCATTTCGTTGGGTTTGGCTTCCAGGCACCTTCTAAACCACTCGTTGTTGCGTGAGGACCCTTGCCAGTTTTAAATTTATTTATCCATCCTAAACCTTGTTCTTCGATAGGTGCAGCTTCCGGTTCCGGACCAACTAAATCCGGATCACCTGCACCGTGCATTTTACCAAATGTGTGTCCACCTGCTGTGAGCGCAACAGTTTCTTCATCATTCATAGCCATTCGTTTAAATGTTTCCCGCACATCACGTCCTGAAGCTACAGGATCAGGATTACCGTCAGGTCCTTCAGGGTTGACGTAGATCAAACCCATCTGAACAGCAGCCAAAGGGTTTTCTAGTTCCCGGTCACCGGAATAACGGCTCATAGGTTTATCACTGGTGGCTAACCACTCTTTTTCAGCTCCCCAATAAATATCTTCTTCTGGTTGGTAGATATCTTCACGTCCCCCAGCAAAACCAAATGTTTTAAAACCCATTGATTCAAGTGCAGCATTTCCGGCTAAAATGAGTAAGTCAGCCCAGGAAATTTTATTTCCATATTTTTGTTTGATAGGCCAGAGCAATCGGCGCGCTTTATCTAAGTTCCCGTTGTCAGGCCAACTGTTAACAGGTGCAAATCTCTGATTTCCGGTTCCACCACCACCTCTACCATCAGCAGTTCGATAAGTACCTGCACTGTGCCATGTCATTCGAATAAACAATCCACCGTAATGACCCCAGTCAGCAGGCCACCAATCCTGTGAGTCAGTCATTAAATCATAAAGATCGTTTTTAAGGGCTTTATAATCCAGCTTGCTGAACTCTTTAGCATAGTTAAATTTGGGATCCATTGGATTTGAAGCCGGATGGTGCTGGTGAAGTATTCCAAGATTTAATTGATTAGGCCACCAGTCTTTGTTCGATGTGCCGCCACCTGCTCCATGTGGTACGGGGCACTTGCTATTGTCACTCATAATTTTTTTCCTTTCTTTGTTGATAAAAATTAAACTCTTTTGTTTTCACCATTAGTAGATGAATAGTAACTCCAATAGCTATTGCTAATAAGAGTAACCTGATAAAAAGTTCTTCTGTAAAAAAATACGCTGAACTTAAAATCATTAGCCAGAGAACAGCGATGTTTAAAACTTTTGCTCTAATTGTTAAACCGGATTTATCCTGATAATTTTTTAAGTAAGCTCCAAGAAATTTATGATTACGCAGCCATTCATTTGCACGAGGCGAACCTTTAACAAAACATGCTGAAGCAAGGATCAGAAAAATTGTTGTGGGAAGTATTGGAAGGAAAATCCCGATAATTCCAATAACAACGAGTAGTATGCCACTTATTAGGTATACATAACGATAAAATTTAGAGAGTTCTGCTCTATGCTGACTGATATTATCTTTCAATTTTTCCTTGAAGTTTAGATTGGTTGTTCAAATTTTAAAAATTTGATATTATAAGTCAAATTGATAATCTTTATATGGTTATAAATAAAATCTATATAAAATGACTATTACTCAACTGGAATATATTATTGCAGTGGATACATATGGAAGTTTTTCAGAAGCTGCTGCTAACTGCCGGGTAACTCAACCAACATTAAGTATGCAAATACAAAAACTCGAATCTGAATTGGACGTTGTAATATTTAAGAGGGATAAATTCCCTATTAATCCGACTGATATTGGATCAAAAATTATTGAGCAGGCAAAGCAGATTTTGAAAGAAAAGGAAAAATTGAATGTATTAATTCAAACTGAGAAAGGTGAATTTATAGGAACATTCAAAGTTGCAATTATTCCAACTATATCTTCTTATTTGCTTCCGATGTTCTTAAGTAATTTCACTAAAAAATACCCTAACATTGAGTTAATTATAGATGAGGTAACAACTTCAGAGGTAATTTCTGGATTAGAAAAGAGGTATTTCGATATTGGAATAATTGCTCTTCGTTCCTCGCTAGTAAAATTAATTAGTGAGAGTTTATACTATGAACCCTTTGTTGCTTTTATACCGTTTGATCATAATTTGATGAATAAATCAAAAATAAATCAGGCTGACCTGAATGTAAGCGATTTTCTTTTACTTAAAGAAGGACATTGTCTGAGAGATCAGACCCTTTCAATCTGTAAAACATCTGAGAACGAATGGGTTGAAAAAAATAATAATGTAGTTTTTGAAAGCGGAAATTTGGAAACTCTTATTAAATTAGTAGATCAAAAATTTGGAATGACTTTATTACCTTATCTTGCTACAAATTACATTAGGGAAAGAAAGAAGAATAAACAACTAAAGGAGTTTAGTGATCCGGTTCCAAAGCGGGAAGTTGGCATTATTTATTCTAACACATTTATAAAAAAACATTTTCTTAATGCAATTAAAGTAGAAATACTTAAAGTGATTCCAGATGAATTCAAAAAAAATAAAAAAGGATTGGTAATCCACTGACATGTTTAACATTAAAAGAAAAATAAACTTTTTCGATTGCGATCCTGCAGGAATTCTGTTCTATGCAAAATTATTTGAAATCAATCATTCTATTTATGAAGACGTGATTGACAGCTTTAACTTGAAATATGATTACTGGCACAGCGATGTTTTTGTTGTTCCAATTATTAAAACAGATGGCGAATATTTAAAACCGGTAAAAGCGAGGGATCATATTTCGATTAACTTATCAGTTACACTTCTAAAGGAAAATTCATTTGAATTGACTTACGAATGGTTCAATTCCGATGGAGAAATAGTTGCAAAAGCAAGAACTGTTCATGTATTTTTAGATAAAAATAGCTGGAAGAAAATTCATATTCCGGAAGAAATAAAAACAAGTTTGCAATCACATCAAAGAGATTACAACATATAGTTTTTTATAAGCTTATCGCGTTCTACTTTTCCTAATTCTGTTTTTGGAAAATCTTTTTCAAAAAAGATCTTTTTAGGAATTTTAAAGATGGAAACCTTCCCTTCTAAAAACTCCCTTACATTTTCAAAAGTCAGGTTACTGGTCTTGTCTTTTTGCACAATTGCAGCTGCAACTATTTCTCCCCATTTACTGTCTCTTATTGGAAATACAATTGCCTCACTAATTCCCGGGTGTTGAAGAAGCACAGATTCGACCTCAGCCGGATTAACATTTTCGCCACCCGTGGAGATTAGGTAGTCTTTTCTGCCAACCATGAAAAGATAACCTTCCTCATCTAAATAGCCGATATCACCTGTAAAGTAAACACCATCCTTTAAATCTGCAATTGGCTTGTTAATGTAATCTTCCAATAAAGATGTAGATTGAATTGCAATCTCACCGACTTCGTACGGTTTTAGTTCATTTCTGTATTCATCAAAAATAAAAATATTTGCAGGGGGAACAGCTCTTCCAACAGAATTTCTTTTTACATTGAATTCTTCCGTCAGCAGCGCGGTAACAAATGATGCGGTTTCAGTTGAACCGTAGACGATATTAATTGGCCACCCTAAATCAATTGCTTTCTTGACTAATTCATGATCACTAAAGCCGCCTCCAAGCAGACAATTTTTAAGCTCCGGATTTGGAGGTATTTTTTTATCAATCAGAATTTTAAGCTGTGCAGTTATAAGTGAAATAAATGTTGGTTGAGAATTTATCAATTCTAATGCAATGTCATCAGAAGAAAAAGATTGCGGAAAAATAATTGGTATACCCCACAGAATCGAACGAATTATAATTGAAAAACCGCCAACATGGTATAGTGGCAGACTCAAAAGCCAGCGATCGCTGTGTGAATATCTTAAAAGTTTGTTGCTGTTAAATCCACTTTGATACAGACTGTTAAAGGAAAGCTTTACACCTTTAGGAGATTTACCGGAACCGGAAGTAAATATTATTACGGCTATTTCATCTAAATTGATATCCCTTCGTTGATTAAACTGCTTTCCATTTTTTTTGATCGACGGGAATTCAATTTCTTTAATTGAAGAATTATTGCTTTTAAAATTATTTTCCTTATCAATGAGAATGTATTTACAGGCTGTAATATTAATTTGATCTTGTACCTCTGACTTTGATAAACGGGTATTTAGCGGAACAGGAATTGCCCCGATTTGCCAAAGTGCCAGAATGAAAATTAAATAGTTCGGGGAGTTTGATCCGTAAATGCCAACAAGATCATTTTTTGATATACCCTTTTCTGAAAGAACTGAAGCAGAAGACAATACATGTTTAGTAAGATCCTCAAAATTATACTTTGTGCTGCCCATGATCACAGCTTTTGCTTTTGGATCTTGATCCATTAAAAGAAATCTGTTGGTCGGTGGTGCTTTCATTGAATTCTAGATCGAAATTTTTCCGGAAACAATTGGAAATTTGTCATCTGCAATATCCTTTTCGTAATATTGTGATACTGCCAAACCATGGGCAACATCTGCATTAATACTAGCTGCAGCAATAACCACATTTGTTCTGCCAATTGCAGATTCGAATGAAGAGGTGATTACAGGAATAATATTATTTTTTTCTGCGAGTTCAATTATTTCAAGTGTAGGTACTAAACCTCCAATCAGCATGGGCTTTAATACAATTACATCAATAGCTTTTCTTAAAATATAAGATTTTGCTGAGATATAATTGCGAATTGATTCATCCGCTGCAAGTGGAACAGATGTTTCTTTTTTTAACTCAATAAATTCCTCGATGGAATTAACTGGCTGTTCAGCATATTCAACACTTAAATCTTCAAGCTGCTTGAGATTTTTTACTGCACAATCTAAATCCCATTTTCCATTAACATCTATTCTGACTTTTAAATCACTACCAGCTGTATCGCGAACAGCTTTAATGATATCAAGATCTTCTTCAAATTTCGGTCTACCAACTTTAATCTTAATTGTATTGAATCCTTTTAGTGTTAAGTCTTTTACCTTTTTAAGAGCATCTGCAGAACTCGAGAATCCGATCACTGCATTTACGATTATTTCATTTTTTAATTTTAACTTTAGTAACTCAGGGAGTGAAGAGTTCTTTTCGTGACAAATTAGATTAATCAGTGCCTGTTCCATTCCATGACGTAGTGCAGGAAATGCTTCGTAGTTTCTTAAATTATATTTAAGAGATTTCCTGAGATCACTCAGGTCCATATTGATTTTTAATTCAACTTTGTGCAGAGTTTCCTCTGTTTCCTCATAACTCTCAGATCCAAACTCAGGAAAAGGTGCAGCATCCCCTATACCAGTCTTTCCGTTTTCACTTTTTAGACTGATAATAAATCCTTTCCTTTCGGAAACTTTTCCTCTGGATGTTTCAAAAGCAGTGTTAAGTATTAATCTATAAGGTGAGTATGTGAGCTCAAGTTCTTTCATAAAACTAATCCTGCAGATAGCAGCAAACCATATATTCCCGCAAACTTTGCCGTCAATTCTAGTGTTTTATTTAGTGATTCACCTTTTAGTTTAAATAGCATCCATATTAATATAATTGTAAATGGAAAAGTGATATAGGGTAGAAATATCCAATAGCTGTATTCAAAATTTAAAAATAGGATTAAAGAAACAGCGTAGCTTAATAACAGCAGGATTATGAACTCCCACCTTGTAAAATTTCTTCCTAAATAAACCGCAAGAGTATTTTTACCTGCTGCTTTATCTTCTTCAATATCTCGATAATTATTTACAATTAAAATGTTTGTTGTTAATGCACCAACCGGCAGAGACACTAAAAAAGATAGTAGCGAGAATTCTTGTGTGTGAATATAAAAAGTTCCCATTGTTCCGACGACTCCGAAAAATGCAAAGACAAAGAAATCCCCCAAGCCATTATATGCGAGCGGAAACGGTCCTGCGGTATAAACAATTCCTGCAATAATTGAAATTATTCCAATCCATAGTATTATTAAGCCCGCTGAATATACAAGATACAAACCAAGAATAAACGCTAAACCAAAAACAACAACACTTCCTATTTTCATTTCAATTACGGAAATTAATCCTGAAGCTAGCACTCGTATGGGTCCTTTACGTTCTTTACTATCTGCACCTTTTAAATAATCATAAAGATCGTTAGTAAAGTTTGTCCCTATTTGAATTAAAAGTGCACAAAGCAGAGCAACTATAGAATATGGCAGATAAAATCTGCCTACGGATACAGCAAGTGCAGAGCCTACCAATACAGGTACAATTGCTGCAGGTAATGTCTTTGGTCTGCTAGCAAGAAGCCAATATTGAAATTTTGTGCGGGAAATCAATTCATCATTCATTAATTAAAAAGTTATTCAATTATAAAGTCAATGGAACACGGACCTGCCTTTGCCGGCAGGCAGGTTTAAGGGATAGAACTGATTAACACTGATTTATCTGTGCTAATCCATCCAATCTGTTCAATCAGTGTTCTATAATCATTATGGTAGTTTAGGATATTTTTTAAAATTGGGTTTACGTTTTTCTAAATATGCATTCTTGCCCTCTTGTGCTTCTACGCTCATATAATAAAGTAGAGTTGCGTTCCCTGCCAATTCCTGTAAACCTGCCTGTCCATCCAGTTCAGCATTGAATGCAGATTTTAAAACTCTTATTGCCATTGGACTGTGTTTTAAAATATCGTTTGCCCATTTTATTCCTTCCTCTTCAAGTTTTTTTACAGGAACCACAGCATTCACCAATCCCATTTCAAGAGCCTGATTTGCATTGTATTGCCTGCATAGATACCAGATTTCACGTGCTTTTTTCTGCCCAACAATTCTTGCAAGATAGCTTGATCCAAAACCCCCATCGAAGCTTCCAACTTTAGGACCTGTCTGTCCAAAGATGGCATTATCTGCGGCAATTGTAAGATCGCATACAACGTGAAGGACATGTCCACCGCCAATTGCATAGCCCGCGACGAGTGCAATTACAACTTTAGGAATACTTCTAATTAATTTCTGGAGATCGAGAACATTTAATCTTGGAACTCCTGTGTTATCCACATAACCTTTATCACCGCGAATTCGCTGATCGCCGCCGGAACAGAATGCATACTTGCCATCTTTAGCCGGACCAGCGCCTGTTAGTAAAATTACTCCTATTTTCTGATCTTCTCTCGCATCTGAAAACGCATCATACATTTCAATCACAGTTTCAGGACGGAAAGCATTCCTGACTTCTGGACGATTAATTGTAATCTTAGCAATTCCATCCATTTTTTCATATATGATATCTTTGTAGCCTTTGGTTTTTTTCCATTTGTAACTCATATTATTCCCGATTTACTTATTGATGGTAGGGCAAAAATATTGAAAAAGATATTCAATTAGAATTGTTTTATAAACTGATTAATAACTGCAGTATATTCTTTTGGTTTTTCAAAATGGACATTATGCCCTGCACATTCAACAATTTTATGTTCTGCATTTGGGAATTGTCTTATTAGTGCTTTGTTTAAATCTGTAAACTTACAGTCTAGTCCACCGGTAATTAATAAAACTGGAAAATTCATTTCTGAAATTTCATTTCCAAGATAAGGCATTGCACCTGTGCCAAATCCGGTTAAAGAATTTGCCAGTCCGATTTTGGAGTTTTGCAATTTTGTGTTTTTTAATTTTTGCAATTCTTCACCCGGTAAGCTCTTTTGAGATTTAAAAATTTCCAACTCCATCCATCTATCGACAAACTCTTCAATCGGATGAGATTCAATAAAAACGGCAAGTTGTTCATCGCCTGCAATCCGTGCTTTTTTTTCATCTTCATTTTTAATTCCTGCAAAAGTGCTTTCTAAAATTAATGCAGAGATTTTTTCCGGATGAGCAGATGCAAAACTTAATGCTGCTCTTCCGCCCATTGAGTAGCCGCAGAGTATTACTTTTTTAATCTTCAAATGATCAGTTACCAATAATATTTGTTTTATTATTTCATCGCTTTGATAAAATTTTATATCTAAAGGGGAGCTGCTTTTTCCATGTCCGATAATATCCAAAGCAATTACATTTGAAGCAGGATTAATTTTCTGCACTACTTCATGCCAGTCGTTTGCGGAACCGGTAAAACCATGTAGGAAGAGAATTGATTTATTTTTGGGAGAAAAATCTGAAAAGAGTTCTACGTTTAGTTTGATTTTGTTGTATGAAAGTATCATCCTGTTAATTGTTTGTCAATTTCAGCTTTGACGTCACTAAAAATTTTCTTTCTCATCTTTGCGGATTCATTTGCATTTGTCTTTATTTCCAGGACAATTGGTGAATTCAATTCTAAATTGTTAACAGCCATCTTCAATTGATTTTTATTTTTAATCAGCTTGTATTTAACTCCAAATGCCTTCACAATGTCATTTAATTTCAAATTCTGTGGAGAAACAAAATACTCTTTAAGCAGCTTTTTCTTTTTTGAGATTGGCAGTGTTTGAAATATTCCTCCGCCATTGTTGTTTATTACAACAATCATAAGTGGAATTTTATTTTTCTTTGCAATCAAAAGTGAATTTAAATCGTGCAGAAACGATAGATCCCCTATGAGCAGTATAGTTGGTTTTTTAATTGAAGCAACTCCCAATGCAGTGGAAACTATGCCATCAATCCCACTTGCGCCACGATTAAAATATATATTAAATGATTTTGAAGAAGTTCCAGAGAAGCAATCAAAATCTCTAATTGGTAGGCTGTTTCCAACAAACAAATTTGTTTTAGATGAAAGAGTTTTCACAAGCTCTCTTATAGTTTGCGGTTCGTTTAATTTTTTATTCAATTTGAATAAATTCGATTTAACATTTTCAGAAATAATATCAGCTTTTGTAAACGCTTCGATCCATTTTGATTGTTTCCGTTCAAACTTTTCTTTCGATAGCAAATCATTTATCGCTTCAGTAAAAGGACTTGCAGGATAATTTAAAATCATCTTAGTTTTTCTTGATGGATCATTCAAATCACCGTACTCATTTACCTGAAACCTTTCAGCATTACAATCAGCAAGATAATTTATCAAGTTTGCAGAAGTTGGTGTCCCTCCAAAATGCAGAATAAAATCCGGTTTATATTTTTTACAAAATTTATTTGATGATAAAAATGAATGATAATTTGTAATTAGATTTTTTTCTGATTTAGAAACTTTAAATCTTAAATGAGAAACTCCATCAGCTAAAATGGGGTATTTAATCACAGAAGCTAAATCTTTAATATTTTTTGCTGCCTCTGCATTGTATTCCATTGGTCCGGCAACTATTAATCCTTTTTCAAAGTGCATCATCAATTCTGCAACTCTATTTACTTTTCTGTCTTTTTCAATTTTTATTTTTGAAAAATCTTTTTTCAGTTCTCTTAATGGTTTTAAGCTAAATAATTTTTCATCTGCTTCATCATCAAAAGAAAATGGTTCAAGTGGTTTTTTCAGTGGAAAGTTTATGTGCACCGGACCTTTATCACTACTGCTGATTTTATATGACTTAAATGCAACCCTCTGAAGATAGCGCAGGCTGTGTTCTTTTGCAGATGGCAAACCGACATCTCGGAACCATCTTATATGATTGCGATACAAATTGTACTGATTGATAGTTTGATTTGCTCCTGTGCCAATTAATTCCGGCGGACGATCTGCTGTGCAGATGATAAGTGAAGTCCGTTGTTGATAGGCTTCAATTATTGCAGGATAAAGCTCTGCAGTTGCTGTTCCGGAAGTAGTTACAATTACGACTGGAATATTGCTAGCCTTTGCCAAACCTAAAGCAAAAAATGCCGAGCTTCGTTCATCAATGTTTACAAAGCACTTAATTTTTTTGTTAATAGCTAGAGAATAAGTAAGCGGTGTGCTTCTGGAACCCGGGGAAATGCATGCATACTTTACTCCAAGCGCAGCAAGCTGGCTTACAAATGTATTTGCCCAAATAAAATTTCTGTTAACTTTAGTCTTCATTTTTAATTAAAAGTCGTTTACTTAAAAAGAGAAAGAATAGGATCGAGTTTTAATTTTGTCTCGATGAATTCTTCTTCCAGATTTGAATCTTTCACGAGTCCTGCACCTGCATAAGCAGTTACTTTATTATTACCAACAAGTGTAGAACGAATTGCAACTGCCAATTCACAATTTCCTTCAAAGTCCATCCAGCCGATTAAACCGGAATACAAACCACGGTCGTGAGTTTCCAGTTTTCTTATGATAGACATAGCTTCATTTTTCGGCAGTCCACAAACTGCCGGAGTAGGGAACAGTGAATCAATAATTTTGAAAAGCTGAGCATTACTTTTAAGCTCGGCAGAAATCTTTGTCGCAAGATGTTGGATGTTATCAAGTTTTTTTATTTGTTTTTCTTCTTTAATAATTACTTTATCGGAATATTTTTTTAATGTATCTGAAATAAACTCAGTAACGTATTCATGTTCTTTATGATTTTTTTTGCTCGATTGAAGATACTGCTCTAACATTTCATCTGATTCAAATTTCTCACCTCGCGGAGCCGAACCAGCAACGGATTCAACTTCGGCAAGATTACCGAAAATTTTTAAAAATAATTCGGGGGATGAACCAAAAAAGTGCGAATCATTTTGTTTTAAATAGAACAGGTAACAATAGGGGAAACGCTTTGATAATTTATTAAGAAGTTCTTCCCAACCAGGTTTATACTTTAAGATAAAGCTATGCGATCGTGATATTACAAGCTTTTTAACGCTGCCGGTTGAAAGAGCATTAATTGCTTCTCCTGAAGTTTTTAACCAAAGATTCAATTCTTTTTTATCTTCAAAAAACTCATACCCATTATTTTTGTCTGCTTCATTTTTTTCTACAGCGATTATTTCTTTTACAGTTGTAAGCAGCATTAAAAAATGATTTAGGATTTGCCCTGATTGAGTTTTTTCATTATGAATATGATTAAAACAACCGTATGTAGTCCCATTATTTGTGTAAAATGCTAATTCAGGAATGAAAACATTAATGGCTTCAAAATCATTCCATTCATAAGACTTCTTAATCGGATCAAATTTTATTGAAGTGCAAATTATTGGTAGTGAATCCAACTGAAATTCACTCCAATTATTAATAAAACTACTTTTTATTTGCTCAAAATTTTTTGCAGCTTCCGAAATATTGTTCTGCTCGCTGTTTGATATTTTCAATGCATTATTTAGCGCAACAAAGGAATATTTTGAATCCGGGCTTTTAAACAGAAATACTTCTTTAAATACGGAGGTTATAGAATTTATGGAGGAAATAACATCGAAATTGTCAACTTTAAATGCAAAACTAACAATCTGTTCCTTCACAGACTCATCTAATGATTTAACAAAGTCTGAAAATTTCTCCACAGTATTTTGTATGTTAATTCGCATTAAAAATTTATGTCTTCTTCAATTGTATCAAGCATTCTTAAATAACTGTCATATCTTTCTATAGGAACCAATTCTTTTTCAACAGCATCAACTACACCACAGCCGGGCTCATGATGGTGTGTGCAGGTATTAAATTTACATTCGGAAATAAAACTCTCGAATTCTATAAAATAATGTCCCAAATCAATTTTTTGAATTCCATAAGGATCAATCTCACGTAAGCCGGGCGTATCAATTACAAAAGTATCTTCTTTTACTTTAATCATTTTTGCTGTAACTGTTGTGTGCTTTCCTTTGGAGCTGTAATCACTAACTTCACCAATCTTTAAATTTAGATTGGGAAACATTTTATTTAATATTGAAGATTTTCCAACTCCCGAATGCCCCCAAAATAGATTTTTTTTATTTAAAATTGATTCTTCAAGTTCTGAAAGACTTTTACTATTTTCTGCGCTGGTTAAAAATACTTTGTACCCAATTTTTTCGTAAAGATTTTTCCATTCACCTGCGATTGAATTTTTGTCAAGATCAATTTTATTTATAACGATTAACGAATTAATATTTGAACTTTCGGCAGCAACTAGAAATCTATCCAAAACCCGGTTATTAAAGTCAGGAAAATGTGTGCTGGTTACAATAACCACGTTATCAATGTTAGCAGCAATTACCTGCTCAAGTCGCTCACCTCGATAGCTTGCCCCCTTAATTTTAGGCGCTTTGCGTGAAATATAATTTTTTCTGTTGTCAATTTTAGTGATTACACCGGAGCCATCGTTGTTCATTTCAAACTCAACAATATCACCCACAGCTACAAAATCAGTAAAGTAAAGTTTATCTTTTTTTAGAGCATAATCTTTTTTGAATTTTCCACGAAGCGAACAAATAATAGTTTCTTCCTTACCTGTGGGAAGTACGTAAAACTGTTTGCTCTCTATTTTGTATAAAATTCCTTTGATAATACTAAAATATATTGTTTGATAACGCCGTAAAATATAAGCTTACTAATATAATTCAAATTTGAATAGGATTAAGCTTGTAATTTTAATATGCGGTTTTCGATTTTATCAATAAAAAAGGGAAGAAATTGACTTCTTCCCTCAATAAAATTATAAAAAATGTATTAGCTAGAGATTTACAGAAAAGTTAACTATTAAATTATTAACTGTTATATCCTGAAAAGTTCTTGAAACATTTACACCATAGTTATCTCCAAAATCTTTCCACCAGCCATAAGCATAAGCTAAATCAACTGTGAACATATTTGCTAAGATAACGCCAACTCCACCGGTTATATATTTTTTATCAAACTCAGATGGATCACCGGCAAAAGGTGATGGCATATACATAGTGCCAATTCTCCCAAAAATTGGTAACCTTGGAATTTTAATTTCTGCACCTGCATGAAAGTTAACTACGGTTGTGAACAGATCTTCAATCTGTCTTTTTTGTTCAATTCTGTATTGAGTATCGAAGCCTTTATTGAATTCCATATTAGTGTAATCAATAATTTTTACATCGCCGGATAGAGTAACAATCGAAAAAGAACCTGAAGCACCTAACGAATATTCAAAAGGTGTCTTAATACCGTATTCAATTTTATCTACAATGGGCTGCAATTTATAACCGGTTCCTGTTCCAAAATCACTGGTCGCATCTACATAGTAAGTTTCTTTTACTGTAATGTTACTGGGAAATTTAACTGAGGCACCTACTCTAAATCGGTCGTTCCAGTTATAGAGAAAACCTAAATGTGCATCCCAGCCGGATAGATTCCAATCAATAATATCATTTAAGTAAAATGTTTGAAAATCTTTTGTTGAAGGATCTCCGGGAACAAGTTCCAAATTACTACCGTAAATATCTTCTATATCATCTTCCCAGAAGTCGCTGTCGCTTTTAAAGGTCCCTGATAGAATATTAAAAGTACCACCTATGAAAAATCCTTTAGCAACTTCCAATGAGCTGGCAAAAGACCATCTTCCAATACTGCCTTGTTTTCTAATTCTGCCGGATTGATTAAGCATACCATTTACTAAAGTTGTATCTCTTATATATTGTTCTGTATTTGGTTCCAGTATTTCATAAGCTAAACCTAGATCATTAGTAATTGGAATTTGCTCATTATACTCTCCGGTTAGTTCTTGTATCATTGAATTATTTGCGCTATTGAAACCATCGAACTCCAAAGTTCTGTTAAAATCTTTAACACGGTTATAACCAATTGCAAAAACCCAGCTTCCTTTTAATGTCGGTAAAGGATAAACAATTCCAAACTGGTTTAAGCTCACAGTGTTTTTAGATGCATCTGAAGTTGAATTAAAAAATGTAGTTTGATTGCTGAATGAATTAAAGTTCATTCCGCCCGAAAGCTGTACTTTTTTGATCAATCCAATTCCTGCAGGATTAAAAAGCACCCCGCTGAAATCATTACTTATTGCACTGTAGCTATTGCCCATCGAAAGTGCTCTTGCTCCGGTATATAAACCAGGTTCGCTTAAGATTAAAGCATCGTTATAATTTTGTCCTAACAAATTAATTGATAAAAAAACTGTAATTAAAATTATATTTATATATAAAAATCTTTTCATAATTATCTCCTATCGGTATTTCTACTCCCTGAATTATTTCTTGATTTATGATTACTATTGTCGTTATCTGAACTACTGCTTGAAGAACTTGAAGATAAATCAATTATTATATTTAGTGCTCCTGAGGAAACAAAACCTGAAAATGCTTCTGAGAAAATCGTAAAGAAATCAACTGAACTTTCTTCGTAGTAAACTTCATTTTGCTCAATCTGATATTCTTCGGTATAAATTTCTTCTTCTTCATCAAAATAACCTGAAGAATATTCTTCATCTTCAATTTCATTTGAGCTGTACGTTTGTTCCTCTCCGGCAACACCCACCATTGTGTAACACCCGGTTAAAAAAATAAAGGTTGCAAATAAAAAAATAATTACAAATGTTCTCATCTTCGGCTTCCAGAATTATTACCATCTCTTTTTATTATTTCTGAGGTTCTTTCACCATTTCCTCTATTTCCATGTCCACGCAGCGGATCTCTATCACCATAGGAAGGTCTCCTATCAATTTTTGGTCTTTCTACCGGGGGTCGTGTTATGACCGGCCGATAAGGAGGTGGATTTGGTGGTGGAGAAGGTGGATAAATAATAATTGGATTAATTACAGGTGGAGGTGGAGGATAATTTATAATTGTTGTCTGGTTTACATCACCATTAACATTATTAGAGACTATTGTGTAACAACCGTTTGCTGTTATCAAAAATAGTCCAAAAGCTAAAAATAAATATACCCCTTTCATCTCAATTATCTCCTTTTTCCACCTGTACGGTTACCGCCACTATTTCTAGGAGGAGAAGTTGTCCTAGGTGTATTATTCGTCCTTGGCGGTGAATAACTCCTTGGCGTATTATTGTTACGCTTTGGAGGAGAATATGTTTTGGGAGGATTATTATTCCTCTTAGGGGGTGAATAAGTTTTAGGAGGTTTATTATTCCGTTTGGGTGGAGTATATGTTTTAGGTGTCTTATTTGTTTTCGGTGGTCGATAAGTTTTTGTCGTATTTTTCTTTGTTGGTGTTTTATAATTCCTATTGGTTGTATTATCCTTTTCCCTTAAAGTATTTGGCTTGTTTTGCTTAGTCCTATTCTTATTTATTGTTGTTGTGTTGCGATCGTTTTTACCATAAGTATAAGATCTTTTTTTGTTTACATCTTTGTTTCCAAACTTTTTAGTTATATCATTCCTTTTATCCTTGCCAATATAATTTTTACGAGTTGTATTCTTATCCTGTCCAAAAACTTTTTTGTCAGTTCTTGTAGTAGTTAAAGATTTGTCTTTAGTCGTGTTAAATCTATTTCTATTTATGTCAGACTTATTTCGTACAACATCCTTCTTCTTTACATCATTTACCAAATTACGATCCTTTGTACCAAGATTGTTCCGTTTGACATCATTAGTAGATATTGTTGTTAAGTTTCTTTCTTTATCCCGGCTAAGAACATCTCTTGTCCTGGTATCAGTGCCACCCGTGTTTCTGCCTATCGGATCCCTTGTTCGATTTCCATAATTTCTGCCGCCGGAATTATTCCTTATTCTTGTTACATAACTATCTCTTGTCCTGTATTTATAATATGGATATCCATAATTTCCATATGAATAATAATAACTGGGATAATAATATCCCGGATAGTAACATGAATAGTAAGAAGGATAATAACAGTATGAAGGGTAATACCAGTTGTAACCACACCAGCCAGGCCAGTAGGACCAATAAGGATAGTAGTAGGGGTAATAAGAGGGGTAGTATCCATACCCAAATCCAAAACCAAATCCAACTCCAACTGTAAATCCAATACTATACGAGGGATAAAAACTGCTAGTGTAGTAGCTACCTGAAGGATATCCATAATAATAATTATTTACTACGGCACCTTCTTCTTCAACGTATTCTGATTCTTCTTCAGCGAAATAGCTGGAATCAACTTCCTCTTCGCCTTCGTAATAGTAATCGCTGTATTGTTCGTCTTCGCTTGTTGTTACTGGAATTGTTGAAGAATCGGTTGTAGCAACTTGTGTGTAGCATCCGCTAATGGAAAATGCTACAATTACAAATATTAGACTGAAAAATTTAGTATTGAGTTTCATTTTTATCCCTCGCATGTTATTACTTACCCGAAATTAGGCAATAATCAAGCCTAATTAAAGAGAGTAAATAAGTTCAGTATTTGATTAGTTGTAGGTTTAATAACTTAAATTTTGTAGTTATATGTGAACTAAACTGTATTAAATAAAATACAGATTAAATAATTAAGGAGTGATATTTAGAAGATGTTTTTGATAAATTCAATTCTCAAAGCTCTATCAGCCGCATTTTTAGTTTCACTTTTATTGCTTAAAAGATCACGCAAATCAAAGCCAATGGTTAAGCCTGATCCTACTGACCATCGAATTCCTGTGTTTAGATATCCTTTTCCGTTACCAAATGAAGCAGATTTATTATCATTAAAGGCAAAATCGTATTCGAGAATAAGTGAAAAACTGGAGCCTAAAGTTTTTTCAGCACCGGCTTTAACATTTACAAAATTATCTCCGTCTTTTCCTTCTAAAGAATAGTTGACTGCACCATGAAAACTTAAGTATCCGAGAAAATCAAAATTTTTACTCACCGCAGCAAAAAAACCGGGGGATTTAATTGCATATCTGTTAACATTACTATCGTATATTCCTTTTCCCTGGGAATCGAATCCAAAGGTTAATGCAGGTAAAAAAATGGTTTCGTTTAGTAACCTAACTCTAATATTTACGCCGGGCCATTTGTACCAATCAACTTTACCCGAGCCAATCAAATTCGAACCGCCATAAGAAATGCCAAAACTCACATTTTCAAAAACACCAGCTTCTAAGGCTGTGATTAAAACTCCATCCGGTAAAATATCTGTCGTTATACCAACAGCTCCTTTTTCCAGTATACCTGCTGTAGTCACATCTATCAAATAACGATATTCGTATTTAGCTTTTTCACCGGATGTTCCCTGCGGATGGATAAAGCAAACGGTAGAAATAATTATTAACGTTGTTAGAAAAAGTCTTTTCATAGAAGAAGATAAATTATATAACAAAATTTAGTGAGCATTATTAAGAATAAAAAATAATAGTTGAAGGATCAACAATCTTTTAATGCAATAAAATTATTAAAAGTATACAAATGATAAAGCAAAATAGTATCGATTTTAAAACCATATTTTGCTCAGTCTTTATTCGCTTGTTATTGAAAGAACCGAGTAATATATTTTTTGATTAAATAATTTTGATTATGAAAACATTTCCCATCATATTATTATTAAGTTTATTTATTGCGGGCTGTGCTGGTTCGGATGTAATCAACGAATTAAATGACGATGTTGAGCAAATATCTGATCCGAAGGAAAGGAAGCAAAAAGCGTTTGAGCATTTTTTAAATGGTTCAATTGCTCAAAATAAAAATGATTTCGCTACAGCTATACAAGAGTTCAATACTGCTTTAATTTATGATACCAGTGCGGGAATATATTTTGCACTTGCGAAAAATTATTTAAACATTAATAAATTATCCAACGCACGAAAGTACGCTTCACTTTCGGTTAAATTAGACTCAACAGAAATAGAATATTTAGATTTACTGGCGAACGTTTTTATTCAAGCCAGAGAAAATGATTCTGCAGCAGTTGTGCTGGAAAAAATAATTGAAGTAGATCCATCAAATCTTAATACTTATTACAAGCTAGGCAGGATTTATGAAGACTCTAAACCGCTAAAGGCAATTGAAGTTTACGAAAAATTAACTGGAATTGTTGGTCCTGAATGGAATGTTTTAATACGCGTAGCTGATTTGTATGAAAAACTCGGATATAAAGATCAAGCGGAACAATCGTTGCGCGATTTGTTAAGTATTGATCCCAGCAATTTTACATTGCAAAAAATGATAATAGATTTTCATCTGAGGAATGAAAATTATGATAGTGCAATTAAAATGCTGGATGATATTCTTGAGCTTACACCGGGTGATTTAGATGCACGCGAACGGAAAGCACAAATTTATATTCAACAAAACGATTGGAAAGCTGCAGCAGAACAATATAAATATATTCTCGAACAACCAGATGTTCCATTGGATGTAAAAATTAGTATTGGAGCCACATACTTTAATAAATCATTTACAGATTCCAGTGCATTACCAATTGCGAAAGATTTGTTTCAATCCATTGATTCAGACACAAGTCATTGGCGTGTAAAACTATATCTTGGTGCGATTTCAATTAATGAAGGTGATGATTCAACTGCTATTGAATACTTTAAATTTGTAACAGAGAACGCAAAATATAATTCGGATGCTTGGATACAATTGGGCGGGCTTTATTTCGATAATCAGAAGTACGAAGAAGCAGTAAAAATAATGAAAGAAGCGATTGAACTTTTTCCTAATGAGTTTGCAGTTAATTTAATATTGGGCTTAGCTTTAGCACAGCAGGGTAAAAGTGAAGAGGGAAAAGACTATCTTAAAAAAGCAACAGAATTAAATCCTAATGATTTAAATGCATTATCAGCGTACGGTTTTGCATTAGGTCAATTAAATGAAAATGAAGAGGCAGCTAAGTATATCAGTATGGCTTTAAAGGTTGATCCTAACAATGTTAACCTGCTTGGGCAATTGGGATTAATTTATAATAATTTAGAGAAAATGGCTAAAAGCGATAGCCTTTATGAAAGAGCTTTGCAGATAGATTCTACAAATGCACTCATTAATAATAATTATGCCTATTCACTATCCGAAAGAGGATTGCAGCTCGAACGATCACTGCAAATGATTGAAATCGCGATGGATGCAGATTCGTCCAATTCATCTTATTTAGATACTTACGGCTGGATATTTTTTAAGCTCGAAGAATATGATAAAGCGTATTACTATATTAAAAAAGCAATTGATGTTGGAGGTGAAGAGAACGCTGTTTTACTTGAACATTTAGGTGATGTTTTATTTATGCAGGGTAAAAAAGATGAAGCTCTGAAAATTTGGCAACAGGCTTTTGAACTTGATGCTTCCAACGAAATATTAAAACAAAAAATTGAAACGGGTATAATTTGAAATACGTTACGAAGTTATTAATTGCTGCTTCATTAATTCCATTTGTATTTAATGGATGTGTACCTTCCAAACCAATTGATGAAATTGAACTTCTGCCTTCCGAAAGATTGATTAATAAATTAGAAGCCAACAGAAGAAAAATTAAAAATTTTGAAGGAGTTGGGATAATTAAAATTGAATCTGAAATGTACGACAATAGTGCAAGCTTTAGAGTAATAATGAAAAAACCCGATTCAGTCTATTTTACAATT
Source organism: uncultured Ignavibacteria bacterium (assembly GCA_965365225.1). Lineage (GTDB taxonomy): Bacteria > Bacteroidota > Ignavibacteria > Ignavibacteriales > Ignavibacteriaceae > IGN2. Next base: position 2,259 of record CBDUAV010000028.1, on the reverse strand, counting down.
ATGGGTCCGTTCGGAATTGAGCTGGCGCAATCACTTGTTACAAAAGATAGATACATTTTTTACGATGCATTGGAAAATACTGCATACACAGGTGAAGTTAATGAAAATGTTTTAAGGGAGATCTTTAAAATTGATCTTTCTTTTACAGACTTATTAGATGCATTTGTAGGTTCTGTGAACTTAACTAGAAATCTGTATACACAACCGGATGGTTATGAGGTTGAGAATGATCAGTATGTTTTAACTTACAATGAAGTTGGTAGTGGCATAACTACAAAATATAAAGTTGATATCCGCGAACTCGGAATAACCAACTATATAATAAATAATTCTGAAAAAACAGTTGATTTAGAGGGAAATTACTCAAGTTTTGAATTAATTGAAGGTGTTGCTATTCCATTTGAAATAGATGTTACTAATAAAGTTGAAAATCAAAACATAAAAATAAATTACAGAAATATTGTTGTTAACGATAGAAACCTATACGTTAACTTTAAAATACCAGACGATGCATCAATTGTAGAGTGGTAACGTACTTTAAGTACATATTACTTGCACTTCTATTTACAATCCTAATTTTTCCGCAGGACTACAAAATTTCTGAAAAAGAAGTAGAGCTAGGTCTGCTAAAGGATGAAATACAAAAACTTGAAAAAGAGCTGACAGAAAAAACAGCAGCGGAAAAAAAATCTTTTGAAGCGGTTGAGAATTTAAGTAAGCAGAGTTTTTTGATTAATAAAGTCATTAATTCAATACGTAAAGAAATTTCTTTAAAGCAAAAAGAAATTGAAGAATCAAAGCAAAAAATGAATAAAATTGAAGCTGAGATAAAAGTTTTAATGGATAACTATGCAAAGTATGTTGTCGCTGTTTATAAAAAAGGTTCTTACAACGAATTGGAGTTACTAGTTGATGCATCATCGTTGCAGCAGGCTGTTTTACGGCTCCACTATTTACAAAAATTTTCAGAAAAACGAGAGAACGATCTTGAAAAATTAAAAAATAAAAAATCGGAACTTGCCGGGGCTAAACAAAAACTTGAAACTGAAAAGCAGCAGAAGTTAGAATTAACGGCGTCTAAAGAAAATGAAAACCAATCACTCCAATCAAAATTAAAAGAAAGAAAAAGTATTCTCACAGCTCTGCAAAACAACAATAAAGAATTGCGAAAAAATCTATCTGCAAAAAAAGAATCGCAAAAGCAGATTGAAGAATTGATTGTGCAACTTATTGAAGCTGAAAGAATTAGAAAAGAAGCATTGCTGAAAAAAGAGAATCAAATTACATCAGAAAATAAAACCGGGGATGAAATTTCAGGAAGAAATTCCGGATTGGAATATGATTTTGATACATCAACATTTACTTCTTTTTCAAATTTAAAAGGTAAAATGATCATGCCCCTGCATAAGGGAAAAATCATTAGAAAGTTTGGTGAGAATAAAAACAAAAAATTAAATACAGTTACTTTGAATTATGGGATTGATATAAAAGCAAGTGGTGATAGAAACGTCCGATGTGTAGGCGAGGGGATAATTTCAGCGATTGACTGGCTGCCGGGTTATGGAAATGTTATTATTGTTTCGCATAAAGATAATTATAGAACTGTTTATGGTCATTTATCAGAAATTTATGTCGCAGAAGGTGACAGGGTAAAAAGCGGGACTGTTTTAGCTAAAGTTGATGAGACTATTGAAGGTGAGATTTTACATTTCGAAATTTGGCAGTCTCGCGACAAACAAAATCCGGAATTGTGGATTGCAAAAAAATAATTCTCAAATATAATTAGTTCTTTTACTGTGCTAAACTTTAAAGAGAAATTAAAACTCTACCGAACTTTAGTTTCAAATTTCACTTCGCTTTCTGTTTTACAAGCTGCAAATTATTTATTCCCTCTAATTATTTTACCCTATGTAGTCCGCGTACTTGGGCCCGGTAAGTACGGATTAATTAATTTCGCACTGGCATTCATCGCATATTTCAATTTAATAAGTGAATATGGGTTTAATTTATCAGGAACAAAAGCGATCTCGTTAGTACGTGATAGTAAAAAAGAACTTTCTCGTACTTTTTCCGTGATATTGTTCATCAAAATTGTTCTCTCTGTTTTTTCGTTTTTATTATTGTTAGTGATTGTTTATTCAATCCCGTTTTTTAATAATAATTGGGAAATTTACTTATTAAGTTTTGGTATGGTAATAGGGTGGATACTTTTTCCTGGTTGGTTTTGAGGTTGATAAGACGAATTTTTCCTTTGCCTTC
>CBDUAV010000027.1:0-29145 GCA_965365225.1 uncultured Ignavibacteria bacterium | reverse complement strand
TTTCTATTCAATCGTACTCTAATTTTTCAAATATAAAAAGCAATTACGATTACCAACGATGGCGGTATACGTTTCGCTTGAATGCAGATCATATCGGCAATTCCGGTTTTTCCTATTCTCATTATTTAAGCTTTGCTTACCGTGCAAGTGATTGGAGCAGAATTTCATCAAATTTATCTGAAGCAATTAGAATTTACGATCTGGCAATGAAATATAATTTCAGCGATAAAACTTTTATATGGTTTGGAAGACATTTAAATAATAAAATATCAAACATCAGTTCACTTGATGGACTACAATTTGAAACTGCGATAGACGAATGGTCTTTTGGTGCAGCAGTAGGATCGAGACCCGATTTTAACAATATGGGATTAAACCTTAAGCTTTTTGAATATGGAATTTATGCAAATAGAACAGATATGCTTGCAAATGGTAACATGCAGAACACACTCGGTTTTTTTGAGCAAACCAATGATTTTAAAACGGACAGAAGATTTCTTTACTTTCAGCATTCAAATTCTGCAATTGAAAATACACGAATATTCCTTTCAACTGAAGTTGATCTTTTCAAAAAAGAAATGGGTGAAAATAAAACAGATTTTTCACTAACAAGCTTATATACATCTGTAAATATTCGTCCGAGCGATTTGTTTTCTATTTTCTTTTCTTATGATGCAAGAAAAAATGTTATTTACTACGAAACTTTTAAAACATTGGTTGACAGCATAATTGAAAATGAAACTCGGCAGGGATTCCGATCACGATTAACTTTAAGACCAGTTAGAAGTTTATTTATTGGCGCAAACTACGGTTACAGGTTCCGCAAAGGAGATTTAAAACCATCGAACAATTACGGTGGATATGTTACCTACTCTCAAATTCCGGGCATCGAATCGAGTGCAACACTATCTTTCAACAAACTAAGTAGCAGTTATGTTGAAGGAGATATATGGAGTGCAAATCTGAGCAGACCAATTGTATATGGTTTCGATATGATGCTTGGTTACAGAGTTACAAATTACAAATTCCGATCCGGTATTGAAGATTTAAAACAGCACTCTGCTTCAATAAATTTCAACACATACCTATTAAAACCAGTATTAATTAACCTTACTTATGAAGGAATTTTTGAAAAGGTGCGAACTTCTGGAAGATTGCTAATAAACTTTGCCTATAGATTTTGATTAATCATCCCCTCCCCTTAATTTAACTCAGTTCTTTCAAATGTTTGCGGTGTCCCGGTTAGAACGGGAAATATAGGGAAGTCCGGTGCAATTCCGGCGCTGTCGCGCAACTGTGAATTAATGTATAATGCAGAATGTAGAATGAATTTAATTCTACATTCTTAATTCTAAAATATACATTACCAAAGCCAGGAGACCTGCTGCAAACAAAACTTAATCGACCTTCGCCGAAAGAGGTTAGGTTAACGATCTGCTTGAGCTCTTCGTTTTATCAAACCATTTTTCTCAGCGAAGTTACTTATAACTTTTTTACAAAGGAGTAACTTCTGTGGAAAAAATAAAATACATTTTTCTATTCGCTGTATTTTTAAGCACAATTTCCTTTACACAAGAAACAACTGTGCAGAAAACAGATACAGCAGGTTTGTATCGTTTATCTGATATTGTAATTTCTGCAACTAAAACTTTAAGCTCAACTACAGAGCTAGCAAATTCAATTTCAATTATTGATTCAATTGAAATAACGAATAAACTGAGAATAAATCTTTTTGATCTTTTAAAAACTGAATACGGATTAAGCACGCTTCAGTTTGGACCAATCGGTGGATTGGGTACTATTTCAATCAGGGGTTCAAATGCCGGGCATTCTTTAGTTTTAATTGATGGCATTGAAATGAACTTACCAAGTGAATCGTCCAATCTTTACGATTTTGCAAATCTTCCGGTTGAAAGTATAAATAAAATTGAGATACTCCGTGGACCTCAAAGCACTCTGTACGGCTCGGATGCACTGGCGGGTGTTGTAAATATTGTAACCAAAAAAGGAATGGGGGAACCCAATTTTATATTGTCTGCCGAGGGTGGAACTTACAACAGTTTTAAGGGCTCTGCAGGATTATCGGGAAATTATAATAAACTTAATTATCTTTTTTCATTCAGCCGAACTCAATCTGAAGGCTTTTCTGCCGCAGGTGAAAAATACGGTAACACTGAAAAAGATGGCTACGAAGGAAACAATTTATTCACTAGACTTGGATATGATTTCAGCTCTAATTCAGGTATAAATATTTATACACGCTATGCAAAAGCCAAAACCGATCTTGATCAGTTTGGCGGTGAGTTTGGTGATGATCCAACCTACAAATATAATTTAGAAGAACTCACTGCACGAGCGGAGGGATATTTCAATTTATTTGATGGTTTATGGGAACAAAAAATCGGTGCGTCATTTTATAAAAACTTAAGAAAATACAACTATGATTCAACTTTGTTTAATGCCTCATCATCAAATAGTACATACGATGGAAGAAAATTTAAAATTGACTGGCAGAATAATTTCTTTTTAAATGAAGAAAACATTTTAACCTTTGGTGCGGAGACAGAATTAGAACAAGCAGAAACTTATTTTTATTCGCTTTCACAGTTTGGTCCGTACGAAAGCATTCTGCCAGAAAGTGAAACTTACACAACTGGCATTTACTTACAGGAACAATTTAATATTGAAAAAAGATTTTTTGCAACTGCAGGGATAAGATACGATCATCACACAAAATTTGGTGGGGCGTTTACATTTAGAATAGCACCCGCTTTTATCCTTTGGGAAACAGGAACTAAAATTAAAGCTACAATCGGTTCGGGATTCAAAGCTCCCTCAATTGTCTATCTTTACGATCCTTTTTTTGGAAATGAAAACCTGAATCCCGAAACTAGCGTTGGTTTTGATGTTGGAGTTGAGCAGTTTATTTGGTCATCCGGAATTTCTGTTGGACTAAATTATTTCGATAGTGAATTTACCGACTTAATAGGACTCGATGAAAATTTCAAATCAATCAATATTGATAAGGCAAAAACAGAGGGTGTTGAATTTTTTACAAAAATAAATATGCTGGATTTTCTATCAATTAAATTAAATTATACTTATACAAGTTCAATTGATAAGAGCAAGAACTCGCCGGATTTTGGGAAAAAGCTTTTAAGGAGGCCAACTCATCGCGCTGCTGTATATGGAGATTACATTATCTCAGCTCGTGCTGATGTGAATTTGGAAATAATTTACGTGGGTGAAAAAGATGACAAAAATTTTTCCACTTTTCCTGCACAAAGAATAAATCTGGAGGCTTACACTCTTTTAAACATTGCGGGTCATTACCGTCTATTCAAATTCTTAGAACTGTTTGCTCGTGTTGAAAATCTTTTAGATATAGATTATGAGGAGGTTTTTGGTTACGGAACACCAGGATTATCTGCATTTGCAGGAATTAAGTTAAATCTACTTTAAAATGATTTTTCATTAAAAATAACTGCTGTTATTCCCGCAAGACCACGGTTTACTTCGGGGTGCACCGGGAATCTGACTACTAAAGAACAAAAAATGACTTAAGATTCCGGATTCACCTGCTCTGGCGGGTTCACCGGAATGACACAAAATAATGAGAGTTAAACTATTTATTTTGAAATCTTAATATCAATTTTATATTTTACAATTAATTAAAAAAGAATTAAAAAATTTCGAAAGGATAAATAATGAATAAAAATTCAATTACACCCGGGTTTTTAATAGTGTCCGTTATGGTAATTGCGGCAGCTTTTGTAAGGTTGATTCCACATCCGCCAAACTTTGCACCGATTGCTGCAATGGCGCTTTTCGGAGGAGCTTATTTTACAAAAAAATGGGGTGCGTTTCTAATTCCGCTGGCAGCAATGTTTGTTACAGATTTATTTCTCGGATTTCACACAACAATGTGGGCAGTTTATTTAAGCTTTATTTTAATCGTTGTTTTAGGGATGGTAATTATAAAACAAAAAAAGATTGGAAATATTTTCTTTGCTTCTGTAATTGCATCAGTTTCGTTTTTTATAATTACAAACTTTGGAGTGTGGATTTCAACTCCTTATTACGAAAAAACCGGTGCGGGATTAGCTGCCTGCTATACTGCAGCAATTCCGTTTTTCCATCAAACATTGCTAGGTGATTTGTTCTTTGTCGCAATTCTGTTTGGATTATATGAATTAGCAAAAACAAAGTTTCCGCAATTAGCACAATCTAAAGTATAATTTTGGGGCGGCTTTAAGTCGCCTTTTTTATTTATGATACAGAAGCCTGTTTTAATTGATTTTGATGGCGTTATAAAACTGGGTGATTCCCCTGCTCCTGATGCAAAAATTTTTTTTCATTTTATTAATGAAAATAAAATTCCATCCTGCATACTTAGCAACTCAACTTTAAGAACAGGGGAATTAGTAAAAGAGTTTTTTTCTTCGCATGGAATAAATCTGAAAATACCGGCACTTACTGCATTCGACGCAGCAGTTTCATTTGTTAGAAACAACTATAAAAGAGTACAGGTTTACTGCCGGGATTACTTGATTTATCATTTTGATGGAATAATTGATGAAGAAAATCCTGAAGCGATTGTAATCGGGGATATTGAAGACAAATGGAATTATGAAATAATGAATACCATTTTTAATAAAGTTTTTGCAGGAGCTGATCTTGTTGCAATGCATAAAAATAAGTTTTGGAATCCTCACGGCGAGTTATTGATTGATGCAGGTGCCTTTATAGAAGGTATTGAATACAGCACAAATAAAAAAGCTATACTAATCGGCAAACCTTCAAAACTATATTTCGAATCAGCACTTAATAAAATTGGTTGTTCGCTAAAAGATGGCTTTTTTATGATTGGTGATGATGTTGAAAATGATGTTTTGGCAGCTGAAAAAATCGGAGGTACCGGAATATTAATTTATACAGGCAAAACAGAGTACCCTTTGAAGACCAAATTGGAAAGCAAACCAGATTTTGAAGTTCACTCGTTAGCAGAAGTAATTAAAATATTCTCAAAGTAATTTTCAGGAGTTTATCTTTCCATTACCATTCATCGCATAATTCACAATTCTTTTCAATGCCTGTCCATAGCTCATTCCGGCATGTTCAGCAGATCTCATAAAACCAGCTCCTTCAGTCAAATCCGGATTAGGATTAACCTCCAAGACATAGAGCTTTTTGTCTTTTGAAAGCCTCATATCTACTCTTGCATAACCTCGGCAGTCCATGATCTTAAAGGCTTTGATAGCTATTTTTTTTGCCATCTCCTCAATTTTTTTTGAAAGAGGTGCGGGACATTTCGGAATTGTTTTGTGATAGGACTCGTGGTGAGGATCCCATTTTGCCTGGTAGCTTACAATATTATGAAGATGATCGGGCATTTTTGTAAAATCAATTTCGCTTATTGGTAATACTCTTAACCTGTCAGATCCCATTACAGCAACGTTTAATTCTCTTCCTTCAATAAATTCTTCCACAAGCACCGGTTGTTCAAAATAATGCAGAACATATTCAATCCTTTCTTTAAGCTCGCGGCTGTTAGATACAATTGATTCATTCTCTATACCAACACTTGCATCTTCCAGTGAGGGTTTAATCAGCAAAGGATAGTTCAATTTATGTCTGTACCGGCTCAATTTTTTCTTTACAATAAAAAATGAAGGAACTCTTACTCCATTTGAGCCAAGCATTCTTTTAGCCAGAATTTTATTTTGACAGTTCGCCAATGCAAGAGCCGGTGCTCCAGTATATGGAATTCCAAGCAACTCATAAAGTCCAACAATATTCATTTCCAGGCGTGAATTTTCCTTGTAAATTTCCACAAAATTGAAAATTACATCCGGTTTCTGTTCCTCAAAATTATCCAGCATTTTCTGAAGACTATCACGGATATTTAAAGTATATGCTTTCAATCCTACAGCATTAAGCCTTTCGGCAACATAATCATATTCTTCCATCGGAGTTGTTTCATCCACCTCAAAATAGGTCTTAAATTCCAGGTTTTCAGGATTTGGATCGGATGATTTGCGGTACATTTCGGGCTGGGGTTCATTATAAACTACAGCCACTTTTATTTTTTGTTTTCTCATACATCAAAGTTATAAATTTTTTTACATCAATCGAAGACAAAGTACTGACTTATTCACTGTGATTACTTAGATTTGAGCCTAAATATTTTCAACTGATGAGCTTTTACCCTCAACCAAATAAATGGCAGTGCGGACCTTTTGCACTTAAGTATGCATTAGTAATGCTTGGAGTTTTTGCAGCCGAGAAATCCATTGTAAAAAAAGCAGGCAGCACATGGTGGTCCGGAACCGATGAAATTGGACTTGCGAGAGCAGCAAAATATTTTGATTGCCGTTTAAAATATTTCCGTAGAGAAACCGGCAGCGATGCTATTAGAGTTTTAATTCAACATTTAAAAAAGGGCTTCCCTTGTATTTTAAGTGTTGATAATTGGGAACACTGGCTAACAGTAATCAATTGGCAGCAGGGTAAATTTATTTTGATTGACAGCGCCAAGGATAAAGTTATAGGCGTTTATTCTGTAAGGCAAATTATCAGCCGGTGGAAGTACATCGATCCGGATAACGACTTTAAAAGCTTCGATGGCTATGCACTTATTCCAAACTTTAAAATTAGAACCCGTGCAAATTTTACACTTTCAAAAGCCAGATATGTAATGCACAAAAAAAACAATGATCTGGCTAAACATTGGGATACTTATTTCAACGACCTGATTGCAATATGTAAACCGAGAACTGCTACTTCCATTCATACAATTTCGTTCGGTGAATTTTTAAGACGATATGAAAAAATGCTGATTGAAGAAGTTTCTTACTGGCACGGTGTTCCCACTTTAAATGAATTAAGAAATATTGTAGATAAAATGAAATTTATTGCAGATGTATATAATCTTGTAATTCATATCGATGAACACAAAAAAACATTAGTTGATATTACCAGCTTGTTAATGATGTATTCCTGCGGAAAATATGGAATGGAAAAAATTTATTAATATATGGCTGACTTTAAAAGATATAAAAAGCTGCTGCTTCCACAAGCTACTGCACTTTTAATTATAGATTTACAGGAAAGAATACTTCCTGTGATCAATAATCACCAAACCGTTGTACAAAATACTTTAAAATTAATTAAAGGTTTTAAGGTGATGGACCTACCAGTCTATTATACTGAGCAGTATCCAAAAGGACTGGGACCCACGATCGGCGAAATTAAAAATGAACTTGGAGATGCAGAATATTTTGAAAAGATGAGTTTTAGCTGTTTCGGTGCAGTTGATCTATTTAAAAAATTTACTGATAATAATCTTTCACAAATTATTGTGACAGGTATAGAAACTCACGTTTGTGTTCAACAAACAGTTTTGGATCTGTTAGAAAATAATTTTCAGGTTAACATAAGTGCGGATGCCGTTTCTTCAAGAAGAGAAACGGACTACAGTATTGCTTTAGAAAGAATGAGAGACAAAGGTGCAGAAATAACAACAACCGAATCAGTTTTATTTGAGCTCTTAAATGTTTGCGGTACAGATACCTTTAAACAAGTCTCTAAAATTGTAAAGTAAATTTCCAATTGATCCGCTGGTTTTACGCCCCTAATTGAACTCGAAATTCCTTTTGCCACTGTAATAAAATGATTATAATCCTATTTTGAAACAGCAAAAAAAAATTGCGATTCCGTACGTTTTTCTTGAATTAGGACGTAAAATTTACAAACCTTTATCTAATTCAAAAATCTTTAGCACAGAATCAAAGTAACTGATAATGGCACAAGGGTTGAACAAAGGAATAGCCGTTGATACTGAGCAATGACAAGAATTTAATTGAATAATCAACTTTCAAATACAAACCCAATTATAGCCGAAGCTTTAAAGAATTTTTTTAATGATGCGGATATATCAGAATTTATCAAACGCAATCAGTCGCTTTTTAAGGGAGAAGATTCAGGGGAAAAAGCAAAAACTGATTTTGAACTCAAAAGCTCACCGATAACACGTACACAAGTTGATATCTTAATTACTTTCGGCGAAACAAAATTTACCGCAGAAAGGTATCTGGAATTTTTAATTTACCTTGGGCAGTTAACAATTACTGCAGGTGAATACTCTACCGCAGTTGATATTTTTGAAAAAATAATAAGCACAACCAAAGACAAACCTGCATTACTAAACATAACAGCTAATGCTCACCTATCAATTGGTGAAATCTATAGTCGTCAGGCACAGTGGAAATTAAGTTTCAGTAGTCTGGATAATGCCAAAGAAAATTTTGCGACAGAAAATGATCTAAAAGGAAATGTAAACTGCGAAAACCTGTTAGGAACCATTTACGGCGATCAAGGAAATACTGAAAAAGCCAGGGAGCATTTTGAAAATGCACTTATATCACTTGAGAATTTTGAAGATCCATCTCTACTTGGAAAAATTGAAATTAACCTTGGAATTATAAACATTATACAGGGAAATTTTAATGAGGCATTATCTTATTTAAAGCGTGCACTTCTGAATTTTGAAAAGATTGGAGACTTAAAGAGAATTTCCGAGATTAGGCAAAATCTTGGAATGGTTTATTCTAAAAAGAAGGAGTATTCTGCAGCACTCGATGAGTTTGATCTAAGCATTGATGCTGCATCAAGAGCAAATTATTTACAAACTTTAGGCATAGCATACATAAGTAAGGCAAATGTTTTTACTCAACTTAAAGATTATAAATTTGCAGATGCATTTGCAGCAAAAGCAATGGAAATAGCCTATAAGATAAATGATAAACTTTCCATTGCTGAAGTTTACAAAATTACCGGAATGGTAAAACGAAATCTTGGCGAAGTGGAAAATGCACAGGATTATCTGCTTACAAGTTTAAGACTCAACAAAGATTTGAATAACCAGTTAAACATTGCTGAAACTAAAGTTGAGCTTGGACACTTAATGAAGTTGATAAACGAGGAGGATAAAAGCAAGCAATATTTTATTGATGCTTTAGATTACTATAGAAAAATAAATTCTCCTGTTGATATTGCAGAGCTTGAAGAATTAATTAAAAATTGATCTTCGCCTAAGAAACATCTTCCTTCTTTAAAATACCTTCACTAATTAACTCCATAACTATCAGTTCGGTCATTTCACTTTTAAAAGCAAATTCATGTCGTATATCGAGTACATAAGCCTTCAGCCGCATCTTTAAAAATGAACGCCGCTCTTTTACTTCATTAAAGAATAAAACGCTAATCGGTTTATTTAAATAAACGTATTTTGAAACGCGTGCAACTTCCAGTGCGGTATCCCTTACGGCAACGGTATTTATATCAATGGGAAGATAAACTTCTGCAACAACCTGGCAATTAGGTTCACCGGAATTTGAGTTTGAAACCGATTGATTCATAATTTCTGAATTAGGAATGCTCACCGTAGAATCATCGGCAGTTACAATTCGTGTAGATCGCAAACCGATTGTTAAAACCTCACCGTAATTTTCACCGACCTGTATTTTATCGCCTACTTGAAACGGGCGGTCGAAAAGAATCATTATCCCGCCAAATACATTTTTAATTAAATCCTGCGCAGCTAATCCTATGGCAATTCCAAGCGATGCAGAAACAGCGATTATAGTTTCGAATGGAGGTTTAATTATAATTGCTATTATCGTATAAGCAATCAGCGACCAGCCCGACAATCTTATTATAGGAATTATTCCTTTTAAGGAAATCCTGTATCGTGTGCTTCTTTCTGCAATGTACTGAAGAATTTTTGTGATGATTTTAAGCAGGTAAAAACCTACTAAAATTACAATAAGTGAACTGATTATTTTTTCAAACTTGAAAAGATCTTTTAGATTATCAATTCCAACTTCTTCGGTTATGCTTGTTTGAGTTGTATCCTCTGCAGTTTCTTGATTTGTTGAAGTATCTTTCACTTCTTTGGTCTTTTCGATTACAACAGTATTACTATCTTGTTGAACAGTAATACTATCAGTTTGGGACAAGCCGGCTGATACTGTGAATAAAAGAACTAAAAAATATTTAAGTATTATTATTCTCATTTATAAAATTTTTAAAGTAAGTTTTTAGATTTTAATAAGGTTACACTCTGCCTGTATAGCAATGGATTTATAAAATATACACCGTTAATCTTTACAAGAACACCGTCATCATATAAAATTTGTGTTAGTTGATTAGTTTCACTTAAAGAATAATTTACAGTTTTCGAAAGATCGTTCACGTCAAGCCCATCGTGTAATATAAGTGCTTGCAGAACAAATATTTTTTCAGCAGAAAGTGAATCGAGGATAGAATCTGAAATTTCAAAATCTGCATTTATATATACTTTTCTTTCATCTATTTTACGTATAGAGGTAAGCCAGAATAAAAGCGCAAGACTAATATTGCTTTGAGCAAATTTATTAAGCGAGTTGAAAAATTCTCTTTCCGATAAGCTTTGCTGTTGTTCATAAGTGAGCTTTTCAAAATCCTTATTTTTAGTAACATTGCTGCCAGGTTGATATTCCAAATTGTAACCGCTGATTGAATTTCGCTTTTTGATGAGATCTTTTATCCGGTTGCTTTGCAAATGCTTTAAAAATATATGATACCCAAAAATCTCATTTAACCTTATTGCTTTATTTAAATATTCATTTGCATATAAAGTGGAAGCAGTAACCCAAAAAATATTTGTGCTTGTTTTAGATATTACTTCGGTAAGAATTTTTAAGCAAACAAATCCTTTTACACTCCTTAAATAAAGATGCTGTAAATTTTCAACCACAATAATTTGCTTATTTTCTTTAATGTTTAGGTACTTAATCAGATCGTCAAAATTTAAAAACATTTCCGTCTGCAGTAATTCGCTGAAGGTTTTTAATAAAAATTCAGGGTTGTAGACGGTTGGCTTTATACTGAGCCTGCATAAGGTATTTTTACTTTGCAACTTGGTCTGAAAAATATTAATGAATGATGTAATGCCTCCGCCCTTTTCTGCAGATATAATAACGGAAGCATAATTTCCATTCAACCAATTTGAATAAGCCATTTCAAGCTGAGCCTCTTCCACTTCTCTCGAAACATAAAGCCTGTCGTTTTCCAACGGTAAAATTTGAAAAAGCCTTCGATAAATATACGGTAGCTTTTCAACTGAACTGTTTACCTTCGCTAAAAAATCAGAGATTTCACTTGTTATTGCTTCTTTATTCTCAGTTAAGCCAAATTGCTTTCTTTTATTGCTGTAAAAACTTGTTCCTTTTTTGTAATAATTTTTTGTGCTTTCAAAAATTACCGGTACGAAATTTTTAACTGATGAAAAGAACTTGTCCCTTGCAGCTTTTGCCTTTACACGGGCTTTAGCTTTTGCAAGTTGAATTTTTATTTCAAGTATTTTAGAACTTTGTGAAAAACTCTGCATCTCTTCACTGTAAACTGCTATTGAACTGCGTAAATCATCAATTACATTTTCACAAACTTTTTCAAATGATTCTTTTAATCTCTCTTTTCTGTCCGTACTGATTTTTATAGCATCAATAGCAATTTCCCTTATTTCATTTTCGGATAAATCTTCGGTAGCTGCTGCAGTTATTGCTGACTCCAACCCAAAATCTGCCATGTTACCTAAATTGATTAGCTCTGATTGGATGTTTTGGAGTTCAATTACTTTCTTCTCTTTTATTTTTTCTAAAGAAGAAGAAAACTTTGGATACGCATTAAATGAAACAAACTCACGGGGGTAAATTTGATCTATCTCTGATGATTTTATTCTTTCATCGTAGCTAATGGTTTTTACAAAGGCACGAACTTCTGTTATAGAATCAATCTGCTGTTTCACATCTGAAGCTGCTTCATCTATCATTCCGGACAACTTTAAATCAGAAATAGAATTAATAAGGTTAGGTAAAGTGGAAGAAAGAAGTATTTTCTGTAATGTTTCCTTTGAAAAGGAAATCAAACGTTCCAGACTTTGCAAATCAGTAATCCGCTCACCAAGTTTTTTAGTAATAAACTTTAGCGCACCGGAAATTTCTTTAAACAGCGTAAAAATTTGAACCTTAATTTTTACAGAGAGGGTCTTTTCAAATTTAAAAAACACTTCAATTGCAGAATAACGGGCTAAATTCAGATCACAGTTTAGCTCCCAATCTTCACCAAGCGCATAAAAAGTGTTGTCCCATTCATGCAAGATTGTATTAAAATCATTTATAATTAATCTAAAATTTTTTTCAAGTTTCTTATCATTAAATTTTAATTTCCGTATTTCAATAGTGCCAACTCTATCACAGGTAAAATCAAAATCGTCTATGCATTTTTTAATTGAAGATTCGGTCTTCTCTTTAATTTGTTTTTTAAGAAGTTCGAGTTCAGAAGTTATTTTTTCAGGATTTTTAAACGAAGTTTGATGCGATTCAGTATTACCGCGATTAATAAAATTGGAGATGAAATCTAAATCATAATGCTCATCATAATTCCAAAAATCAATGGAATTTTTGCTGAGCTTTCTACTGATAAATTCATAAACATTAAATAAATGCGTTAATAACTTATTGCGAAAAAAATAAAGTCCTATATTTCTGAGAGGTACTTTTTGATCCCAATATTTTAATTTAAAAGGTTTGCCTTTAAACTTGATGAGAATAATGTTAAAAAATTTAAGCAGCAATTGATGTGCTTTGAAAAGAACATTCTTAATTCTTTTTGCAAGCCGGACAACTTTTTTATCATCAGCCGTTAGTTTAAATCTTTCATCCGATTGTTCAACTTTTAACATCACATCTAGCCGTAAAATAATTTCATCCAGTTCATCAATAAAACCCGGGAACAAATTATCAAAGTTCAATTCATCATTTTTTTGATAGTGTTTATCAATCATTTTATTTATTCTGCTGCAGATGCTTTTTGAGTTTTCCAGGTTTACAATCATCATGCTTTCATCGTAATCAGGAAATGCTTCACGTAGGTCTGTAACAGTATTAAAAAAGTCTATAAATCTATCAATCTCCGCAACTAAAACGGGTTCAAACCTTTCACTTACTGCAGATTGAAGGTTATTGATTATATCTTCTGATAAATATCTCATAGATGAAATTTGGTTGAGAAATACGGAATAAACAATAAAAAAACCTGCCCGAATTAAAGGGCAGGCTAAATTGAAGAAAAAATTTAATTAATAAGTAGACATTGCTGAAAAAACACTAAGCCCAAAAACTGCAAGAAATATCGCAGTTAATATTGCAGCAATAACAAAGTATACAACAATTAGTATAATTATAGAAACGATAAGATATCCAATTCTTTTATCTTCTTGAGTTTTCATCATGGGTGTAAGACCCTTGAACATTAGGAACAATCCGTACAAACCGATTAATCCACCTAACCAACCAATTGCCGGAAAGATATTTAAAATTCCAGCAAGCCACACAGGAGTCATCGAATAGGCAACAAGCTGCACAGCCCTGCCCATATTTTTTTGTGAGCCGAAACTACTTGCCAGTGCATCTATAACAAAAGCAGTTAGCAAAACAGATAAAAACGCTGTAATTAATTGAACCAGCCCCATTGCAATTCCGTAAGTGAAGGAAGTGAAGCCAAAAGTGCCAACTACTCCCCATCCAATAATTACTGCAATGGTAGGAATTAAGGCTAATGGTAACACATAACCGAGCAATATTTGCTGTATATTAGGTTCTTCGTTTGCAATTACTGCCCACTCATCATCTGGTTTGATGATAATGTTTTTCGCTCTATCAACAAGGTTCATAAGTACTCCTTTTTATGTTAATGAATTGGAGTTATTTACAAAATTATTCAGCAACCAGTCCAGCGTCTTTCATATCTTCAAGCGTACCAACATCAATTTCATCCAAACCTTCTCTAACTAAATCCATTGGAACATCCCAACCGCGAACTGAAACCATATATCTTTTAGCAACAAACACTTCAATTTTGCCGTCTTGTGATTCGTTATCGTATTCTTCAAAACCTTTATGTCCCTTATATTCAATAGTTCGTTCGTAACCTGTATCGGTTTCTTTATCCACTTCAGCCATTGTCCATCCCCATGCAGCCAAACCAGCCCAGCCTTTCATACTTCCCATATCTTTTATTTCTATTTCAACTCTCTGCCCCGTGTCTTCTAAAGTATACTTGCCTCGCGTTTCAGAAATTGTAAAACCCATACCACTATTTTTTTCACCAGTAGCACTTGTTCTGGGTAAAGGACCAACCTGTTCGGGTAACATATCTTTGAGCAGCCTGAAATCTACAACTTCATACTCTTTTCCTTCTTCCATTTCTTTGTTAAGGTCTTCCATTTTCTCAACAAAATCATCAATACCTTTTATGCCGGTTTTTTTGGTTTCTTTTTCTTCGGTTTTGGGTTTGTCACCTGATTCGTCTTTTGGATCATCTCCAGCGGGTTTATCGCAGCTCCACACTAAAATTAGCGCTGCAAAAAACAAGTACATAATTACTGATTTCCTCATAATGCCTCCTTTGTAGGTTCTGTAGAAAACAAGTTTGTAAATTTAAATGCCCTCAATGAAATATTAGCGTTACAGTATTTTGGTTACACTAATCTTTCTTTTTCGAATACCGCAAAACTTAATAAAAATAGAATATTCTTACAAGAAATGATTTTAATTAATGGTTAAAACACTATTAAAATGAGTATTTAAGCCGCAAATAAACAGATGTACCGTATTCTCCAAATTCCGTTAGTGGATCACCTTCAAAAAACAATCCTATCATATAACAATCTAGGTTGGTTATAATTGAGTAACTAAATGAGGGGACAACCACAAACGATTTATCGGTTGGATTAAATATGCCGAAAAGTGTGCCCCTTAAAAGTGGTGTTATTTCGTATGCCAACTCCTGATAAATTGACCATCTTGCTGCACTAAGCATTCCTAATTTAAGCGCATCTTCCTGAAAAAGAAATGTGTTTGAAGTTTTACCACTGTTGTTAAATAATATTTCTGTGTGAATATAAAAAGTATTAGGAAAAGTATAATCACCTGAAAGAGAAATAGAAAGCAATGGTTTATCCCATGATGAAAGTGATGATTCACCTATTTGCTGGAAAATTTTGTTCGTATCCGGTTTATTTGGTGCCTGGCTTAATAAAACTTCTCCCCTAAAACCAGCATCTAAAATATCACCTACCCAACTCACACCGGCTAGCCATCTTTTAAAGCGCATTCCTGAAATAAAATTAAAATCGTAATTCCAGTTATTAAAACTTACTAAGCCTGCAAGTATTTGATTGTTTAAATCCTTTGCAGGTTTATAAGTTATATCCACTTTTGAAACTGCTCCTGTATAGTACTGCAATCTTATTGCGTCAGTTGCGGGTCTTTCTTCATAATCAAAATCAAGAACATTTAAAGGATTAAAAAGATCGGTTGGGTTCCAAACCCAGGCTGTGCCCCAAGCAACTCGCTGCCTGCCAAGAGTTACCTGCAAATTATTTTTGTAATAATCCAACCACAATCTATCAACTTCAAGATATCCCAATGATTTATCCGATTCCCATAAAAAAGCATCCAGTTTAACAAAATCACGCGGTGTTTTGATTAAATCTTTATAGAAAGGAATTTTCTCAACCGAACCGCCATAAAAAGCTCTGAACCTGAACTCGAGTGCAGTAGTAATTTCGTTTGTCGCATACCATTTTGTATTTAAACGCAGATGAATTAAGTGATCATTCAGTCTGTCATCAATGCTTGGAATTTTGCCCGAGCTGAAAAGATATTTTGCATATCCATTGTATTCGAAAGGTGAGAGTTGTGCCCAAACCGGGCTAATAAAAATTAATAAGAAAAATACTACCAGATTATTTTTGTTGAGCAGCAATATCATTTTTTACTTCATCAGATTCTATGCGACCATCTCGAAGGGTTACAACTCTGTGTGCTCTTTCAATAACCCGCGAGTCGTGAGTTGAAAAAACAAAAGTCATTTTATTTTCATCATTTAATTTTTCCATTAAATCAAGAAGATTATTCGCTGTAACCGAATCGAGATTTGCAGTCGGTTCATCGGCTAAAACAAAAGACGGTTTTGATGCGAGCGCACGTGCAACTGCAACTCTTTGCTGTTGCCCACCGGAAAGTTCAGTTGGTTTTTTATCAATTTTATCACCAAGGTCTACAGCTTTCAATAGTTCTATTGCTCTTTGTTCTCGTTCTTCCTTAGATATTTTTTGAAGAAGCATAATGAATTCAACATTTTCGCGCGCAGAAAAAACAGGGATTAAATTGTAAGCCTGAAAAACAAAACCAATATTCTGAAGCCGGAAATTAATCATTTCATCAGTTTTGAAAGTTGATATATCCGTTTCATTAATTATTATTGTTCCATTTGTCGGTTTATCAAGTCCGCCAATCATATTTAAAAGTGTTGTTTTACCGGAACCCGAAGGACCAACTATTGCAGTGAATTCTTCTTTTTCAATTTTCAACGATATTTCATCTAACGCGTGAACCGGAATAGAGTTATCATTATATATTTTTGAAACTTGTTTAACTTCTATAAGGGCCATAATTAATATCTCCTTTTCCTCAATAGGTTCTGATAGCTTCAGCAGGACGAAGCTTAATAGTTTTAATTGATGGATAAATTGCAGCAATAATGGCAGTAACAATTATCATTACAACAAGGACAAAGTAAAAATACAATGGAAGCATTGGGTACATTTGTGTGGGCATTCCCCAGGCATTTAAACCCTCTGCAAATATTGATAGATCAATTCCTTTATCAGAAAAATACCAGGTTGTTAGTGCACCAAGTGCAATTCCAATCATTCCCCCAAATACTGATAAAATAAAAGTTTCTATAAGAATTAAAAAGAAAACTCTTATTCTTTTCATTCCCACTGCCATTAAAACTCCAAATTCTCTCACACGATCCATCACAGACATAAGCATTGTGTTTGTAATTCCGAATAGCAATGCTGCCAGAATTATTCCAAGAAATATTTCCAGTTCCAGGATTAACATTTCATAAGTGAATTCAAGCTCCGGAGCCAGTTGCTTCCATGTTTCAACCATTAAAGCCAGATTGCTTTGTATAAGTTTTGAATAAACTGAATCAAGATCTTCTGATAAATTTAGCCTCAAGGCTATTTCACTAATAATAGGCTCGCTTTCCATAATCGGATAGAGATCAGATTTATTAACAAATAGATGTAATTGATCGAAAACTGATGATTCGGTTTTAAAAATACCTACAATTCTAAACGCCGCGTATGTTAAAGTTGTATCGACATTCTGAAAAGTAAGAACAATTTTTGAACCCAGCTTCAGTCCAAGTTTATCAACTAATTTTTGACCAACAACTATCGGATTTCTTCTTTTAGACTCGAAAAAGTTTCCTTCTTTAATATAAGTTGATATCGTTGTTACTTCGCTTTCTCTCTCGGGATTAACACCTATAATATTTACACCACCTGAAGAGGTTGGGGATGAAGCCATTCCTTCAATTAAGACCCTTCCGGAAACTTCTTTTATTCTTCCATCTTTTCTTATCTCTTCAACTACCGAGTTTCCATCTGGAATATAATTTGAAATCAGTTTTTCGTCTTTAAACTCTTTTGTATGAATTTGTATGTGACTAAGGTTTCTATCAATTGTAGCATTGACTGTTGCCTCCCAAACTCCCATCGATATAGAAACTGAGAACAGACCTGCCCACAGTCCAAGTGCAATAGCCGTCAATATGATAAGGCTTCTCTTTTTATTTCTCCAGATATTTTTCCAGGCAAGTACTAAAAGCATAATTTTATTTCCTCATTGCTTCAACTGGTATCAGTCTTCTAATGAACAGAAGAGGATACAAAACAGATACGATGGCAATTACAAACACAGTTAGAAATTGATCAATAAAAATATTTACAGCGAACCTGAATGGTAGGATTGGCTCGAGTCCGTATGATAGAATCATTTCCGCCATCTCTCCGGTAAGTTCTATTGGATTTTGGTAGAAATAGTAGAGCAAAGGTATGCTTACAATTACCCCTGCTGCAACACCAATAAATGATAAGAAAAGAGATTCAAGAAACGAAATAAAAGCAAGTCGTCCCTTTTTTAATCCAATTGAAATCAGAATACCAAATTCCCTTGTTCTTTCAGCTGTCATCATCATTACTGTTCCGAATATTCCAAATCCGATTATTACATATAATATTCCAAGCATAATTATTCCACCAGCATTATCGATCTCTATACTCTGGACAAGTTCCGGCATCATTTCTGCCCAGGTCATTACTTCGTATTTTTCATGAAAGAGAGATTTTACTTTATCGTAAACTTCATTTTGATTATCAATTTCATCAATCATTATCGAAAGAGTTGTGATTCGATTCTCAGCAGAATAGAGCCATTGTGAATAGTTAAGACTGATGTAAACCATCGATTTATTTAGATCCGGCAGCCTGAATTTAACTATTCCTTCAATCGGGACTCTGTCAGCTGCGGTTACGCCGTGATAACCCTGACCGTACAAAACAACACTATCTCCAACTTCAACTTTTAACAATTCCGCTAAGCCTTCAGATAATAATATACCCCTCGAATCAGGTGTGAGATATTTTCCTGCCACAAGTTTGTCTCTTAGCTTGGTCATCCTATTTTCTTTTTCAGGATTTATTCCAACAATGGAAGCAACTTTTGTAATATTTTCGTACGAGATTAGGCTGAATGATTCGAGCCTCGGTGTTACAAGTGTAACATACTCTATATCTTCCAAATCAGATATTTTTTCTTCGGATAGGACCATACTTTTATCTATTGATCTTTTTTCCCAATACTCATCTGCATGCACCTGAATATAACCAGTGTACATACTTACAGAAGCATCCACCATATAATCATAAGAGCCTTCCTGCATTGATCGCATAATTAACGCAAGCACAACTGCAAAGAATACAGAAGCAGAAGCAATAAGTGTCCTTCGCTTGTTACGCCACAGGTTTCGCCACGCGAGCATAAAATAGGTTTTCATTTATCTAACTCTTTTCATATTCTGTTCAGAAAAGAAAGATTCATTTACATCAATGTTAAACTTTATATCAATGTAATCGAATTCTGTTTTTTCTCCCGGTCTGTCTTCCGGTATCATTTCCCAATGAGTTGGTATCATCCGTCCGCCAAGTTTTTTAATATCCATCCCCAGATATTTTTTGACAAGATAGTCGTCCTCATCATAAAATTCTACTTTCAGCTGAAAGTAATCTTTCTTTGAAACCCATGTTAAAAGCTTCCCCCAAACAACTCCTGCTTCGGGTTTTGGGATTGATTCGATTACGTAACAATCATAATCTTCATAAGTTTCTTCGCGTAGTATTGTATGCTCGTAATCATTAATTACAGACGATTCTTTAACTAAATCATCATTTGTAAAATCGGAACCCATCCAGGATTGAAGCATCATTGAAGGTGGAATTTTAATTACTTTCTGAGCTGAAGGTATCCAGTTCCAGACTTCCTTTTTCCTTTTAAGTGTTACAGTGCCTTTATCTCTTGCAGGTTCGGTAACGTAAATAATCGCATAATCAGGTTCAAGTGCCCAGGCTTTCATTCCAAACGTGCGAGTCCAGTCAGTCTTAATAATTTTCATACTAAATTCAGCATAACTGCTTTTTGCACGCATCAACTCATCTGCTTTTTTAATAAATTCTATTGCATCCTGTGCAATTAAACTTGATGTTAAAATTGTTACAAGAATTACTAATGATAATATTCTTCTCATTTTATTTTCTCTTTAATTTTATTGGAGTACTTGCTGATCTTTTTTTGTTCTGACAGCCTTTTATTCAGAATTTCAATAGACAACAAGAATATGCCTATAATGATAAGTCCAACTACTAATGGAAAAATATCCCCGCTCATTTTAAGTCCTTAAGTTTTTAATTTGTTCCATAACTTTATTGCTTTTTATTCCTATCATTAAATAAATAAAAATCATTTCGTGGAATAAATACTGTCTTTCTTTTCCAGAAAAAATTCGCTTAAATGATGATTACCATATTTTGGTGCTATCATATCAATTGCCATAACATTCAGAAAAAATTCCATCGGTCCAAAAATTTTCGAACTCATAAAAAGTTTTCCCAATTTCAGAGTTAGTCTTCTAAAAAAATCAGGAATGTGAACTATTTTTGTCTCTTTCCCAACAGCATCAAATGCAATTTTGGCAATCTCTTTCTGAGTTAATACTTCAGGTCCGCCAACTTCAATTTCTTTTTCATTACTTTCAATTGCCGACACACAAACTTTAGCTAAATCTTCTCCGTGAATAGGATTTGCTTTTTGATTTCCACTTCCAAAGAGGTAGACTTTTCCTTTTTTAGCCATCTTAAAAAATTCAGTCATATCAGAAAAGAAACCGTTCGGACGAATTATGCAATAATCCAACCCGGAGTTCTTCAGTACATCAACAAATTTTTCTTTCGCTTCACAAATTTTTAAGTCTTTCATTTTATTTCCGTTAAGAACGGAAACATAAATAAGTTTTTTGACGCTGCTTTTTTTCGCTTCACTAAGTAAATTCATATTCGCTTGATAATCCACATCCATATAAGTCAGACCATCTTTCTGTTTTGTTATCCCAATTGTGGAAATAACAACATCTATATTTTTGCAGCAATTATTTAAAGTTGATTTGTTAGTCACTTCTGCTCTGATGACATCATCAACTTCAATTTCAAACTCCTTAAATTTTTCGAGATTTCTTACAAGAATTTTCGTTGAGTAATTCTGTTCAACAAGCTCTTCGGCAATATATTTGCCTAAATAACCTGTTGCTCCTGCTAATAATATTCTTTTCATTAATTTATTAAGTTTATATGTATTTATTTAAAATTGCTTTTTTAATTTTTTGAACAGGGAAAGCATCTTCAGTAGCTATAAAATTCAGTACAAGTCCATCGAAAAATGTTCCAAGAAGAAATGCTTCAAGTTCAGGATTTTTAACTTTCAATTTTCTGAATAGAGCGGCTAAGGTTTCTATAAACTCATCTCTAAATTGTTTCATCTTATTTTCAAATTTTTTCTGAATTTCCGGATGGACAAGCAATACCAGATATAATTGCCAATAAGTAAAATTTGAATGAAGATTCTCCAAAACAGCATCAACAAATTCTTCAAGCTGCTTTTTAGGATTTACGCCTCTTTTAGCTTTGAATTCAAGCTCAGCAAGTGAATTAAATCCCTGATTTATTATTTCATCGAGCAGCCTTTCTTTGCTGGCAAAATAGTTGTACATCAATCCTTTGGAAATTTTTGCTTTTGCGGCAATTTGTGATATAGATGTTGCGTGATATCCTTTTTTTGCAAACAGTTCCAATGCAACAGAAAGGATCTTCTTTCTGCTTGATTTTCTTATCTCCTCAAATTGTTTTTTTGTTCTGGGCATATTTTTGACTGAACGTTTGTTCAAAACTTAATTCATTTCTTATTACAAGTCAATAGTATTTTGAGGAATGGCAGGTAAATTTGATTTATATCACATGTCAATTGGGATTGACCCAATAACTTAAACTTTTATAGCTCTTATAACGAGGTCTTTTGATTGCATTTTGTTAAAAGCTGTTAAATTAAAATCAGAAAAGAATTCAATTGAACTGAATCCTGCTTCATTTAATCCATTTCTGAAATCGCTTTTAGTATAAGGAATCAGTTTTGTTGAAATAAGGTTATGCTCGGTGGGATTTTCTTTGCTGAAGGTTAAAATATTAAAGGTTATTTCTTTATTAAAAAAATCATAAAACCGGATAAAATATTTGTTATTCCCTTCTGTAACATTTACTATGCGCTGTTTTTCTTCAACTACCTTTTTATAATTCAAGATTTGAATCAGTAGAACACCATTACCTTTTAGCAAATCGAAGCATCTAAAAATAGATTTCTTAAATTTTTCTTTTTTAATATTAGCAAAAGTGTTACCAAGTGAAATAGCGAGATCAAATTTATGGTTAAAATTTTTCGGAATTGAATCAATAAAATAATTGTTAAAATTAATTTTAAATCCTTCTCCCCTTGCATTTTCTTTTGCTGCTTTTATCATTTCACTTGATGGATCAAATGCATTTATTTTTAATCCAAGTGAAGAAAGTGCAATTGAATCAATACCGGTGCCGCAACCAAGATCAGCAGCAGATCGCATTTCATGTGTTATAAATTTTTGAAACATTTTCTTTTTATTTTCAACTGCTTTTTCAAATGATATCATTTCATCATATTCTGTGGCAAGTTGATTAAAGAATTCTTTATTAGTGATGGTCTTTTTCAATATATATTAAATAATTTTTAGGTTTTCAGTTATAAATTTTATTTTTGTGCACAACCAAGATAATAATTCATTTTAAACAGAAAGAAAATTAAGGATAATACAATGGCTAATCCTCTAATTGCGCACATCGAAATACCTTCAACAAATCTGGATCGCTCAAATGTTTTTTTAAAGAGCGTTTTTAGTTGGGAATTTAAACCTTTCGGTAACGGCTATCTTCTATACAATAATCACCAAGGAATAATGGCTGGATTGAGAAAAGTTGAAAAAGTTATAAGTGGTGATTGCACGGTTTTTCATATTACTGTTGACAACATTGATGAAACTTTAGAAAAGACCAAGAAATATGGCGGACACATAAAAACCGGAAAGACTACAATTCCCGCAATGGGCTGGTATGCACTCATTACCGACCCTGATGGAAATACGATTGGATTGTATCAGAAGAACTAAATATTTAGATAAACAATCAGCAGATTGAGATTCATCACTCATAGTGATACTGAGCCTGTCGAAGTGTGACGGCAGTCTTCGACAAGCTCAGATCGACAAGTTCAATTAATTCTCAACAATCCTGTAGGTGTGATTTATCTTCATCGCTTTTTTTAGCATTGCAGAAACTCCGCAATAAGTTCCCGTTGAAAGCTCGATTGCTCTTTCTACATCTTTTACTTTGATATCTTTTCCGTAAAAAACATATTCCAATTCCAGTTCGGTAAAAACCATTGGGTGTTCTTCTGTTTGCTGAGCGGTAATGTTTATCTCAAAATCAGTTAGATTAACTCTTTTCTTTTTAAGAATGCTAACAACATCGCTGCCTGTACAACCTGCCAGCGACATCAATAAAAGCTCTTTGGGTCGAGCACCTGCGTTATTTCCACCCACTCGCTCAGGTCCGTCCATTATTAACCAGTGATTTGAATCGCCTTTTGCAGCAAAGGTTAATCCTTTTATCTGTTTTAAATATGAATTCTTTGTTTCCATTTCGCCCTTTTTATTTTTTAAGTTTATCAAAAATATGATGATTGAATTTATAAATCGATTCCCGTATAATTTTTTAGTATTTTCTGCATCAAATATTATCAAAAATCAAAATTAAAATCTTCGGAGGAATCTATGCCTGATCATATTTATAAACACATCGAATTAACCGGTTCATCAAAAAATAGTGTAGAAGAAGCAGTACAAAATGCTGTAACCAAAGCACAGCAGAGTGTTAGAAATATGCGCTGGTTTCAAATGACAGAATTACGAGGACACATTGATAATGGAGTTGTCTCTCACTGGCAGGTTACAATTAAGATAGGATTTACTTTAGAGGATTAGTGAAAATTCATTGACCCCATGGTAAATATTTCGCCGTGAAAATGAATATATTTTACTCAGAAAGCTGAATGTTAATCAACTCCCATGCTTTCTTAATATGTTCTTCCTGAGTTCTCAATCCTGAAATTGAAATTCTTAAAATATATTTGCCGTTAAGTTTTGTGTGAGATAAAAAGAGCTTTCCGCTTTTGTTTATTTTGCTAAGAAGATATTCATTAAAAGTATTCAGTTCATTTTCACTTTTATTTTTATTTAAAATTGCTCTAAAACAGACAACACCTAAATTAGCGGGAGCCATTATTTCAAAATCATCGCTTTCTTCTATCCATTTAGCAAACATTTTTGCTAAACGAATGTGTTCTCTAATTCTATTCTGTAAGCCTTCAACTCCAAAATAACGAATGATAAACCATGGTTTAAGCGAACGGAATCTTCTGCCCAACTGGATTCCGTAATCCATAAAATCTGTTACTTCATCGCCTGCACTTTGCAGGTATTCAGCACTTAAACTAAAAGCACGCTTTAGCACATCAGGTTTCTTTGTAAAGAAAAGACTGTAATCAATCGGTGTAAACATCCATTTGTGTGGATTGATGACGATTGAATCTGCTTTTTCAATACCCTCAAGTATCCACTGCATTTCCGGAAGCATTGCTGCAGTTCCGGCATAAGCTGCATCCACGTGCAGCCATATGTTCTCATCACCACATATAGAACCAATCTCATTCACATTATCAACACTTGTAGTAGAAGTTGTTCCGACTGTTGCTATTACACAGCAAGGAATCCATCCATTTTGTTTGTCTTCATCTATAGCTTTTTTCAACTCATCGGGAATCATTCGGAAATCTTTGTCAACAGGTATTTTTCTTATACCTTCCAAACCAAATCCAAGAGTAACAACAGATTTATCAATTGAAAAATGTGCCTGTTCAGAAGCATAAATTCTTAACCGCGGAATATCGTTTCTTCCAGCCATTCCTTTTTCTCTAATTTTTAGATGATCAAGCTGTTCGCGGGCAGCCGCAATAGCGTGCATGGAACTTGTGGAAGCAGTATCGTATACAATTCCCCAAAAATTTTCAGGCAGATTAAAAATCTTTTTGAACCATTCCATCATCATTTCTTCCAGCTCAGTTGCAGAAGGACATGTGTGCCAAGCCATTCCGTTTACATTTAATCCCGCGCTCAGCAATTCAGCTAATATTCCGGGTCCGCTGGAAGTTGAATTAAAGTAAGCCATAAAATTCGGATGATTCCAGTGTGTAATGCCTTTTAGCAAAATATCATCAACATCTTTCAAAACATTTTCAGAATCTTCTCCTTTAAATGGAGGATTTTTTACAATTTCCTTTTTTATATCACCATAATTTATCTGCGGAAAAACAGACTGATGTTCCACATTATGTAAGTAATCGGCAATCCAGTCAATCACTTTGTAGCCAGTTTTTCTAAAATCTTCGATGGGCATATCACCGAACTGAACAATTGTATCCTCTTTCATTTTAGACCTTTGATGAGGTGAAATACTATTCTGTTTAATACTGGTTCAAAATTTAATAAGTTAGTGCCAGAATTTTTAATTAATAATAATTGATGGAATGAAAAGGACGATTAAAATATTCCTTACAATAACATTATCAATGTTTATGGTTTCCTGCACACAGGAGTTGCCATTGAATAAAGATTTAACAAAAAAAAGTTATGAACTAGTAAATCAGGATAGTATGCGCGTTATTTTTCCTGAAGTGATTAAAGGTAATATAACAGTAATGGGTTTCATATACACGCACTGCCCTGATATCTGCCCGATGACTACACACAACATGTATTTAACTGAAATGAAGTTAAAAACAGAAGAAATTGAGGATATTAAATTTGTTGCATTAAGCTTTGATCCTGAAAGAGACAAACCTTCGGTTTTAAAAAAATTTGCGGAGATCCGCGATATTGATTTTAAGAATTGGACGCTAATAACAGGAGAAAGAGAAGTAACTTATGATCTTCTGCGAAGATTTGATGTAAGAGCTTTGGCCACCGATTCTGTTTTTTACGATGATGGGGAGATTAGTTATTCTATGATGCACACAGATAGAATTTCTTTGATTGATAAGGAAGGAAAGCTCAGAAAAAATTATGTGGGTAGCAAAATAAATATTGAAGAACTAATTAAAGACATAAAATATCTAGGAGAATATTAATGATAACTTTATTTACTTTTTTAGTCATATTCTTTCCAAATGAAGACAATATTAAAATCCTCGATCCGTGGATGCGACCAAACGCTGAAAGCATGGCATCTGCTCTTTATTTTGTAGTTGAAAACAAGGGCGAAATAGCAGACACTCTTTACAAGGTGGAATCTGATCTTGCATTAAGAGTTGAAATACACGAAACATACTCTAACGGCGATGTAATGGGTATGCGTGAAGTTGAGATAATTGTAGTTGAAGCTGCATCATCATTTGAGCTAAAGCCAGGTGCTCATCATATAATGCTGATGAAACTAAAGCAAGATATTAAAAACGGTGATGTTGGAGAATTTACTCTATATTTTAAGAATGCTGGGGAAATAAAAATTACAGCAACTGCACAATCAAAATAATAATGAAAATTAAAAAACGTTCAACATTAGCTGGATTAAAGTAGTTAGTCACACTGAGCATGTCGAAGTGTGGCGTCAATCTTCGACGAACACAGACTGACAAAACATAATATTAGCACTAAAAAAATACAATAAAAAACCCCGCCGAAGCGGGGTTTAATTTTTTAAAAGAAGTGAATCTTATTTCAGAATCATCATCTTTTTAACTGAGACAAAGCTTCCTGATTCCATTCTGTAGAGATACATTCCACTTGCGAGGTTTGTAGCATCGAATGTAACTTCATAACTTCCAGCTTTTTGAATGTTATTAACTATATCAGTTACTTTCTCACCGAGTACATTGTAAATAGCAATATTTACAAAGCCATCGGCTGGAACAGAATACTTGATCTTAGTAGTTGGATTAAATGGATTAGGATAGTTTTGTGAGAGATCGTAGCTCACAGGAGCGCCGATTTCAACTACGTCTTCAAGATTGTAGTACTTATAGGAACCATCATAATCTATCTGTTTTACACGATAGTTATAATTTCCTGAAGTAAGACCTGCATCTGTGAAGTTGTAAAGTTGTGGTTCAGTTGTTGTTCCACGACCATCAACAAATCCAACATTTGCCCAAATTCCTTCAGCAGCTTTTCTTTCAACATCAAAGCCAAGGTTATTGAGCTCTGTTGCGGTTACCCAGCTTAAAGTTACATTGTTTCCGCTAACAGAAGCCGTGAAACTCGCGAGTTCTACCGGAACAATAACTACACTGTTTTTCAGGATAAATGAATTAGTACCGCATGCAAATACTGTTGCCGTATCAGGGCTTGTCTTTTCTACATAATTTGCCCAGATAGTACTCATACTGGTATTCTCAAAGTTCCAGGTTTCGCCGCCATCTGTTGTATAGAATGACCGTCCGCTACTACCAGCAGTAAATCCATTCATCTCGTTTTTAAAGTCAATTTCATAAAGAGTTGGTGATGTGTTTCCAACATCCACTGTATCCCAGGTTACACCGCCATCAGTTGTTTTCCTAACTCTTCCCGATGAACCCGATATATAACCCACATTGCTATTAACCATATCTATTGAATACAGAGTGGAAGTATTATTAGGTGTCTGTGGGGTAAATGTTGTTCCACCATCCGTTGTATAAAGTACAACTCCGCTTGAGCCAACAACATATCCTGTATTAACATCGAGGAAATCACAGCCTCTCAAAATGGATGTTACACCTGTTGTTAAAGTTGTCCAGGTTGTTCCTCCATCTGTAGTTTTAAATCCGCTACCTCCGGCGCCAAAAACATAACCATTATTTTCATCAAGAAAACAGCAAGCTTCAAAATCACTTGTTGAAACTGCTGGTCGTGTTACTGGGAACCATGTTGCACCGCCATCAGTAGTTTTAGATACATAATGATCCTCTCGAGCCACATAACCAATAAGTGGAGTTACCATACTTATAGCATTAAAATCAAAATCTACAGAATCTTCTACTACTGAAATAGCCCAGTTTTCTCCGCCGTCTGTAGAATACATCGCCTGGTTAAATGCTGTAGTAGTAGTGGCTGCACCACCGGCAATTACATTTCCTGTGGGGCTCTCAGCCCAAATACAGTAAAGTGAACCACCTCTAAGAAATACAGTATGAACTGTAGCAGCATCTGCAGGTGTAACTTCGTTAATAAGTCCAAATCCACCTACAGTTACAAAATCATTTGCTGCTGCAAAATCCGTGGAGTAGTAGGTACTGGTCCACGGCTGTGGAGAACCTAGGAAATCAATTGGACTCCAGCTTGCACCCATATCTGTCGAGGTAAAAATATTCTGTGGATCTCCAGTTACAAAAATCTGATCAACAGCCATAGGCTCGCCGACTGTGATATCATCGAGATACATTCCATTTCCATCAACGTCATAGTGGCGAAATGCAATGTATATATTCATTCCATTGTAAGCACTCAAATCAAAAGCGAATTGTTCGAAGACTGTGTTAAATGCAACATTAACACTATTCTTAAATATAACGTCTGTGAAACTTGCTACTGATGTATCGGTAGTTGATATTCTGATTTCCAATGTATCCGGTTCATATGTTGACGTGAAGAGTTTACGTGCCCAGAATTTCAACGAATCACCCGTAGTAATACTTAGTTGAGGTGTAACCAACCAATCCTCTCCTCCGGCTGCATCATATCGTATTCTTGTACTTGCAGGAGGTGTATTATTTGTAGATGTATATCTTACCCATTCTTGTGAAGGTCCCGAAATATTCTTTGTATGCCAACCAGAAGGAGGATATGCAGCATCTGTAAAGCTTTCATTTAATTTTTGTAATACTGTTGACATAACATCAATATCATATTGTGATGCAGCAGTAGGAGTTGCAGGGGTAACAGTCCACGTTAATCCACCATCAGTTGTGTAAGCTGGATTATCACCTGAGCCGCAAACCCAGCCATTGTTAGCATCCGTGAATTCCATATCATATAGTGTTCCGCCAGCTCCCGTGGATACTGTAGTCCAGGTAGCGCCACCGTCAGTTGAATATCGGAAGTTTCCGGAAGTTCCATTAATATATATTGTATTTTCATCAACCGCATATACGTTATATGCTGTGCCTGGAATTAGTATCGGTCCAGTCCATGTTAGTCCAGCATCGGTAGTTTTAAACATGTCAACCGTACTTGATCCGATAGCGAAACCTAAAGTAGCATTCACAAAGTATACATCATAAAAACTTGAAGTACTGGCAGGTAGTGGATCAAGTGAAGTCCATGTCACACCACCATCAGTAGTTCTTACAATATTATCGCCACCACCGACTGCCACACCTGTGTTCATATCAAAGAAATGGGCATCATAAAGTGCATAATTTGAATTTGTAGTTCCACCACCGTTTACCCACTTGTTTATAAACC
>CBDUAV010000026.1:0-29353 GCA_965365225.1 uncultured Ignavibacteria bacterium | reverse complement strand
TGAACCGCCTTTCGGAAAAATTGAAATATTTCTTACAAAATAAACTTACTCAAATCCCTGTCTTTAACTATTTTATCAAGTTTTTCCTTTACAAATTCTGCAGTAATCCTGACTGTTTCAGACGGGATTTTATCAGGCACATCAAATAAAATTTCATCCAGCAAAGTGGTGAGTATTGTATGTAACCTTCTTGCTCCAATATTCTCTACCGCTTCGTTAACCTGTGTAGCAATTTTTGCGATTTCACAAATGCCGTCTTCAGTAAAATGTAATTTTACTTTTTCAGTTCCCAGCAAAGCACTGTATTGCTTTAAAAGTGCATTTTGCGGAGTCGTAAGTATTTTAACAAAATCATCTTCTGTTAAACTTAATAATTCAACACGAATTGGGAATCTTCCCTGCAGTTCAGGAATAAGATCGGAAGGCTTTGCAATGTGAAAAGCACCGGAAGCTATAAATAAAACATGATCTGTTCTTACAACACCGTATTTTGTGTTAACGTTTGTTCCTTCAACGATTGGTAGAAGATCTCTCTGTACACCTTCACGTGATACATCCGGTCCGTGCCCTTTACCTCCACTGCCTGCTACTTTATCAATTTCATCAATAAAAACAATTCCTGATTCTTCGACTCGTTTAATCGCTTCACGTTGAACTGATTCCATATCAATTAATTTTTGCGCTTCTTCCTGCGCAAGCAAAACTCTTGCTTTTGCAATGGAAGTTTTTCTTTTCTTTCTTTTTTTCGGCATCAGGTTGCCCATTATTTCCTGAATATTTATTCCCATATCATCCATTCCAAATGGTCCCATTACCTGCATTCCAATTGCGGGCGGTGCCTGAGAATCGAATTCAATCATCTTTTCATCCATTTCACCATTTTTCAATTTCATTTTCATCCATTCGCGCGTTTTTTGATTTTGATATTCTTCAGAATTTACTTCTTCCTGCTTTTGTTCGGTTGTTTGCGAAGGAACTGCTTGCATCTGCTGCTGCGGTTTTCTAACAGGTGGAATAAGAATATCGAGTATTCGTTCGTCTGCCATTTCTTCTGCTTTCGATTGAACCTCTTTTGTTTTTTCTGCTTTAACCATATTAACGGCAAAATCTGTTAAATCACGAATCATAGATTCAACATCTCTACCCACATAACCAACTTCTGTAAATTTTGAAGCCTCAACTTTCACAAAAGGTGCAGCTGCGAGCTTTGCAAGTCTGCGGGAAATTTCAGTTTTACCTACGCCTGTTGGCCCAATCAAAATTATATTATTCGGAAGAATTTCTTCACGAAGCACATCTTCAATTTGCTGTCTGCGCCACCTGTTTCTTAACGCAATAGCAACAGCTCGTTTGGCGTCTGTTTGTCCTATGATGTACTTATCAAGCTCTTGTACAATTTTGCTGGGTGTTAATTCTTTCATTGTTCGTTCATTCATAATAAAAATTCAACTCCTTAATCAATTACTTCAACATTAATTTTATCATTTGTATAAATGCATATTTCAGATGCGGTTTTAAGCGCTTCTGCAGCAATTTCTTTTGCAGTTAGATTGCTGTATTTTTTTAGCATCCTCGCTGCAGATAACGCGTACATTCCGCCTGATCCAATTGCTACAATTTTATCATCCGGTTCTATTACATCTCCATTTCCCGAAACAACTAATGCTGTATCGTTTGAAACTATAGCCAGCATCGCTTCAAGGCGGCGTAAATACTTATCAGTCCGCCAATCTTTTGCGAGTTCAACCGCAGCGCGACTAACGTTACCGCGGTATTGTTCAAGCTTATCTTCAAATCTACCCATAAGTGCAAAAGCATCTGCAGCACCGCCTGCAAATCCGCAGATTACTTTTCCATCGGAAAGTTTTCTAATTTTTATTGCGTTGTGCTTCATTATGGTATTGCCGATTGAAACCTGTCCATCTCCCCCAAGAGCAGCAACTCCATTGTGCACGACACCAATAATTGTTGTTGATCTTATTTTATCACTCATAATTTTTTCCTTATTCAATATTCAGCAAAAATTTCTTCTTTGTAAGGCTTAAGTAATTTTACAGGAAAGATTCGCGGAACCGATTTTTTATAATCTAAATAAAAATTTCCAAAGTGTTCAGTTAATTTTTTTTCTTCATAATAAGAACCAATATAAAAATAAGCTACAATACAGATAAAAAACGTGAGATAGAACAAATCCATTGTTGGTCTAAATAGTAAAAAAATGATTGAAAAAAAATAAACCGGATGTCTTGAATACCTATAAGGACCTTTAATTAATAAAGTTAGCTCCTCATCAAGTTCGGAAGTGTAATCCTTTTCAAAAAATCTCTTTATCTGATCCAGCCCAACGAACTCTTTAAAACAAATATACTTAAAAGCCCAGAATAACCCTGCGAGTGCTAGAAATTGAGGAATTAGAGCAATTAAATCGTAAGGATTTGGTAGGTCATAAATAACTACATTCGGCCTTGGTGAATATTCATAAATTAAATAAAGTGTGCCCAATGCAAACACATTGTAAAGCAGCCTATAAAAAGCAATAAGTTCCCCAAAGGTCTTTTTAAATAATATTTTTATTCTTTTTGACGCTAGTAGGGTATGAACAAAACTGTATATAGCAAATAATGTTATGATTAATAATACATCGGCTGCGTAATGCATTACAGCTCTTTACGTAAACGGGCAACCGGCAGTCTGAGCTGTTCACGGTATTTTGCAACTGTTCGGCGTGCTATGTGGATTCCTTCACCGTTTAATAGTTCTGCCAGCTTATCATCGCTATAAGGTTTTTTCTTGTCTTCTTTTTCTATTATTTCTTTTAGTCTTTCTTTAATATGCTTGTTAGATACTTCCTCTCCTGTATCTGTAGAAAGACCTTCACTAAAAAAATATTTCAATTCGTGTATACCCTGAATGCTCTGGACATATTTGCCGTTAACCACACGACTTATTGTAGAAATATCCATATTAATTTCTTCCGCAATGTCTTTATAAATCATCGGTTTAAGAGCCTTCGCGCCTTTTTCAAAAAATTCGTACTGCCTGTGAAATATTGCCTGCATTATTTTCATCAAAGTTTCTCTACGTTGTTGAATACATGCAATAAACCATTTTGCGGATTCAAACTTTTCCCTAAGAAATTTATAAGTTTCTTTTTCTCTAGGACTCTTTTTGCCTCTCTTGTTTCTATTGCTATCAAACATTTCAAGATATTGCCTGCTTATTGTAACAGAAGGCATGCTTCTATCGTTAAGTGTAATTACGTAATCATTTTCTACTTTTTCTATAATAAAATCCGGAGAAATTTGATTCATCTCTTCCGATTCTATATTACCTTCGCCCGGTTTGGGGTTTAAACTTTGAATAAGGTGTACTGTTTCTTTCAAAGTTTCATCGGTTAAATTCATTTTTTGCTTTAAAGCATCAAATCTTCTCTTTGTAAAATCATCGTAGTAAACTTCCAGCATTTTTTCTGCGAGATATTTGTAATACGGATCAGCATTTTTACTTCTGCGAAGTTGAATTAGCAAACACTCACGTAAATCCCTGCTTGCTATTCCAACTGGATCAAAAAGCTGAACTCGTTTCAGTAGGCTTTCAGCAGTATCAATATCAATTTTTATGTGCTCAAAAAGTTCAAGTTCATTTATTAAATCTTCTAAACTTCTTTTAAGATAGCCGCTCTCATCCAAATTCCCTATTATTTCTTCACCCAACCGGGTATGCTCTTCGTTCATATTAAGCATATGCAATTGCTCAAGCAGATGCTCGGAGAGTGTTTCCCTTACTGGTGCAAGAGGATGGTATTGCTCTTCATCGCTATTTCGGTAAACCTTCTCGTGGTCATAATCGTGATCATTCATAAAATCTTCAAGTTCGAATTCCTCTTTATCAGGATCTTTTATTTCTTCAACTTCAAATTCATCATCGCGCTCTTTATCATCTTGATCTTGAGTTAACTCCATTTCTTCTTCTAAAATTGGATTCAATTCCAATTCAGTTTTAATTCTCTGTTCTAATGCAAGCGTGTTAAGTTGCAATAACTTTTGATACTGAATTTGCTGAGGCGATAATTTTTGCTGTTGAGTTAACCGCTGGTTTAAACTAAGCATTTTATTTTCCGATACTTTCCATTAATTGTGAGTACCACTCGTTTCCGTACAATTTGTTCAGTGGCTCTTTGCAGAATTCTGCTATAGTTGTATTATTAGTTTTTCCGTTATCTAATGCAGGATCGCATTCATCTAGTTTTTCATACTTCAAAATATCCCCATCAAAATCTGTTCGTCTAATTGGGAATAGATGACACGATATTGGTTTTTTAAAATTTGTTTTTTTATCAAGATAAGCTTTTTCAATTGCACACATAGCAATTCCATCTTCATAAGACACAAACACACAAGCACGATTATTTATACTTCTTGTCATAAATTCATTTTGCTTTTCTTCATAAAAACCATTTTCTTCAATTTCTTTTATATGACTGGGTAATAAATAGTTTTTAACATCGTTTAATATGTTATCAATAACTTTAATTTCTTCTATTGCTAAAGGTGCACCATAGCGGCTTTCGAATGTACAACACGCACCTTTACATTTGTACAAATCGCATTTAAAGTGCGTTTCTGCTATTTCCTGGCGGACTAAGACTCCCAAAACCGGTAAAAATTGCTCATTCATAAATCTGGAATAATTTTTGAGAAAAAATAAGCAATAGATTCTTTTTAACAAAGTTTAAATCCTGTTCGCAATTCTTTAAATTCCCGCCTCAATTGTTATAAAAATGCCCCCTTCACAAATGAATCTTCAAGATACGGTAATATTACTAACCGGAGCCTCTTCCGGAATTGGCTATTCGCTTGCAAAATTACTGCCAAAGGAAAATTGCTCACTTGCCCTAATTGCCAGAAGAAAAAATCTTTTAGATGAATTAACAAATGAATTAAAATCATCAAAAAATAAAATATATACGTACAAGTGTGATGTATCTGTTTTTGAAGAAGTAAAAGTAGTCTACAATCAAATAAAAAAAGATTTTGGAAAGGTAGATATTGCTATTCTTAATGCTGGTGCAAGCAGTAGAACTGAAATAAATAATTTTAGTTCTGAACTTGCAAAAGAAATTCTCGGAGCAAATATTTTTGGAATTACAAACTGGGTCGATGTGCTTCTTCCGGATTTTATAAAAAGCAAAGAAGGAACAATTGTCGGTGTTTCCAGCATGGCAGATTTGATGGGATTCCCCAAAAGTGGATTGTACAATGCAAGTAAAGCGGCGGCAACAATATTTTTAGAAAGCTTAAGAATAGAATTAAAGCCGCATAAGATAAAAGTTATTACCGTCCGCCCTGGATTTGTGCGGACCCCGATGACAGATAAAAATGAATTTCATATGCCCTTATTAATGAGTTCAGATAAAGCGGCTGAAATTATTCTTAAAGGTATCAAAAAAGAAAAAAGGATTATTCAATTTCCGTTTTTAATGATAGTGCTTACAAGTTTGATTCGTTTACTTCCCAAAAGTCTATTTGAATATCTTGCTGGGAAACAACCTCCCCCCAAAAAAGATTAAGCAAGTGGGAGTTAGTTTAACTATATTGTTAAAATAAATCTCAACTAATTAATGACAAAAAAGTTACTACTATTTTCCGTTCTTGCCTTCCAATTTATTTCTGCACAAACAGATTCCACACTTATCTTAAGCGAAATAATGTTTTACCCGCAGTCGGGTCCTAACGAATTTATCGAGCTTTACAATTTTAGCAGCACTGAAAGTATAAACCTGGACAGCTTTAAATTAAAATATTCTACTTCCAGCCCCGATATTATAATAGATGCAGGCGAAGGAACAATTCTTCAGCCAAACTCTTATGCAATAATTTTAGAAGGTGATTATCCGTTTGGCTCAGGAATTTACGATGCATTGATTCCGCCTGAGGCTTTAATTTTAAAAATTAATAATAATGCTTTTGGCTCTTCGGGGATGGCAAATACATCCGACAGACCAATCTGGCTTTTAAATTCAGTTGATGATACACTCGAAGCATACTTTTATTCTGCAAATAATTCTCAATCGCGATCGGATGAAAAAATTGAATTAATAAAAGACAGCTCTCAAACTAACTGGGCAAATGCACTTGTTGATGATGGGACCCCGGGCTTTAAAAATTCAGTTGCGCCGGTCGAGTTCGATTTGTTAATGGCAGAATTAACTTTTTCGCCCTCAACTCCATTTGAAGGAGATGATGTAACTATATTTACAAAAGTAAAAAACATTGGAACAAATAACGCGGATAATTACTCAATTGAAATATATAATGATGCTAATTTTGATTCGACTGCAGATCCTGGAGAATTGATTTTTACACAGTCGTATGCAAATCTTGCTTCGGGTGATTCGATCACTGCAAGCACAATGATGGTGAGTTTAAATGCGGGTAACTATCAAATAATTTCAAAAGTAATTTTTAATATTGATGAAAATCCTATAAATAATGAACTGATTAATGGCTTCGTTGTGTTTCCGCCCGGCAATAATTATAACGATGTTGTTGTAAATGAAATACTTTATCGTCCTTCCACAGGTGAGCCGGAATGGGTGGAACTTTATAACAGATCTTTATCACCGCTGAATCTTAAAAAATGGAAATTAAATGATGCCGCATCTTCTGTTACAATAACTAACAACAATATTTTCATTCCAGCAAACTCGTTTATTGTGCTTACAGCTGATTCATCAATTTTAAGTTTTTACACTGTTCCTTCGGCAATAATTAAGCTTAGTCTTCCTGCATTAAACAACACGGGTGACGCCGTCGTAATTAAAGATTCGCTAGGCGTTTTAATTGATTCACTTTATTATTTGCCTGTTTGGGGTGGAAATGAAAACGGCAGATCGCTGGAAAGAATTTCAGTAGATAATTCCAGCATTGATTCTACAAATTGGGGAACTTCTGTAAATCCAAATAAGGCGACACCAGGAGTTAAAAATTCACTTACCAAAAAAGATTTTGATGTTGCTGCTGCTGAGGTTGTATTCAATCCGGAATTTCCACTACGGGGTGATACGGTTTCTGTTTCAGCAAAAGTAAAAAACATAGGATTCAACGATGCCAACTTTTCAATTCAATTGTTTGAAGATACGGATTTAGATTCGCTGCCTGATGTGCTTTTAGCAACAGTTCAAAATTTATTTTTGACTTCGAATGATTCTTCCATTTTCAATTTGAATTACTCAATTAATAGTCTTCAAAATAAAAGAGGATTTTTAATTAATACTGTTTTCAGTTCCGATGAAGACACAACAAACAATAAATTTTACAAAACAATTGAGCCGGGATTTCCCCCGCAATCAATTGTAATTAATGAAATAATGTACGCGCCTGCAGGCGGTGAACCTGAATGGATCGAAATTTACAACAGAACTAGTGCAGTTGTAAATATTAAAGACTGGAGTATAAACGATATTTTAACCACAGCAACTTCTGTTACAATAGAAGAAAATGTTTTCATCGAGCCAAACTCATACCTAGTGCTTAGCAGAAGCAGCGAAATAATTAATTTTCATCGTTTAATTCCTTCAGAAGTTTATGTGCTTGCACTGCCTTCTTTAAACAACGATGTTGACGGAGTTGTCTTGAAAGATAGCCGCGGAATAGAAATTGATTCAATACTTTACACAAGCGAGTGGGGGGGTATAAATGGTCACTCACTTGAAAGAGTCTCTGTTGATGCAAACTCCAATCTTCAAACAAATTGGGGAAGCTCTTTAGATATTGAGCAAAGCACCCCGGGCAGAATAAACAGCATCACACCTAAACAATTCGATCTTTCAGTTGCCGAAATGAGTTTTAATCCACGTTTTCCTGTTCCGGGTGATGAGGTTTATGTTTCTGCAATAGTGCGGAACAACGGATCTTCATCGGCAAATAATTTTAATGTTGAGTTTTACATTGATACCGACTCAAACAATATTGTCGATCAGCTGCTAAGTCGCGAAGTAAGTTTAGCTTTAGCTTCGGGTGATTCAGCAAATGTCAGTTCAACACTTCCGATAGAAAATATTAATACTAAAATTTTAGCTGCAGTTAGAATTGTTTTTACAGAAGATGAAGATACTTTAAACAATTATTTTGAAAAAAGTGTTGAGCCGGGATTTCCGGCAAAAATTGTTCTGGTAAATGAGGTTATGTACAATCCTGCTGACAGCGAACCTGAATGGATTGAAGTTGTAAATGTGTCAAATGATGATATAAATATTAAAAACTGGTCTGTTAGTGATGTACTTACAACTCCAACAAAAGACTTCATTACAAATAAAGATGTAATTCTTCAGCCGAATGAATATCTGGTAATTGCAAAGGATACAAGCTTCAACTCTGCTCATCCAGAAGTTACTGCGAAAGTTTTATTCTCGAACTTTGGTACACTCGGTAACACTTCAGATGGAATAATTATTTATGATTTTAGAGACGGCATCATCGACAGTTTATTCTACCGTTCATTGTGGGGAGGAAGAAAAGGATTTTCTCTTGAAAGAATTTCACTCGAAAAAGAAACTAACAACAGCACAAACTGGACAACATCTTTAAACCCAAATGGCAGCACTCCAGGCGAGCCAAACTCAATTGGTAATGTTCCAGATTACGAAAGAAACGATCTTGTTATCAACGAAATTATGTTTGATCCCGATACGGATAATAGTGAGTTTGTTGAGTTTCTGAATATAAGCGGTGAATCTTTAAGCGTGGGTGGTTGGAGAATGGAAGATGAAAACGGAAACACCTATAAGCTTTCAGAAATTCCTTTACAGATTCCAGATAATTCTTATTTCATACTCGCTGCTGATTCGCTAATAGTATTTAAGTATGGTTTAATTGAATCGGTTTTAAAAACTATTGTAGGAGTATCAAGTCTTGGATTAGTAAACACAGGCGAACTAATTTTATTAAAAGATGTAAAAGGAAATGTAATAGATTCAGTTTGGTATTCTGATAAATGGCACAACGATAATTTTGGTTCAACAAAAAACATTTCACTTGAAAGAATAAATCCGAATCTTGGTGCTAACGATCCGAGTAACTGGAGCAGCAGTGCAGATCCAATCGGTGCAACTCCCGGAAACCAAAATAGCATATACACAGTTAATTTAAATGAAGAATCAAATATTTCTGTTTCACCAAATCCTTTTTCACCCGATAACGATGGATTTGAAGATTTTACAATAATTAATTACAAATTAACGCAGGCAACTTCGCAGGTAAGAATAAAAATTTATGACAGCAAGGGAAGATTAGTTCGAGCGCTGACGAACAACCAGGCAAGCGGCTCCAGCGGCTCAGTTATTTTTGACGGGCTTGGTGATGATGGTGATGCATTGCGGATAGGAATTTACATCATTTTTCTCGAAGCGATAAACGAAGGAACTGGTGTTGTTGAAACAATGAAAACTGTAGTTGTTGTTGCAAGAAAATTGTAGAATTAGTATTACAATAGATGTTAAAAAAATATTAAGTATAGTTGCAAATAATTACTTTGAATATATTTAAATGAGTTTTAAGCCGGTACTAACTATTAAGAATTATTTCGATGTTAAAAAAGAGAAAAAAAATGCCAAAGCAAAAATTTCTAGGGAAAACTTAAAACAATGGGTGAATAAACTTAGTGAACTCGGTTTTAAGGAAATAGCATTTCCGATATTTATTGTTTATGATGAGTGGAATGGTATAGAACTAACTTGTGTAAGTGATCTTAATGAATTCGCATATACATATAGTTATCACTACTGGCCTTTGGACGACGATTCTAAACTTCTTGATAGAAATGGTAATCTCTGGTCATGGAAATATGATAAATTGAATAAAACAAACTTGCCGAATAATTTTATAATGACATTGAAACTTGAGAATGTGAAGGAATTGCTCCGCGAGGGTATTGCGGGGTACAAATCAGAAAATGAATTAAAAGTCATAATTGAAGAATCAAGAACAATTGAAGTATTATTCAATAGATTAGTTAACATTTTTCCATAACTTCAGAACGCAATTAGACAGCAGAGGAACATATTAAAAAAATAAAACTCCCACATGTATTTGTTCTCTTAACAGGTGTAATACTTATATGCTCTGTTTTTACTTATATCATTCCCTCAGGTGAGTACGAAAGAGAAACAAAAAAAATAGGTACACTAACGCGCACTGTAGTTAAGCCTGGCACTTACCAGCAAATAGAAAAACACATTTCTGCTGAAAGTATAATCATCGGTGAAAAAAGCGAAGGTAAAGCAACCCCGGTTAGCTTTTTTGGATTTTTAAGTTCGATTCCCAGAGGAATGGAAGCCGCTGCAGATATAATATTTTTCATTTTTATAATCGGTGGTGTGTTTGGTATTCTGCAAAGAACGGGAACGATAATGGCTTTCATTCAAAAGCTGTTGGATGTTTTCGGGCACAAAGCAGAAGTGATGGTAATTATTTTAATGATAGTTGTTGCAATTGGTTCTTCAACTCTGGGAATGGGAGAGGAATTTATTCCTTTAATTCCACTTTTTCTTATCGTTTCAAAGAAACTCGGCTACGACAGAGTTTTTGGTTTGGCAATTGTAATGCTCGCGATGGAAGTTGGATTTTCAGCTGCAACTACAAATCCATTTACTGTGCAAATTGCGCAGGGTATAGCAGAGGTTCCACTTAACAGCGGACTTGAATTAAGATTAGTATTCTTCCTAATCACAATTATAATAGCAGTGTTTTATCTTCTTCGTTATGGAGCTAAAATCAAAAAAGATCCTACAAAATCTATTATGCCCGATGATGAATTTTCAATCGATCATTTTTCATTCGAAAAAGTAGAATTCAAAAAGGAGCACTTGTTTATAATTATTTTTGGGGCTTTACTTTTTGCATTAATCATTTTTGCCGTTCAGGAATTTGGATGGTGGATGAGTGAAATGGCGGGAGGATTTCTACTGATTGGAATTGCTTCTATTTTTATTTCAAAAATTCCGATTAACGAAGCTGCAAAATCTTTTGTCAAAGGAATGGAAGATATGATAGTTGCTGCAATTGTGGTTGGTTTTGCTAAAGGTGTGCAAGTTGTTTTAGAAGACGGACAGATTCTCGATACAATTATTTTTTCAGCTGCAAATACACTACAAAACTTTCATGCATTTGTTGGTGCCGGAGGAATGCTAGTTTTTCAAACGACACTAAACTTTTTTATTCCATCCGGCTCCGGGCAAGCTGCAGTAACCATGCCGCTAATGGCTCCACTTTCAGACCTTTTGGGTATAACCCGCCAAACAGCAGTGCTTGCATTTACCTGCGGTGATGGATTTTCGAATATGATAATTCCGACATCGGGATTATTAATGGCAGTACTTAGCATTGCAGGAATTCCTTACACAAAATGGGTGAAATTCGTGCTGCCTTTATTTTTAATAATGATGTTTCTCTCTTTTGCTTTTTTAGGTATAGCTGTTTTAATTAATTACTAAACATAAAATTTTTACAAATGAATAAAGAATTACAAAAAGTTATAGATCGTCTGGCAGAGCATATCAATAAAGTTCCACAAAAATTTCTAAATTATTCCGAGAGTGAGCTTACAAGAAATCCAGCCTCAGATAAGTGGTCGAAGAAAGAAATCCTCGGGCACTTAATTGATTCTGCGGCAAATAATCATCACAGGTTTATAAAAGCGCAGTTTTCACCATCACCATTTTTTGTAGACGGATATGCGCAAAATGATTGGGTGAGAATGCAGAATTACAATGAAAAGGATACAAACGAGCTTATAAATTTTTGGAAAGTGTACAACGAACACATCCTATTTATTATGCAAAATACCCCCGAAGAAAATTTAATACTTGAATTGAAAGCAGAAGACTCTTTTGAAAATGCAGATAACCTTTTTCTCTTAATGAAAGATTATGTTGATCATATGGATCATCATTTAAATAAAATTTTTAACGAATAATTAATGGAGTCTAAAATGTTAATGAAAACTAAAGTTCTCATTCTATTTGCACTGTTTTTTATAACAGCTTGCGGACCTGATTATAATACAGATTTCGATCCACCTCCCCCAAATGCTAAACTGGATGATGTATTTCCCAGTGAAATTAATGGAATGAAAAGTAAAATTGAAAGACTAAACCTAAATCATCCTCTAGAAGGATTCACGGCATTTTACGGCGATGGGAAAATAACTATTGATGCAATTCTTGCACAGACAAAAGCCAACGCCGATGCCCATTTTAAAGAAGTAGTTGCTCCACGATTTGATAAAATGAAAAATCATTTTAGAGGAAACATAAACGGTAAATGGAGTGCAAGTGGCACAGATGAAAAAGGGAGGCGTTGGTTTGCATGGGCAAATAATAGCTGGATATTTTTATTAAGCGGCAGCGATAAAGAGCATTTATCAAAAGCAATTGATGCATTTAAATATGTTTCAAAATAATTTTTA
This sequence comes from uncultured Ignavibacteria bacterium, assembly GCA_965365225.1. GTDB lineage: Bacteria > Bacteroidota > Ignavibacteria > Ignavibacteriales > Ignavibacteriaceae > IGN2. Next base: position 16,888 of record CBDUAV010000026.1, on the reverse strand, counting down.
ATTTTTTACTTTAACTGCTTTCAAACTTAACTCTAATAACAAAACAGAATGAAGGATAGATGAAATTATTAATCACGTTTTTTGTAATGGCACTATTGGTATTAACGTCTTGCTCACAAAAATCCGATATTCAAGAGAAGGTTCAGACTTATTTAAATGAATACAATAAAGAATTTCAAAAACATCTTTACGAATGGAATAAAGGCGAATGGGCATTGAACACACGAATTGTAGAAGGCGATACAGTCACGAGTAAACTTGCACAGGACGCTCAACAGCAATATGCCAACTTTGTCGGTAGTAAAGAAAATATTGAAACCGCCACTAAGTTTTTAGAAAAAAAAGATGATTTAACAGATTTACAAGTAAAACAGTTAAAAAGAGTTTTATTCCTCGCAGGCAGCAATCCTGAAACTGCGGGTGAAATTGTTAAGAAAAAAATTGAAGCCGATACAAAACAGGTTGAGCTGCTTTACGGATTCGATTTTAAATTAGACGGAAAATCAATTTCAACAAATCAGATGGATGCGTTGTTGATTACAGAAACTGATCTGAGCGAACGATTGAAAGTTTGGGAAACAAGTAAAGAAGTTGGTAAAGATTTAAAAGATGGTTTAGTAAATCTTCAGAACTTAAGAAATAAAACCGTGCAGGCTTTGGGTTACGATGATTTTTTTGCATACCAGGTTTCTGAATATGGAATGACTGTAGATGAAATGAGAGATGTCTGCCAAAGTATGATTAAAGACATTTGGCCGTTATACCGAGAACTACATACATGGGCACGTTACACTTTGGCTGAAAAATATAATGCGGAAGTTCCTCATTTGCTTCCTGCACACTGGCTTCCAAATCGCTGGGGACAGGATTGGCAGGGTATAATTAAAACCAGTGGAATAAACATTGATGAAACCTTGCAACAACACTCTTCCCAGTGGATTGTAAAAAAGGGAGAAGAATTTTATGTGAGTCTTGGTTTTCCAGAGCTTCCGCAATCGTTTTGGGATTTATCGAGTCTTTACCCCGCTCCACCGGATGTAGGCTACAAAAAAAATAACCACGCCTCTGCATGGCATATGGATAATGATAAAGATGTAAGATCGTTAATGAGTGTAATTCCAAATACAAGATGGTGGAGCACTTCACTTCACGAACTCGGGCATATTTATTATTATATAAGTTATTCAAATCCTGATGTTCCATTAATTTTAAGAGAAGGTGCAAATCGCGGATACCACGAAGCCGTTGGAAGTTTAATTGGACTCGCATCTCTTCAAGCTCCTTTTTTAAAGCAGATGAAATTGTTACCCCAGGATTTTGAGATTGATAAAATTCAAATTTTGCTGAAAGAATCTTTAGATTATATCGTCTTTATTCCATGGAGTGCAGGTGTGATGACAGATTTTGAATATGAACTTTATTCAAATAATCTTCCGGAAGATCAGTTCAACAACAAGTGGTGGGAACTTGTTGAAAAATACCAGGGAATAATTCCGCCAAATAAAAGAGGCAATGAATTTTGTGATGCTGCAACTAAAACACACATTAATAACGATGCAGCGCAATACTACGATTATGCAATTTCGAATGTACTATTGTTTCAATTTCACGATTACATCGCAAGTAAAATTTTAAAGCAGGAACCTCATGCAACTAATTACTACGGAAATAAAGAAACAGGAAAATTTTTAAGCGATTTATTGTCTCCCGGCGCAAGCGTAGATTGGAGAGAGCACTTAAATACCAGCATTGGCGCAGAAATGAATGCAAAACCTATGGTAGATTATTTTTCGTCATTAATGGTTTGGCTAAAAGAGCAGAATAAAGGGAGAAAATATACATTACCTGAAAGTATTTGATAACTTTTCGAATATATTAGCCTGTCGACCGACAGGCTTTTTTATTTACAATCTTACATCCGACCCTAAATAAAACCTGATAATTCATCAGTCCTTGCACAACGCTCTCCACAATCTCCTAAAATTCAACGATTTCCAGCTTTTGCTAATTTATCATAACGATTTTTGAATGAGTGGGAACTTTAAAATTCTGTTATGTGTTATAACATACAAATTCTAAAAGCAATAAAAATCAAATAATCAAAAAAAAGGAAAAGAAAATGAAAAAGCTCATTTTAGCACTAACAGTATCTTTGTTCGCACTATCATTCATCGGTTGTGATGATGAGGAAACACCGGTATCACCAACTCCCTTACCATCAAATTCTTTGGTAAAAGTTATTCATGCATCTCCTGATGCACCGGGTGTTGATCTATTAGTAGATAACGCAATAGCGGGAACAAACCTAACATTTCCTAACAACACTGGTTACTTAACCGTACCAAGTGGAACAAGAAATGTAAAAGTTAATGTAACTGGAACATCAACTACAGTTATTGAAGCTAACTTAGATTTAATGACGAATAAAAATTATTCAGTGTTTGCAGTTAATTCTGTAGCTAACATTGAAGCAATTGTAATCGAAGACGATTTAACTTCACCTGCTCAGGGTAAAGCACATGTAAGATTTATTCACTTATCGCCAGATGCACCGGCAGTAGACATAACACTATCTGACGGGACAGTAGTTTTTGGCAACAAATCATTCAAGGAATCTACGGCTTTCACCCCACTTGATGCTGGTTCATACGATCTTGAAGTAAGAGTAGCTGGAACAACTACTGTTGCATTGGATCTTCCAGTAATAAGTCTTGAAGCTGGTAAAATCTATACAGTATTTGCAAAAGGATTTTTAAGTGGTAATGGTGCTCAGCAATTAGGTGCTGAAATTATTGTAAATAACTAAACCCTATCAAATTGCTCTCCACATTAACCGGATTCAATTAAAGTGAATCCGGTTTCCTATTTTAAAATAGAAGTTACAATACTCCATTCTTTTATCTATTTTAAATAATAAAAAATAACTTAACTATGATAGAAATAAATAATCTCCACAAATCATTCGGCAGTAACAAAGTACTGCGTGGTGTAAACCTGGAAATTGACACGGGGGAAACAATTGTCATAATTGGAAGAAGCGGTTGCGGTAAAAGTGTTCTAATTAAACACATAGTTGGATTGCTTTACCCGGATGAAGGATTTGTAAAAGTAGAAGGAAGACTTGTAAATGAAATGGACATGAAAGAGCTTTATAATTTAAGAACTAAGTTTGGATTTTTGTTCCAGGGTTCTGCACTATTTGATTCAATGACAGTTGAAGAAAACATTACGCTGCCTCTTGTAGAATCGCAAAATACTTTTACAAAGGATGAGTTACAAAAAAAGGTTGCGGAAAAATTAGAAATGGTTGGAATGTCCGGGGTTCAGCCCCTTAAACCTGCAGAACTTTCAGGAGGTATGAAAAAGCGGGTGGGACTTGCACGGGCACTTATAACAGACCCTGACTACATAATCTATGATGAACCAACAACAGGTTTAGATCCGATTATGTCGGATTCGATTGATGACCAAATTAAAGAACTTACTGATAAACTTAACGTTACATCAATTGTTGTTACCCACGATATGTACAGCGTTAAAAATGTTGCCCATCAAGTTGCTATGATGCACGAAGGTACAATCCACTTTGTAGGTTCCCCGGATGAATTACTCAACTCGGATGATTTTATAATTAGAGAGTTTGTTCAAAGAACTGAATAATTTTTTATACAATAAAAAAGGCGAAGAAAATTTCTTCGCCTAAAACATTCTTTGAAGGGTAATTCTTAATTAAAGGAATATGCTCCGCCAAAAGTTAGAGACAGATAGTTGATATTTCCAGAGTCATCGATTGTCTCATCTGCTTTATCAAACAGGTAATAATAATCTGCACTAAAAATGAGACTGAAATTTTTTGATATATTAATATAGGTTCCTACTGCAGGGGAAATACCGAAAATCGTACTGCTTTCTTCCAACTCATTATTTGATTGTGCTATTTTGCTAAATTTATTTATTTCGCTAAAACCTAAATATTGAAAAACATAGGTTTTGAAGATAAGACAAATTGCAATACCGACGAATGGCTGCAATACACCTCCAAGAATAGGACTAACACAACTGGAACCAGGGGTTCCAAACAAGTATTGTATAGCAAGTGCAATAATTGTTTGTGAATTAGTTTGCGAAATTCCTTCTTCAAGTTGAGATACCTTGTCAAATGTGTTGAAATCCGTTTCAACTTTACCAAAATCTATGTAACCTACTTTAAGAGCAAGAATCAATGTATTTAGTATTGAATAACCACCAAAACCATGAATCGACCAGCCGGTACCAGCATATTCTTTAAAATCCTCGCCAAAAGGAAATGTTACATCCCCTAATAAGCCTAGCATTATTGTACCCGGAATTAGAGATGTTGCATCTGAGGGTGACTCGATATGTGAATAACTGCCTGTTTGTACCTCAGTTTTATGTAAAACTAATTTAAGATTTGAGACATTTTCTTCTTCATCAATATCTGATGGTAAATTTAATTTCATCTGCGAAAAAGAAATTGATGAGACTAAAACAACTGTTATTAAACAGAGTAAATATTTTTGCATAGTGCCTCCTGTAGAAATAGTTAAAATAGTTTAGTTGATAGTGTTCTGAATTGAAATAAGCAATTCCTCCCGATAATTTGATTTTCTGGAGTCTCAATTTATTAGAAATTGAATGTCTATAATTAATAAAAATATCATTGCGAAATTATCAACAGTTTCTGATTGGCAAATAAAAACAGCTAATTGTTAAAATTGATTAGTTGCAAATATGGAGTTGTTTTACAGAAGTGCTTAATTAATTTTTAATTAAGTACAATAAAAAAGGCGAAGAAAATTTCTTCGCCTTTTAGAAAATAAAATATATTTTCATTAATGAAGCGCAAACATAGCGCCGAATAAAATTCCCAAAGCTGAACTTGTCGAACCGGATGTAAATATCATATTATATTCCAGAGCAAGTGAAATCATAATTGCAGCTGAAACTAATACCATTGCACCTACCCGTGGTGCAATACCAAACTCCGTATTAGTAACGCTCTCATCAATATTTTGCCCCAAAAAGCTGTAACTAAATGATTGACTTATAAAATAGAGTCCTAGAGCAAAACCAATGAATGGCATAAATTTTTTGCCAGGATTAAAAATATAGTTTGCACCCAATAATAAAGGAATCCAGGAAAAGCTGTTGTCTGCACCTTCAATTGATTCCTTCTCAGTGAACTTCACATAGCCTACTGAAAGGCTTATCATAATACTTCTTGCTATCATATATCCAACCATTGCGTGTCCTGAAAAAGCGGTACTCCATGCATCCCCTAAATCACCCATTGGAAAAGTTACATCAGCCATAATACCAATGAGCCACATTTTCATAAACTCCCCACCCGGAGCAGTAATTTGCTGAGGTAGATCCAACTTTAAGTTAGATTCAAGATCGTGGTTTAAAAATGATTGTGAGGATTCACCGGTAATTTCAGTCGGCAATTGAAGTTTCATCTGCGCAAAGCCGAATGATGAAACTATAATAAGAGCAAGAAAGGTATATACGACTTTCTTCATAAGAGCCTCCTTTGTTATTTTATGAATAATTAATTAGAATTAAGCAAATTTCTAATTTTTCACAAATAGCATTATTTGAAGTTAATCAATCATTTATAAAAGTCAAATAAATTTTTACGTTGATTTTTAAAAAAAAAGCTTATATTAGCAAAAAATAAGGAGTATGATTTATGGGAGAAATACACGAACTACTGCAAAGTAGAAAACTGTTTACCGTTCCGGTTGAAACAACAGTTAAAGACGCGGTCTTTTACATGGCAGAAAAGGGTGTTGGCTTGGTTCCGGTAATGGATAACGGAAAACTCATCGGTGTTTTTTCTGAAAGAGATTTAGTAAAAAGAGTAATTGCTGAAAATAAAAAAATTGAAGAAACAAGAGTTGATGAAGTGATGACCAAAGAATTGATTGTTGCCTCAGCGGATGAGGCTAACGAATCAATCCTTGCTAAAATGAAGGAAGCAAGAATACGCCACATCTTAATAATTGAAAATGAAATGCTTGCTGGTGTTCTCTCAATGAGAGATTTACTCGAGCTTGATCTTTCAGTTTGTAAAACTACCGTTGAAGTATTAAACAATTATATTTATTCAAAGTAAAAGTAGAAGGCTTAAACTAGGAGGGTAAAATTCTTGTTCCGCAGTTTTTATCGGAAAGTTGTGTTGATTCTGTTATAACTGTTTCTTTCCCGCCATGTTCAACGAATTCTACCGCAGCAATAATTTTAGGACCCATACTTCCTTCTGCAAACTCTTTTGTCTCCAGATATTTTTTTGCATCTGCAACTGTTATGCTGTCCAGTGCTTTCTGATTTGGCTTATTAAAATTTAAATAAACTTTTGGCACATCTGTAAGAATAAAAAAGGAATCGGCTTTAATTTCTGCAGCAAGCAGAGATGAGGCAAGATCTTTATCAATAACAGCCTCGACACCTAAAAGGTTCTTATTTTTATCCCTGTAAACAGGAACTCCCCCGCCGCCTGCAGCAATTACAATGTTTCCCTTTTTAACAAGATCACGAATTACCCTTTTGTTTAATATCTCTTTAGGAGTTGGTGATGGAACAACTCTCCGCCATCCTCTCTTACGAGGGTCCTCTTTAAAAATTAATCCTCCTGATTTTGCTAAAAGCTCTGCTTCCTCTTTAAGATAATACCCTCCAACCGGTTTCGTGGGTTCTTTAAATGCAGGATCATTAATATCAACAACAACTTGTGTAATTACTGTTACTACGTTTTTACGAATTTTATACTCAACAAGAATGTTTTTCATTTGTCTTTCAATCATATATCCAATTCCACCTTGGGAATCAGCGACACAAATATCTAATGGCATTTGTGGAATTTTATACTGGTTAAATCCTGCTTGATTTCTTAGCATTATATTTCCAACCTGAGGTCCGTTGCCATGTGTAATTACAACATTATATCCTTCTTCTAAAAGTTTAAGAAGATGAATGCAGGTATCATATGTGTTTTTTTCCTGCTGCTGGATTGTTCCAAGCTCGTTTCCTCTTAAAAGAGCATTTCCTCCAAGCGCAACAACAGCTATTTTTTTATCCATTTCTATGTATCATATTTAAAAAATCTGCAATAAGAATTACAAACTTAATTAGCTTTAGCGGTAAATAAAATTTATACAATACAGCACGAGCTGTGCCATTATTGGTTTGAGTCTGATATTACTAATTTTTATGTTTGTTTTGATTTAAGATATAAAACCTCAATATGAACGGTAAAGAAAGATTTAATCCACGGGATTTTTTACAACCTAATAATATGCTAAGGTTGTATGCCAGCGGTGCATTTCCTATGGCTGATGCCAAATCCGGAAGTATTAATTGGTACCTGCCGGAAGTTAGAACAATCATTCCTCTTGACAAATATAAAGTGCCTCGAACATCCCGTAAAGCAATTGAAAAAATGAACTTCAAAATAAAAATAGATAAAGATTTTGACAGCATAGTACACGGCTGTGCAGCTAGAGAATCAACATGGATTTCAGAGGAATTAATAAAAGCGTACAAAAGATTAAAAAGAAGAGGACACGTTCACACAGTCGAAACATATTTAAATGAGGAATTGGTCGGCGGACTTTACGGTGTTACATTCCGCGGTGCATTTTTTGGAGAGAGTATGTTTTCAAAAGTTACTGAAGCATCAAAAGCTGCACTCGTTGTGTTGTTAAAACATTTAAAGCAAAAAGATTTTATTCTGCTCGATGTGCAGTATATGACTGAGCATTTAAAAATGTTCGGTGCAATTGAAATATCCTTTGAAGAATATACAAAGCTATTGCACCTTTCCTACACAAGAGCTTGTGAGTTTTAATTGGATTTACAATTCCAGTTCCTCTGAGGAACTGGAATTGCAAAATTTCAAATTAAGGTCTGACTAAAATCAATTCTTTCTGGGGTGGAGTTAAAAACTCACAGCCGGTTTTTGTTATTACCACTTCTTCTTCAATTGTAGAAACACCAAAACCTTTTACTGGCAGTCTTGGTTCAATTGTATAAACCTGCCCCTCTTCTAAAGGAAGGAAAGGTGCGTCGCCGTAACGTTCCCATCGCGGGAACAATCCTCCTACACCATCATGCGCTGTTTTACCCAATTGATGTCCTAATCCATGCGGGTATTCATCGTAGCCATTTTTTGTAATATAATTTCTGGCAATATCATCCATCTCACAGCCAACTGCACCAGGTTTTAATTTATCAGCAACCATTTGTATCGAATCGCGGATTACTTCGAATCCTTTTTGTACTTCTGCAGGTGCTTTTGCTTCGTCATCATTTAAAATGTACCAAGTCCTCTGTATATCGGAACAATAACCGTTTAGCTTAATTCCAAAATCCATATTAACAATTGTTCCTTTTGTAAGCACTTTATCGCTTGGTCCCTCGTGCGGTCCGTTGGGATTTGGACCTGCAAAAACAGCAGGACAGTGCGTTTCTTCCCAAGCAAGTTCAAAATTTCTTTCTTCACATTTATGTTTTACAAAATTGGCAACATCAATTTCAGTCATTCCGGGTTTCATAAAACCTGTTACTTCATCGAAGATCTTTAATGTCTCTTTAATTGCATCTTTCATCAAATTGATTTCGGTGGGAGATTTTCTTCCGCGAAGTGCGGAAATAATTTCTTCAGAACTAACTAACCTGTTTTTGTATTCTGTTCCATCCAGATGATCGAGCAAAACCTGATACATTCCATAAGTTAAACCATCGGCAAGCACAGCATTTTTTGAATAGTTAATTGCAATATTTTTAGGATCCTTTTTTGCAATGTATTCTCTAAACGGTTCTTTAATTGATTTTAAGTACGGAATAATATTCTTAAACACACCGGCTTTCTTAAAATTTCCTTCTTCCATTGAACCGATAATTGCAGTGTTTTCACCATCTCTATTAATAATAAAAGCTGCCTGCCAGGTTGAGTTTGTTCCTACTACCATTTCCATTGCTGGATCACTCATTACAGAACTTTCGCGAACAAATGTAAGCCACATATCTATATTTTTCTCATTAAGAATTTCAACTGCCTGTTTAGTTTTCTCTTTTAGAATCTCTTTTTCCATCTTTCGCTCCGGTATAAATGTTCATAAATAATAATGAGCAATTTATTAAATATTGATGCAAGTTACTTCTCAATTTGTGATTTTTCTCAAAAGCATTAATTGCTTTTAGCGATTTTTAAGGAAATGAATTATCTATTTAGTAATTTTCGTAGCGAGATTTTAATAGTTTTTGGGGAAATCGTAATAGAATAACAAAAATTAAAAATCCGGTTAAAAATTATTAAACAAATAAAAATTTTACTTTGAGAGGTAATTTATGTCTGAGTACATAGAAAAAATTTTAAGGGATGTAAAAACAAAAAATCCGAATGAGCCGGAATTCCATCAAGCGGTACACGAAGTTCTTGAATCGCTGGAAATCGTTCTTCAACGTCATCCCGAATACCAATCACTTAAAATTTTAGAACGAATGGTAGAGCCGGAGAGAGTGGTTATGTTCCGCGTACCGTGGATGGATGACCAGGGGGAAATTCACATCAATCGTGGTTATAGAATTGAAATGAACAGCGCAATCGGACCTTATAAAGGCGGTTTGCGTTTTCACCCTTCGGTAACTTTAGGTATACTTAAATTTTTAGCTTTCGAACAAGTATTTAAAAATTCACTTACAACTCTTCCAATGGGCGGCGGTAAAGGCGGCTCAGATTTTAACACAAAAGGAAAAAGTGATAACGAAATTATGCGCTTCTGCCAGAGTTTTATGACTGAACTGTGCAGACACATCGGTCCGAACACCGATGTTCCTGCAGGCGATATAGGAGTTGGCACAAGAGAAATTGGTTTTCTTTACGGTCAGTATAAAAGAATCAGGAATGAATCAACCGGAGTGCTTACAGGCAAAGGAATAAATTGGGGTGGCTCGCTCGTACGACCGGAAGCAACGGGTTTTGGCTGCGTTTATTTTGCTCAGGAGATGTTAAAAACTCACGATACAGATTTTGATGGTAAAGTTGTAGCCGTTTCAGGTTTCGGCAATGTAGCATGGGGTGCAGTTCAAAAAGTAAATGATCTTGGCGGAAAAGTTGTTACCCTTTCCGGACCGGATGGATTTATTTATGATCCCGATGGTGTAAAAGACGAAAAAGTAGATTACATGCTTAAGCTGCGATCAAGTAATAAAGATGCAGTTGAAGATTATTCAAAAGAATTTGGTGTTGAATTTTTCCCAGGTAAAAAACCATGGGGAGTTAAAGCTGATGTTGCTCTTCCATGCGCAACTGAAAATGAAATTTATGCCGATGATGCAAAAGAATTAATTAAAAACGGATGCATTTGTGTCTGTGAGGGTGCGAACATGCCCACAACAATGGAAGCGTATGATGTTATTAAAGAAGCAAAAATTCTTTATGCACCCGGTAAAGCCTCCAACGCAGGCGGAGTTGCTACTTCAGGATTGGAAATGTCGCAAAACAGTATGCGCCTTCCATGGCCAAGAGAAGAAGTTGATAAACGCTTACACGAAATTATGGTCAGAATTCATAATACCTGCATGGAGACTGCAGAAAGATTTGGAAACCCGGGCAACTATGTAAGCGGCGCTAACATAGCAGGTTTTTTAAAGGTTGCTGATGCAATGATTGACCAGGGACTTGTATAATTTATAATTTAGAATTATAAATTTATAATTTAAGGCGATTCGATGAATCGCCTCTTTATTTGTATACAAACTTCATATTTGAATTGCTATTTATTATCAATCTGTTTCCATAGTGCATTGTTAATTATAAATTCTTAATTACAACTCCCCCTGCTTTTAACCTCCCCTTTTTCTATATTAGCAATTGAAGAAAAACTTAGCATCACAATTGCATTTCTAAAATGGCTAACATAGATCAACTTCAACAGTTAAAACTGGAGAACGTTTTTGGTACAAGACTTAAAAAGTTTCAGAAGCTTATGCGTATTAAAGTACGCGAGATTCTTCTGGTTTCCAGCATTTACGATTACTACTTGTTTGAGGAGGATGGAAGACTTTATGAATTAATTAGAAGTGAATACCAAAATCTAAACCTAAGCCAAGCACCCGAAATTACACACGTAACAACAGGTCATGAAGCTATAGAAATGCTTAAAGCCGAGAACGATTTCGATTTAATTATTACAACATTGCACATTGAAGATATGCATGTTATAAAATTTGCGAATGAAATAAGAAAAGAAAATATAGACCTGCCTATTATTTTACTAGCTTACGATAACAAAGAAAGAAAAGAACTTACTACGCATTATGACACATCGGTGTTTGATCGAACTTTTATCTGGAGCGGTGATTTTCATCTGCTAATAGGAATTATAAAATATCTTGAAGACAGATTAAACGTTGAAAGTGATACACAAAATATCGGTGTACAAGTTATAATTCTTGTTGAAGATAATGTAAAATTTTACTCATCGTACCTGCCTCTTGTTTATACCGAAATATTCAATCAATCACAGCGTTTACTTTCCGAAGGAATTAACATAACACATAAGTTTTTAAGAATGCGTGCAAGACCAAAAATTCTTCTTTGCACTACATATGAAGAAGCATGGAGCTACTATGAAAAATACGAAGACTATGTTTTGGGAATAATTCTGGACAACAATTTCAGACATCATGGTGTGCGGGACTCAGAAGCAGGTTTGAAATTTGCGGCAGAGGTAAAAAGCCGGCACAAAGATATTCCAATTTTAATTCAAACGAGTGATCAAAATCTTGAAGATAAGGTTAAGGATGTAGGTACCTCGTACCTTTACAAAAATTCACCGCGGCTTCTGCATAATCTACGAGAGTTTATGTTAGAACATTTTGGTTTTGGTGATTTTATTTTTGAAATGAGAGACGGTTCGGTTGTAGGACGCGCATCAAATTTAAGAGAACTAGCTGAACAGATTGGAAAAATTCCTGAAGAAAGCCTGCTCCATCATGCAGAAGGAAATCATTTTTCCAGATGGCTAAAGGCAAGAACTGAATTCTATCTTGCTCACAAATTAAGACCTCAAAGAGTAACAGATTACGAATCTACAGATCACTTAAGAAAAGATCTGATCAATGCCGTTTATACTTACATTGATGAAAGACAGAGGGGTGTTATTTCTGAGTTCAGGAAAGAAACCTTCGATCCCAAAAACAGTTTTGCAAGGATTGGAGGTGGTTCGCTGGGGGGGAAAGCACGCGGTCTAGGATTTATTAATTCATTAATAACTAACTACAACGTAAAAGATTTATTTAAGGGAATTGAAGTATCTGTACCTTCGGCAATTGTTATTGGCACAGAAATATTTGATAATTTCATTAAAGACAATAATTTGGAAATGTTTGCACTTCAGGAAAATGATGATTTAAAAATAACACAGACATTTATCGAGGCACCATATTTTCCAAAAGATATAAAACAAAAACTAATTGATTTTCTTGAGATTACTAAAGGTCCGCTTGCTGTAAGATCATCAAGTCTGCTGGAAGATTCTCAATTTCAGCCATTTGCAGGTGTTTATCAAACTTACATGCTTCCAAACAGCAACGCTAATATTAATGAAAGATTGGAGGAGCTTCTTCAAACGATTAAATGTGTTTATGCTTCTACCTATCATTTAAAAGCAAAAGACTACATGAAAGCAACTGCCTATCGTTTGGAAGAAGAAAAGATGGCAGTTATTGTGCAGCAGCTTGTCGGCTCTGAGCATAACGGAAAATTTTATCCTGATTTTGCAGGTGTTGGTAAGTCGTTTAACTTTTATCCTGTGCCGCCGCAAAAATCCGATGATGGAATTGCGCTGGTTGCACTCGGTTTGGGTAAAACTGTAGTTGAGGGAGGGACCACAGTTCGTTTCTGTCCGCGTTTCCCGAAACATTTGCTGCAATTCTTTTCTACGAAAGAAACTTTAATGCATGCACAGCAGGATTTTTATGCTCTCGATCTTAACGGCAAGCTCGATCATCATCCTGATTCAATAAAAGATCCACTTGTTAAAAATTTTGAATTAACGGTATCTGAAAAGGACGGAACACTGTACTCAGTTGGTTCTACATATTCAACAGAGGATGAAGCAGTATACGATGGAATATCTAGAGATGGAATTAGAGTTGTAACGTTTTCTCCAATTCTAAAACATAAAATGTTTCCTCTTCCCGAAATTTTAAATCTTTTGCTTAACCTCGGTACATGGGGAATGGGCTCACCGGTTGAAATTGAGTTTGCAGTTAACTTAAGTGTGCCCAAAGGAAAGCCAAAAGAATTTGCAATGCTTCAGATGCGCCCTTTGGTTATAAGCCGGGAACTAGACGAACTTGTAATTGATATTGATATAAATGAACTCATTTGCCAGAGTACACAGGTTTTAGGAAATGGAGCTACGGATGAAATTTACGATTTGATTTTTGTAGATTTCAATAAGTTTGACAGAGGAAAAAGCAAAGTTGTAGCAGGGGAAATAGCACAACTAAATTCCAAACTTCTAGAAGAAAAGAAACCTTATGTTTTAATTGGAATTGGTAGATGGGGAAGCTTGGATCCATGGCTGGGAATTCCTGTAACATGGGATCAGATTTCAGGTGCAGCCGCAATCGTGGAATCGGGCTTCAAGGATTTTGAAGTTGAACCATCGCAGGGATCTCACTTTTTCCAAAATATAACTTCTTTTCGCGTTGGATATTTTACAGTTGATGCCTCAAACAAAATAGGTTTTATTGATTGGGATTGGCTTCTTTCTCAACCGGCTGTGGAAGAGCTTGAATTCACAAAACATTTACACTTTGAAACCCCTCTTTCCGTTAGAATAAACGGACATAAAAATAAAGGGATAATTATCAAACCAGTGACAAACTAGTTCTTCTGTATTTTTCTTTCTTTTCACGTTTCACATAAAGTTGTAGTAATTTCTATTACAAGCTTTTCAGAATAGTTATTATACCGTCTTAACTGGCAAAATATTAGCTTGCCTTAAGCAATTAATTACACTACAAAATACATTCACTCAGAGGAGTTAAACATGTCTGATTACGTAAAAAGCTTAATGGCGGAAGTAAAAGCTAAACATGCAGCTCAACCGGAATTTCATCAAGCGGTAGAAGAGGTTGCAGAATCAATTGATATTGTACTCGATCGCCATCCGGAGTACAGATCTGCAAAAGTTCTTGAAAGAATTATTGAACCCGAAAGAGTTATAATTTTCAGAGTTCCGTGGATTGATGATCAAGGCGAAGTACACATTAATATTGGGTACAGAATTGAAATGAACAGTGCAATTGGTCCTTACAAAGGCGGATTAAGATTTCACCCATCTGTTAATCTCGGCATTCTAAAATTTCTTGCCTTTGAACAGGTATTTAAAAATTCTTTAACATCTCTGCCAATGGGCGGTGGAAAAGGCGGCTCCGATTTCGATCCTAAAGGTAAAAGTGATTTAAAGATTATGAGATTCTGTCAGGCTTTTATGAGTGAACTGTTCCGGCATATAGGACCTAACACGGATGTACCTGCAGGTGATATTGGTGTTGGCGGAAGAGAAATTGGTTATCTGTTCGGACAATACAAAAAATTAAGAAATGAATTTACCGGCGTTCTCACGGGAAAGGGTTTGAATTGGGGCGGTTCACTTATTCGTCCCGAAGCAACAGGTTACGGTGCAGTTTATTTTGCAGCAGAAATGCTTGGGACCAAAAATGAAACTCTTGAAGGAAAAACCTGTTTAGTTTCCGGCAGCGGAAATGTTGCACAATACACAACAGAGAAAATTCTGGATCTTGGTGGTAAAGTCGTTACTCTATCCGATTCCAACGGTTACATATATGATGAAGAAGGAATTGACAGAGAAAAACTTGGTTACGTAATGGAACTTAAAAACGTACGTCGGGGTAGAATTAAAGAGTACACAGACAAATACAAGAACGCTGTATATACTGCAATTGATGCAAATGCAGATTTCAATCCATTATGGAATCACAAAGCAGATTGCGCTTTCCCAAGTGCTACACAAAATGAAATAAATGCAAACGATGCACAGAACCTTGTTAAGAATGGTGTTTACGTTGTAAGCGAAGGAGCTAATATGCCAACTACTCCCGATGGAGTTGAAGTACTTATGGATAAAAAAGTTCTTTATGGCCCGGGTAAAGCAGCAAATGCAGGCGGCGTTGCAGTTTCCGGTTTGGAAATGTCACAGAATAGCCAGCGTTTGCCTTGGACACGTGAAGAAGTTGATAAAAGGCTGCAATTAATTATGAAAAATATTCATGCCACTTGCGTTGAAATGGCAGACAGATTTGGAACACCGGGCAACTATGTAAACGGTGCAAATATTGGCGGCTTCTTAAAAGTTGCTGATTCTATGATTGATCAGGGTGTTGTTTAATTAAACATTAAAATTTTGGTGACTTAATATTCTAATTTCTGATAAGCCATCAATTATAGGCGAAGCGGTTGTAACTCCTCCTTACCTGTTGTGAGACAGGTTTTCCCGCTTCGCTTTTATTTAAAATATTGAATATTACGCTTCCGACTTGAATTTCATCTCGCTTCAATTCTTGATATATTTAGGACGTGAGATAATACTTGCAATTACTTTTCAACAAATTATATATTCTATCTCACATCCTGAAATGTAGGTAATTATGAGATTAGGAAATGGATTACATAAAAGAATTCCGCAGTAATCCAGAAGCACAATGGGTTGAACACGGATATGGAACTCGCTTCCAGGGTTTTCAAAATCTTATGCGTCTTCGTGTATCGAATATTCTGCTCGTTTCCAGCCTTTACGATCTGTACCTTTTTGAAGAAGACGGCAGACTCTATGAACTTATCCGAAATGAATATCAAGGTTTAAACCTTAGCCATTCACCCGAACTTACAAGGGTGTCGAGCGGTTACGACGCTATAAACCGTGCAAAAGATGAGGGAAGATTCGATTTAATTATTTCTACAATGCACATTGAAGACATGACCGCTCTTAGTTTTGTCAAACTAGCAAGACAATCTGGATTGGATTTACCAATTGTTCTGTTGGGACACGATAACCGGGAACTTAAATCCCTAATGACTAATCCGGACAGTGAACTGTTTGATAAAGTATTTATCTGGACGGGTGATTTTAGAATTATAATAGGCATAATTAAATATTTAGAAGATAAAATGAATGTTGAACACGACAGCAAAATTGTCGGCGTTCAAAACATTATAGTAATTGAAGATAATATAAGATACTACTCGGCTTTTCTTCCAATTATTTACACCGAAATGCTTAAGCAAAGCCAGAGATTGATCTCGGAAGGAATAAATCTATCACATAAATTTTTAAGAATGCGTGCCCGCCCGAAAATTTTATTGTGCACCAATTATGAAGAAGCGTGGCAGCATTTTATAAAATATAAAGAACTTGTACTCGGTGTAATTTCCGACATTGAATTTCCCAAAAATGGAGAGCTTGATGATACTGCAGGAATTAACTTTGCAAAAGCTGTAAAAAAAACAATAAGCGATATTCCAATTCTCCTAACTTCCAACAATGCTAAGAAAGAAGCTGAAGCAAAAGAAGCCGGTTTTCAATTTGTACTTAAAGATTCCAGCACACTCATTTATGAACTACAGAAGTTTATGAATAACCATTTTGGATTCGGTGATTTTATTTTCAGAACGCAGGAGGGTGTTGAAGTTGGCAGAGCAAAAGATCTTTTAAACATGGAAGAACAATTGAAAATTGTTCCAATGGAAAGCATAAAGTTTCATGCTTCGCGCAATCATTTTTCAAACTGGTTTAAAGCAAGAACCGAGTTTTGGCTTGCACACAAGCTA
>CBDUAV010000025.1:0-29629 GCA_965365225.1 uncultured Ignavibacteria bacterium | reverse complement strand
TGGAAATTCCAAATAATCGGAAGGACTGGCGGGAGAAGCAAAATGCAATATAAAATCTACTTTTTCTTTTAATGAAATAAATTTTGTTACATCGTGATTGATGAATGAAAAATTATCATGTTCTTTTATCAGTTCAATATTTTTTGAGTTACCTGTAATGAGGTTATCAATACAAATTACTTTAAGACCTTCATTTATTAATTTATGGCAAAGGTGTGATCCAATAAATCCTGCTCCGCCAGTAATCACTGCGGTATTCATTTAATTTTTACTTTGATCCTTAAAAAGGCTAAACCTTTTTTCTTTTGCAATAAAATACACAGAGAGCAGAAGAAATATAAAAACTGCACTTACTACAGTTGAATAAATTGTACGTGGTGATGATTTTTTTAAAGGTGGTATTGCTTCGTCAAGAATTTCAATTGTTGGCAGGTCACGATTTTCCTGAATTTTTTCACGATAGTATTGCTGCTGTAAAAGCAAGTAAACTTCACTCTGTATTTTAACTTCTCTAAGTAATTGTGCAAGTTGCATCCCAAGCTCAGGAACACTTTCAAATGCAATTAAATAGTCTTCAGTCCCAATTTCAAATTTATCATATTCCCGTTTCAGTTCTGAAAGTTTTTTTCTTAATGCAATAAGTGTCTTATTATCATTTTTTAAATTCGGTTCCAGTAATCCTATTTCAATTTCAGTTTTTATTATTTCCGATTTTATTTGTGCCGAACCTTCAATTGCAGATTTCAATTGCTCTGGAAGAGATATGGCTTTATTAGTCTTTTGAAATTCCATCAATCTGTACTCAGCCGAATCTAATTGAGCTTTTGTTAAAATCAATTGATTTTCAATATATTCTCTTGCTCTTTTTGCTTTAAAGGAAATTTTCTCACGGTTAATTTTATCCAAAGCTTCAACATAAGAATTTGAAATTGAAGCTGCGAAATTTTTCAGTGAATCTTTATTAGAAAATAACATTGGGATAAACGTTGTGGAAACGTCTACTGATAGTGTGATAATCCCTTCTTTTGATAAATCTAAATCCAGATCATTTTTTAATTTATCGCAAGCTGCATAAATGTTATCAGTTCCATAATGATCAACAAGGTTGTGCTTATTAACAACAAACTCAGCAGCAGATCGGCTTTTCAATATTTCCAGAAACAACTGCGAATTTCCCTGTGTAATATTGGATGGAAGGAGTGCAGAAAAATCAGCCCCGGATAAAAGACTTCCGAGACCTCCCATATTATCCTGCTCAGAAGGTGGAAGAACTGTAACAGGTGCTTTATAAGAAAATGGAGAGATTAATAAAAAGTAAATAAATATAATTACCGTAGAAATTATTGTTATTGAAAGAATAGTTCTAAGATTAAATAGAACCGTATTTAACACTTGATGAAAAGTCATATTTTATCTCGTTGCAATAATTATTGCTGCCATAGCTGCCACAATTGCCGCAAGCTGAGCGACAACTGTTAAACCATCCATAAAAACTTCCCAGAATTTTGGTCCTGGTGGTTCTTCCGGCACCCAGATAGTATCTCCGGGATCAAGTTTTTCTACATCTGCTGCATCGATCCATTCGCCGGTATTTGCTTTAATCACTCTAACCTCGTTCTCGATTGCACGCCATCCAAAACCACCTGCAAGTATAATATAATCATTAACACTAAGCATCGGATCAAAAATTATTTTACCTGGTGTGACAAATTGACCAAGCATAATTATATAATTTTTCTTTTCAGGAATTTTTATAACATCACCTTTATAGAGAGCGATGTTTTCATTTAAATTATCGTTAACAAAAAGATCTACAAAATCGACAACTACACGCCCGGATGTTTGCCTCGATTTTGCCTTAAAATAATCGTATTCATCCTCGGTCATATCTGCTGGACTAATGATTTTTAATCGCTCATACTCCGGATCTTCTTCATCAACTTGCATTTTCCTTGTGATTGTTGCTTCAGTCAACGATGCCTCTTCGAGAAATCCGCCCGCCTCTTCGACAATTTCCTTTAAAGTAGTTTCATTTTTAATAATTTTATACCAACCGGGGTATTTCACAAAACCATCCAATCTTACAGAATGCTCTTGAAAATACTCAGGAAGTTCCCTGACAATTACGTGATCGCCATTATTTAGCAAAATAGTTTTTCGTTCAATTTCTGTTAAGGAATAATATTTGCTTTGCTGCGACTTTCCATCTGCGGTAAAGCTTACAACTTCAATAGTATCAGTTCTTGCTTTAGTTAAAAATCCTCCTGCTAATTCTATCAGATTGATTACACTTTCACCCGATATAAACTCATAAACGGCGGGATATTTTACTGTGCCGCTAATTTTAACTAGTTTATCTATCTTTTCAACTATTACAACATCGCCTTCTCTTAGGTAAGGATTATTATTGTAACTGCCCAATCTTAAAAATGATAATAGATCATAGGTGCTTTTTGAGCCGCTATGTGAAACAATTTTAATGTTTCTTATATCGGAAGTTGGTTGTAAACCGGAAGATGATGAAATTAAATCCATCAAACGTGAATTTGCAGATACGGTAAAAGTTGAAGGCTTAATTACGCTGCCTGATAAAGATACCCTGATTTTTCTAAAATCAATTAATGATATAAAGATTTCAACATTTTTATAATATTCATTAATCTTTTCTGAAATCGCTAATTTTGCATTAGCTAAGTTTAATTTGCGTAAATCAATTGCTCCTACGCGAGGAATATATAAAAATCCTTCTTGATCAATAATTAGAGTTTGAGCTACTTCTTTAACTCCGCTAATTGATAAAAATAATTTATCGCCGGGTCCAACGAAATATTCATCGGGATCAATTATTCCACCAGTCGCACCAACTATTGTTACATCTGGGTACTGATAGGATAACGAATCAAAATTTTCACTTAAAAGTCTTTCGGGATAATTAGGAATGTCCTGGCTGAATCCAAAATTACCAGCTAATATAAATAGAACGATAAATGGAACTAAAAACGTGGTTAGATTTTTCATCAAATATGAAATTTGGATGCCGATACTAGTTAAACATAACGATTAAAATTGCTAATTTCTAAGTTAAAAAATAAAAGAGCATCATCAAATTTTAAGAGAAATCTTTCTTAATGTTAAAAAAGTTACCAATGAACCGAGCAAAGGACCTGTAAATATCAAGATTACTAAATGAATTATTCGATTTGTTTCGAGAAGATTTAGGATCGATTTAAATGAGCCTAAATATCCCATCATGAAGTAAAATATTGCGATACAAATGATTGAAGATAAAATGCCTGCAAAAAATCCGTTTAATAAAACTGGTATTTTTATCGTAGAAAGTTTTGCACCCACCAGCTTCATCGTTTCAAATTCTTTTGCCTTTGAATTCATAATTAACCTGACCGTTGTGTATACTAAATAAAGTGCAATTAGAATAACGCAGCCGGTAATTATAAACAGATAGATTTTAATTGAATTTAAAAAATTAAGAATTCGGTAAACGAACTCGTTTTTAAAAATAACTTCGTCAGTCCAACTGTATTTATTTAAGTCTGTAATGATATTATCGAGTGAATCAGGATTAGAAAATTCTTCTTTAATTGTTACTACAAACGATGCAGGTAACGGATTATAATCCAATATATCTCTAAAATCCTCACCTGTTTCCTGTAGAAATAATTCAGCAGCATCATCTTTGCTGGTATAATTTACTTGTGAGATAAAAGATTTCGATTTTAAATCCTTTTCGATTTCTGAAAGTTCTTTTTCTTGTACGTATTCTTTAAGAAACAAATTGATTTTTACAATTTCTTTTATTCTCTTTTCCAGATAATCTGATGTTTGAAGTGCAATAATTGAACTTAATATTAACATTACACTAATAGATAAACTAAAAACAGTTAGAATAAACGAAGCCTTTGATCTAAAAATTGATTTTATTGCTTCGGAAAAGAAGAAAAGGATCATAAGTAAGAAATTAATATTTTTTATTTACCGGCTTAGATTTAATCAAAAATTAGATTCATCTAACCAGCGTGTTATCCGCCATTTTTTTGTTTCGGGATCCTGCTCAAGCGATAGATTAACCCTGCCATCAACTCTCACAACATCTGTAGGATTAAAAGTAATATTCAGGTTAAAACTTCGGACGATATTTGCATCTAAAGAATCAATAGTACTAAGCACAATGTTATTCCAAATTAAATCCAACCGCTGCGAGTTTTCGAAAAGACCATAAGTCGAACGCATTTCATCATCTCTAGCCCAGCTAACATCAAAACCCTGCTCGTAGTCTCTGTAAGTAAAAATAAAATCGGAACCGATAAGCTCACCGTAAATTAACGTATCTTTAAAAGTATATGCATACTGAAAATTTTGGAACACACCTTCAATTGTAGTAAGATCAGAAATGGGAGGACGATTATCGTCATAATCTTCATCGTAAGCAGGTGCAAAAGGATTAGTGCACGCGCTTACTGCAGTAATCAATATTGATAACAGTAGTTTTATTTTTTTAGAGATTGTTTGCAATTTTCAAATCGCTCCAACTGTTACTACTTTCTTTAGAAATATCTTCCCAGTAATGAATAACCCAGGCTAATTGATTGTCGGTTATCATATTAAACTTCAAGCTGCCTTCATAAATTTCCGGATCGCCAGTTAAGTTGGGAATGCTTATAAAATATTTTGCAGTATAAATTGTACTATCAATAGAAGGGCTGTATTGTTCTTCAGATAGAAGCAGAGTAATCGGCAGACCTTCCGGAACTCTTGTAACTAAATTATTAAAGTATCGGAATTCGTTATCCACATTCCAGTTTGCCCAAAGAGCAGGATCACTTGAGAGCGCCAGACTTGTGGGTAAAAAGGAAAAAATTCTATTCACCAACGGCGGACCTAAAGCAAAATTCTTTTTGTAGTTGTCTGAATTTCTATCGCTGAATGCGTTTTGTAAATTTTGAATTACAATTTGCGGCTCGCTTGGAGTTTCGTAATTTGAACGTGATCTATCAGGCTCCTCGGGATCCCTGGTTTCAAAAATATCGCAACCATAAATTAGTAACACTGATAGAAATAATATTTTTAATATCATCTTCATTTTTCAGCAAAGATAATTAACCGTGAAGATGAATTCTGCTCAAAAATATTGCCATCAAAATCTCCAAAAGTATTATTTAATCTAAAACCTGCTTGTTCTAAAATATCTTTAAGCTCAGTAAAATCATACAATCTTACCGATTCATAAAAATGGTTAATTACACCATCTTTTGCAATGCTAATTTTCTTTTCTACCCTGTTGTCGTTAATACTTCGTTTTTGGGTAATAGTTATACCGTTTTCGCTAAAAGTGGATGCTGGTATAAGATTTTCTTCCAAATAACTTTTATTCAGATAGTCCAAAACAAATTTGCCGCCTTGTTTTAACAAATCGTATGCTTTTTCAATAACAATAAAATTTTCTTCATCTGTTTCAAAATAACCAAAGCTTGTAAAAAGATTAGCAACTAAATCAAAATGTGTTTTTAATATTAAATCACGAATGTCTGTTTGAAAAAAATCAATTTTTACTTCTGCTTGAATTGCATTTTTCTTTGCTTCACTAATTAACCTTTCGCTTAAATCAACTGCTGTTACTTTAAATCCTTTCTGTGCAAAAGCAATTGAATGCCTGCCGGCTCCGCATGCCATATCTAAAACATTGCTGCCTTTTGAAAGACTTGCTTTTTTTCTAATTAGATTTACAAGAATTTCGGCTTCGGTAGAATCGCGGTGTTTGTATACTTTCAGGTAATCTTCAGAGTTGAACCAATCTTTGTACCATGTCATCTTAAAAATCGCTTCTATTAATAATAGCTCTTCCTATTGTTGCCTCATCAGCAAATTCCAGATCCCCACCAATAGGCAACCCTCTTGCAATTCGTGTAACTTTAATATTAAGTGGTTTAATTAATTTTGATAAATAAAGTGCAGTGGCTTCACCCTCTGTATCAGGATTAAGTGCTAATATAATTTCTTTGATATTTTCACTTTCAAGCCGCTTTAAAAATTCTTTAATTTTTAGTGATTCAGGCGTAACTCCAGCTAAAGGTGATAACACTCCACCCAGTACGTGGTACAATCCATTGTATTCATGTGTTTTTTCAATTGCAATTACATCACTTGCTTCTTCAACAACACAAATTTTTTCAGCATCTCTTTTTGTACTCTTACAAATAATACAGAACTCTTCTTCTGCCAGATTATAGCACCGCACGCAGAATTTAATTTTGGTTTTTAAATCCTCCAACGCTTTAATAAGGCTTTCAAACTGTTCGCCGTTAGATTTAAGCAGATAGAGAGCAAGTCTTTGTGCAGTCTTTTTACCTATACTGGGAAGCTTGCTTAATTCTTCAATTGCAATGAGTAGTGGTTCTGCAATTTGCACTTTAAAGCCCGGGGATATTTACACCTGGAGGCAGCATCCCTTTTGTAACTTTTGCCATTTCCTCTTCTGCCAGTTTAGTTGCAGAAGAAATTGCTTTATTTACTGCTGCTACAACCAAGTCTTCCAGAATTTCTTTTTCATCTTTTGAGATTACCTGTGGATCAATTTCTATTGATATAATTTCTTTATTTCCATTTGCAGTTGCTTTAATCATTCCACCGCCGGCTTCTTCAGAAACAGTTAAATTACCCAATTCAGCCTGTACTTTCTGCATCTCAGCCTGCATTTTCTGAACTTGTTTGAGCATATTCTGCATTCCACCCTTCATTAAAAACCTCCTTGGTTATAACACTTTTTTTCAACTAATTCTATGATTTTCGCCCAAATATACTATTATTGATTGACTTTATACACATTATTTTTATAATTTCTCTGCTGAATTTTTATTAAAATAAAATATTGAGTACAGAAAAATATTTATTTGATGATTAATCAAAAACCGAAAAAAAATCTCCCTTTCGATGCTCATAATTACCAGGTCGTTGAGTACGATGATTACTTCTGTAATGATAAAAATAAAAAGGTAAAGGTTAAGGATTTAGGAAAGAAGTTTGCATCAATAAATGCTTTTTTTTTCGACTATACTAAAGAATTTAACATCCCTTGTGCATATATAAAAAAGACAGATAAAAAATCATTGTTGTTTGTTAAATATTCTCCCCTTTCGTTTAAAGTAAAGATTTTAAACTCTGCTGATAAAAGAATTTCCAAAATTTTCTCTGTAAAACAGGGCGAAAATTTAACATTGCCTGTTATTGAGTATCATTACGGAACCTTGAAAGATACAATAATATCCGAAAGCCATCTTATTTCATTTAACCTTTGTACTTACGATGATTTAAAATTTATAAACAGACTTTGTTCGAAAATTAATGCTGTTATAAAATCATTTTTTGAAAGAAGGGAAGAAACAATTGCAGAGTTTTCTTGCAATTTTGGTAAATACGAAGGTAAGGTATACTTAACAAACGATTTTTCTCCATTGAGTTTAAAAATTTTCAAACTTAACGAAGATGGTAAACTTCCGGATCCGTATAAGTTAGAAACTGCTGGTCAGATGAATAAGTACACCGATCATTTATACAAATTCACCAACGGATAGGTAAATGTTTACAAAATACGGCTACACTACTATTGGTGTAGTTGCAATCATTTCTTTTGTACTAATTGTATTAAGTTTTTTTATTCAAAATACTCCTGCCAAAATTGTTCTAATATCATCAGCAGCTTTGATTTTAATTTTAACTTTAAATTTTTTCCGCGATCCTGATAGAAAAACTCCAAATAGAGAAAGAATTTTAATATCTCCAGCTGATGGAAAAGTTATTGTTGTTAAGAGTAAATTGAATAATAATTTTGTTGGAGAAAATGTAAATCTTATTTCAATTTTTATGTCCCCGTTAGATGTTCACGTAAACAGAATTCCAATTAGCGGTACTGTTGAATATTTAAAATATCATCAGGGAAAATATTTAGCCGCTTTTGATGAAAACGCAATGAATATAAATGAAAGAATGGAAATCGGAATAAACAGCAAGTACGGGAAAGTACTTTTTACACAGGTCGCAGGTTTTCTGGCCAGAAGAATTGTTACTGAACTAAACATCGGTGATACGGTAAAAATCGGCAAAAGATTCGGAATGATTAAATTTGGAAGCAGGGTTGATATTTATGTGCCTACTGAATTTAAACCCAGTGTAAAATTAAATGACAGAGTTACAGCCGGTGAAACCATTTTGTTTGAGTTAAATAAATAATGAATCGTCTCCGGCTTACTCGTTCAGTAGTTCCAAACCTTTTTACTGCATTAAATATGTTTTGTGGTTTTCTTTCAATCTTAAGTACAAGTGAAGGAAACTACAACTATGCTGCGTGGTTAATTTTTGTAGCTGCACTTTTCGATGCACTTGATGGCTTGGTTGCTCGTCTAACTTACTCAACAAGTGAGCTTGGAGTGGAACTCGATTCACTTTCCGATATTATTAGTTTTGGCGCAGCTCCTTCATTCCTTATTTACAAAACTTACTTTTATCAGATGGAAGTTTGGGGAATTATTTTAGGTTCACTCCTGCTTATTGCGGGAGGATTTCGGTTAGCAAGGTTTAACGTTCAGTTAGTTGGTTTTGAAAAATCATTTTTTATCGGATTACCAATTCCATCAGCAGCACTTACTATTGCCTCATTTGTTCTTGCATTTTATAATGATGGTTTTGCTGAGCCATTTTCGTTTCTGGTTTTACCATTAGTTTTTGTTTTGGCTTTTTTGATGACAAGTAACATCCGCTACGAAACAATTCCTAAATTCTCATTGAAGAGTTTAAAGGAAAAACCGTATCATTTTCTTTTTATAATTGCATCAGCAATACTTATAATTTTTATGTACAAGCGAGGCATCTTTCTTATATTTGTTTCCATGATACTGATTGGTATTTTAAGACATCTTTATCATATAATATTATCATTTAGAAAAAATAAAATTTAAACCGGAAAGTAAATTGTTTAAAGCAAAAGTACTTATTAAACGAAGACCAACTATTCTCGATCCGCAGGGAAAAGCTGCGGAAATTGGAGCTAAAAATTTAGGTTTAAGCAATATTAAAAATACCAGGATTGATAAATACATAGAATTTGAAGTTGATACCAATGATAAAAAGTCTGCAGAAAACGAAGTTAACGATTACTGCAAAAAACTATTAGCCAATCCTATTATGGAGGATTTTGAATTTACTTTAGAAGAAGTTAAATGAAAAGTAATCCGAAATTCGGTGTTGTAGTTTTTCCCGGTTCCAACTGTGATCACGATACTTACTACGCACTTAAGAAAATTCTTAAATCTAATGTGGTTTTTCTGTGGCACAAACAGACTGATATTGATGATTGCGATGTTATTATTTTGCCAGGTGGATTTTCTTACGGAGATTATTTAAGAACTGGTTCTATTGCCAAGTTTTCGCCAATAATGAATGAAGTTATACGTTTCGCAACCAAAGGAGGTTACGTTTTTGGAATTTGCAATGGATTCCAGATATTACTCGAAGCAGGATTGCTGCCAGGAATTATGGTAAAAAATGAATCGCTTAACTTTGTGTGTAAAGATGTTTATCTTTCTGTTGAAAATAAACAAACTGCATTTACAAAAGGTATCAATGACAAGAATCTATTGAAGATTCCAATTGCGCATGGCGATGGAAATTATTTTGCAGACGAGGATACACTTAAATCACTGCAGGATAATCATCAAATAGTTTTTAAATATTGTTCGCATGAAGGCAAAATTGATGATGAGTTTAATCCGAACGGATCAGTATTAAATATTGCAGGTATAATTAATAAAAATGGAAATGTCTTTGGGATGATGCCGCATCCTGAAAGAAGCAGCGATCCGGTATTAGGTAAAACAGACGGCAGTTTAATCTTTAAATCACTTGCAAATTATATTTTAAATTAAGAGGTGAAATTATGTTTGGAAATTTAGGTGCGGGCGAGATAATTTTAATCCTGCTTGTAATTCTAATTCTTTTTGGTGCAAAAAAAATACCAGAACTTGCACGCGGAATTGGAAAAGGGATGAGTGAGTTTAAAAGAGGATTAAAAGATGTAGAAGATGAAATAAAAACATCTGATTCAGAATCAAAAAAAATAGACGAGAAAAAAAGTTAGGTGTACGAATTTAATTATTGAACTTTTCTGCCGCAGGCAGGTTTGTGGCAGTTAATCAACCACTAATTAAGTTAATTTCAAAAATACTTTTAACCGTCTTACAAGTTTTACTATTTAAAAATCCACAGTTCTATTCAACATCCCAAAGAATGATATTAAATTCTATTTCATTAAATTTGTTAATTAAAATTTCATTCTCTTCTTCAAATCAGGGAAAACAAATATGAGTATTCTGGTAGATAAAAAAACCCGTCTTGTTGTGCAGGGTATTACAGGCGGTGAAGGTTCATTCCATACCGAGCAAATGATTGAATACGGAACTAAAGTTGTTGCAGGAGTTACACCCGGGAAAGGCGGTCAGGACTTTAACGGTGTTCCGGTGTTTAACACAGTTGCAGAAGCAGTAAAAGAGAAAAAAGCTAACACATCTGTAATTTTTGTTCCGCCGGCTTTTGCTGCCGATGCAATTCTAGAAGCCGCTAATGCTGGGATAAAAGTTATTATTTGCATTACTGAAGGAATTCCTGCTACGGATATGATAAAAGTTTACAATTCGATGAAAAACAAAGATGTTACACTCGTCGGTCCAAATTGCCCGGGAGTTATTTCACCGGGTAAAGCAAAAGTAGGAATTATGCCCGGCTTTGTTCATAAAAAAGGAAAGATTGGAGTTGTTTCGCGAAGTGGAACTCTTACTTACGAAGCAGTAAAACAATTGGTGGATGCAGGTTTAGGACAATCAACTGCAGTTGGGATTGGCGGCGATCCGGTTATTGGATCAGGATTTACAGATATTATAAATTTATTTAATGAAGATCCTGATACCGAAGGAATAGTAATGATTGGTGAAATCGGTGGCAGTGCAGAAGAAGAAGCGGCTGCATTTATAAAAAGGAATGTTAAAAAACCAGTTGTTGGATTTATTGCAGGCAGAACTGCTCCTCCCGGCAGAAGAATGGGTCACGCAGGTGCTATTATTTCCGGTGGAAAAGGAACCGCTGCAGAAAAAATGTCAGTTATGAAAAAGGCTGGAATTCTGGTGGTAGAAAATCCTGCTGAAATTGGGAGCACGATGCTTAAAGTTTTAACAAAAGGTAAAAAGAAAAAATTATCTAAAA
The DNA here is from genome assembly GCA_965365225.1 of uncultured Ignavibacteria bacterium. Taxonomy (GTDB): domain Bacteria; phylum Bacteroidota; class Ignavibacteria; order Ignavibacteriales; family Ignavibacteriaceae; genus IGN2. The sequence continues at coordinate 18,367 of CBDUAV010000025.1, read as the reverse complement.
AGAAAAAAACAGTTAAAGCAATTGCAAAAAAAGCCTCATCAAAGAAAAAGAAAGAAAAGAAAAAATCTTCCGGCAAGAAGAAAAAGAAAAAATAAGATTACTTAAAATATCACACACAATATATACAAAGCCCGTTTGAGCGGGCTTGTATTTTAATAAAATAAATTTTCAAGGAGATAATTTTGAGCAACAAAACATTAGCTATTATTAAACCAGATGCAGTTGAGAAAGGTTATTCCGGAAAAATTATTGCAATGATCATTGAAGCAGGATTTAAAATTAAAGCTATGAAAATGGTTCATCTAACAAAATCGTCTGCAGAAGGTTTTTACACTGTTCACAAAGAAAGATTTTTTTTCAATGAATTAGTTGAATATATGACATCCGGACCTTGCATTCCAATTGCACTTGAAAAAGAAAATGCAGTTGAAGATTACAGAAAATTGATCGGTGCAACCGATCCTGCAAAAGCCGATGAAGGAACTGTAAGAAAATTATACGCAGTTGATATTCAGCATAATGCAGTGCATGGCTCAGATTCTGATGAAAATGCTTTAAAAGAAATTGCCCATTTTTTTTCTACGGATCAGCTACTAAATAACTACTCAGTTTGATAATCAAATTAAAATATTTTCTTACTTTACTGATTATCAGTTCTTCACTTGTAAACTGTCAGCAATCCGAAAAAGTTGAAACAAAATTCAAACTTGGTGCGGATGCTTTAATTGATGAGCATTTGGATTTTTTATACGATAAAAAAGTTGGATTAGTTGTAAATCACACTTCTCTTTTATCAAACGGAACTCATATTCTAGATACACTGCTCTCGTTGCACATTAATATAATTGTAGTCTTTTCACCAGAACATGGCTTCTACGGTAACCTCGAAAGAGGAAAAATGATTTCCGATTCTAAAATAAGAGACATTAAACTATACTCGCTTCATGGAAAGGTAAAAAAACCAGCTAAAGAAATGCTGGAAAATCTGGACTTGATTATTTATGACATCCAGGACATAGGTGTGCGCTTTTATACTTATGTTTCAACTCTTTACTATGTTTTGGAGTCTGCAGTTGAAAACAATATTCCAATGATCGTGCTGGATAGACCGAATCCGAATGGCGGATTAAAAATCGTTGGTCCGGTTCTTAAAAATAATTTGAAATCATTTTTAGGATTAACTGAGATTCCAATAATCTATGGATTGACAACTGGAGAACTTGCTAAATTTTATTTTAAAGAATTAATTTTAAACGCAAATTCCAGTTATGATTTTAAAGTGTTTAAAATGAAATACTGGAATAGAAATATGAGCTGGAATGAAACTGGAATCGAATGGATTGCTCCCTCACCTAATATTACAAGCTTGCTAACATCAATAGTTTACCCTGGAACTTGTTTATTGGAAGGGACAAATGTTTCAGAAGGCAGAGGAACAAAAGAACCATTTCTTCAAATAGGTGCCCCTTTTGTTAGAGCTGAAGATTTATCGATTGAAATGAATGAATTTATAGATGATTCCTTTGAAATCTATCCAGTTTCATTTACCCCTAAAAGCATTAAAGGAGAAGCAGAAAATCCTAAATATGAAAATGAATTGTGTAACGGAATATCAATCGAAGTAAAAGATGAAACGAAATTTGATGCTGTAAGTTTTGGAGTTAAACTTATATATGCTTTATATAAATTGTACCCAGATCAATTTGAGTTTAATAGCGAGCATTTTGATTTGTTAGCGGGAACAGATCAGATTAGAAAATTAATCTTAAATGACAATACACCTGATTTTATTATAAATTCCTGGCAGGAAGAATTAAATAAATTTAAATCAATTAGAGAAAAGTATTTACTTTATTAAGGAGAATAATGATTAAACTTATTTTTTTAGTAATCTCATTTTTAGTTTTCACTATTGCCTGTAATAATAAAACCGAAACTGAAGAAAGAAGCATAGAAGAGCTTGGCTCCACATTCGATAGCACTTCTTTACAAACTACAGCGTTGAATACAGAAGAAGACGATCAATCATTTACAATTAACTACAAGTTTAACCCTGGAGAAACATTTAAATACAGGATGAGTGTTTTCTCGTCTAATAAGCAGCATATGGAAGCCGATACGATTATGGATTCTTCAATAGAGCAGACTCTTATATATCTACTAAATTTCAAAACTATTTCAATTGATGAAGATGAAATTTCCGAAATTCAGTGTACGGTGAATTCGATTAATCTTAAAGCAAGCGGAATGGCTAAAGAGATTTCCTATCAGTCCGGAACAAAACTCGACTCAATTGATCAGCAGCAATTTGCCGAGCACGAATCTTTTATAAATAATCCTTTTAACATCCGGGTAAATAAGTTTGGTGAGCTGATTGATATTTATAAAACAGATAAAATATTAAATTCGTATCTGAATTTAAGAGGATTACAAGATTCAGTTAAAACAGAAGATAAAGCAGTTTTTAAACAAGATTTGTCCGAAAGAGTAATCAAACCGCTTATAGCGCAAATCATACGCCAGGTTCCACAGCATAAAGTAGCAAAAGATTCTACGTGGACATACAAGAGGCAGTCAATTCCAATTTTAACTTTTAATATTGATTACAAAAATTTATATAAAATTGGCAAGCTCGAGTTGTTTGAAGATCAAAAAGTTGTTGTAATTGATGGTACGGTTGAAACAGAAATTACCGGTGAATCAACTTACAGCGAAGGTAGCGTGAATTACCAGTTTCAAAAACCTATTTCATCTGCTATCGGTAAGATTTATTTTAATCTTGATAAAGGTTTGATACAAAAAAGCAGAACCGAAACACGAATGGAAACTGCATTTACTGTTGAAATGCCCACTCCCCAGGGAATGCAAAAAGGAAATACAAGAGAAATAGTTACTAACGTAAACGTGTTGGAGTTGTTGTAAAGTGAAAGGATGAATTATCTCATCCTTCTTTATCCTGATTAGATCAATTTTTTATTTCACGGACAACAATCCGCATGCCATCTACTTCAATTACTTCTATGTTCTTACCTTTTTCAATGTATTCAGAATCTGTAACAACATCTACTCTTTTACCATTTATTTCTGCAGTACCGGCTGGACGTAAGGTTGTAAGCGAGACACCTTTAGCTCCCAAAAATTCTTTTGCATCTTTACGCGAAGTGTAGCCTGCAATGGACCTTTCTTCTTCAGATAGAACAAATTTTTTGAAGATGTTGGATTTTGGAAGATATTTCGCAAGCAGAAAAATGAAAACTAATGAAAGTAAAAGAGCAACCGATAGTTGAATTATTGCCATTGAAACAGCATGCATATCTAAAAATGGATCTTCGCCGACCATCGAAAGAAATAAAGAAGCAATAATTAAAATTATCCCACTAATACCGGCAACACCAAATCCAGGAATTACAAAAACTTCAAGCAAAATTAATCCAAGTCCAATAACAAAGAGCAAAATTTCAATGATGGAGGCAAGCTGTAAAATGTATGCTGAGCCAAAAAAGAGTGTAAGTGCAATCAATGCAGCCGTACCAGGTAATCCCCATCCTGGAGATTTAATTTCTGCAAGTAAACCGAAGAAGCCAATCATAATTAAGATGGAAGAAATAATCGGGTTATTTAAAAATCTAACTACATCTTCAGCCCAGTTAGAAGTTTGGGCTACAGTTTCAAAATCTTCCAAATTAAAATAAGCAAGTACTTCATCAATGTTATTTAGAATAGTGTCAGCAATTCCATATTCGTAAGCTTCAATTGAAGTTAAAGTAATCAGCTGAGTAGAATCAACTAAACCCGGAATTATAATTCTTTCATCTACCATTCCTTCTGCAATATCAGTTCTTCTGCCATTTTTTTCAGCAGTTGATCGCATTTCAGAGCGCATGTAGGATTGATACTTCTCTCCTACTTTCTCACCTGTCTGATCAACTACAGTTGCAGCGCCGATTGAGCTGCCTGTGACCATTATAATTTTTCCGCAGGATATGGCAATTAACGCGCCCGCAGAAATTGCCCTGTTATTAATAAATGCAATTGTAAAACGATCAGTACCCATTATTGCATCTTTTATCTGTGTTGCAGCGTCTACTCTTCCGCCGAAAGTATTTATTTTAAAAATAATAGCTGCAGCTTCATTTTCTTCTGCATCAGCAATAACTCTACTTATATAAGGTGCAAGCCCAAGATCAATTTCACCATCAATATAAGCGACATAAACTTTTTGCTGTGCAAAAAGTAATGGAGTACAGATATTTAAAAATAAAATAGAAATTAAAATGGTTTTCAATTTTTTTATCAAACCTAATTGTTAATTTAAATTTGCATAACTATCTAAAGAGGTTTAATCTGCCTGCCAGTAGGCAGGTTCCATCGAGATTAAAGAAATAAAATTTATTCGCTCTTTTTTGCAAGTACGGTTGTAATTGCAGAACGTTCTACTTTTACTTTTAAATTATCACTTATCTGAACCAGTGCTGTTTTTTCTTCCAATCCTGCAATTATTCCATGAATGCCGCCGCTTGTTACAACTTTATCACCTTTTTCTAAATTCGAAAGCATTTTTTCTCTTTCTTTAGATCTTTTCTGCTGCGGTCTGATTATCATAAAGTAGAAGATTAAAAAAATAGCACCAAACATTATTAGTGTGCTTACTAATCCACTTCCTCCGCCTTCTCCGCCAGACGGAGCCATAGCAAATAATAGTTCCAATTATTCCTCCAATGATTTTTTTTTGCATACCAATTTAACTATTTTTTCTTTCCAAACTTTAAATGTACCCTCAATTATTTTCACATGGGCTTCTTTAACAAGCCAAATATAAAAATACAAATTATGAATAGTTGCAAGCTGATAAGCTAACAATTCGCCAGCGTTAAAAAGATGCCTTAAATAGGCTCTTGAATAATTACTGCACGTATAACAATTACAATTTTCATCGAGTTTGCTAAAATCATCCTTAAATTGCGAGTTTCTTAAACTTAATACACCTTCTGATGTAAACATAACTGCATGTCTTGCATTCCGCGTTGGCATCACGCAATCGAACATATCAATTCCATGCTCGATTGATTCTAAAATATTTTCAGGTCTTCCGACTCCCATTAAATAGCGTGGTTTCTCCTCAGGCATTAAATCAGTTGTGAAATTCGTAATATCATACATTTCCTCAGCTGGTTCACCAACTGCCAGACCGCCAATCGCATAACCATCAAAATCTAATTTTACCAGATCCCCTGCCGATTGTTCTCTTAAATCCTTATAGATGCTGCCTTGAATTATTCCAAATAAAAATTGATTGTAATTGTATAGTGGTGATGATTTTTCAAATGCTTCCTTGTTCAATGAAGCCCATTTGCGTGTAAGTTCAGTTGATTTTTTTGCATAGTCGTAATTGCATGGGTAAGGTGTACACTCATCTAAGACCATCATAATATCGGAACCAATGCTTCGCTGAATCTTAATTACTTTCTCAGGTGAAAAAAAATGTGATGAGCCATCCAAGTGAGATCTGAATTCAACACCGTCTTCTTTTAATTTTCTCAAATTGGATAAACTGTAAACCTGGTAGCCGCCGCTGTCAGTTAATATCGGTCCATTCCAATTCATAAAGTTGTGCAAACCACCGGCTTTTTCAAGCACTTCAGTTCCAGGTCTTAAATAAAGATGGTATGTGTTAGAGAGAACAATTTGGGCTTTAATTTCTTCTTTAAGATAGTGCTGGTTAACAGCTTTTACAGTTCCCTGAGTACCTACGGGCATAAAAGCTGGAGTTTCAATTTTACCATGATCAGTTTCAAAAAAGCCTGCACGTGCTTTTGAGTTTTTATCTTTTGCAGTAACTGAAAATTTGAGCAAATCTATTCGGCTGGAAATTATTGGAATTTAAAGTAACTAAATTTAAACTAATTGAAATGAAGGGGCAAAGGATTTTATCCAGCTTTTATAATAAAAACTTTACCCTTTCCTGCTCAGTTGGTAATCTGCAGGCATCACGCTTCCCAAAATACTTATACCTGTTCTTTGCAACTATTGTGTAAATAAAATCCCGGATTGGTTTTGGGATGAAAATCAAAAAATAAAAATATTTCCAGATTCCTTTTAAGCTTTTACAGATTTTAAACGCCGCGGTAGATTTAGTGTACACTTTTTCACCGTCAATAAAAACAAAAGAATCAAAAGCGATTTTATCAATCTCAAATGTTTCTAAAAGCTTCTGCCCATTATCCGATTGTAATGCAGCAAATTTGAAATCATCTTTTTTGTCCCGATCAATTATAAAATTGACCCAGAAATTGCAGAAATTACAAATTCCATCAAATAAAATTATTTTTTGATTATTCACTAAAGAGAAATGGGATTAACTATTAGTTTAACGGTATCTACTTTTTGTTTTGAAGAACGGGCAATAAGTATTGTAAAGTTATCTACTTTAATTGTTTCACCCTGCTCAGGAATTCTGCCAAGTTTAGTTAAAATGTAACCTGCGAGTGTTTCATAATCACCTTGTTCAATATTTAAATCATATTTTTCATTCAAGTGATCAATTTCAATTTTACCGCTAATTATAAAAGTGTTGGCTGCAATTTTTCTACAAATATTTTCATCAACATCAAACTCATCTTTAATTTCACCGAACAGCTCTTCTAAAATATCTTCCATTGTCACAATTCCTGCTGTTCCACCATGTTCATCAACTACAATGGCTATTGAAATTTTTTTATCGAGAAATTCATTCATCACTTCAAAACTTTTTTTCGTTTCGGGAATAAAACTAACTTCTCTCAATATTTCTTTTATGGTTTTTGGTCGGCTGAACAAATCTTTTGCAAGTGCAATGCCTTTTATGTTATCAAGGTTTTCTTCAAAAACAGGAATTTTTGAAAATCCTGATTCAATAAAAGTGGAAACGAGTTCCGATATGCTTTTAGATATTTCCACACCTACAATATCAATTCTCGGCGTCATTGCTTCATAAACTCTCTGTTCGCCAAGTTCAAAAACCCTGCTAATAAGCGTGCTGTACTTTTTATCAACCATTCCAACCGTTTCACTTTCTTTAACTAATCCTTTTACATCTTCTCTATCAAAGAGATGGCTGATATTATCTGATTTCTGGCTTGCAGCTCTTGTTAATTTTTCAGAAAACGTAGAAGCAAGTAAAACGAAAGGATATATAAGGTACTTAAAAAATCTCAAGGGAATTGCAGAAACTAAAATGACTCTATCGGCAAGCTCACGTGAAAAGTATTTCGGAATAATTTCACCAAAGATTAAAATAATAGCACTCGAAACAATTAAGATTGTAAGCTCTCCCCATCCAAAAAGTGTAACAAAAAAGACTGCACTCAAAGATGCCAGTGCAATATTTACAATATTATTACCAATCAATATAGTTGAAAAAAAAGCTTGGGGGTGCTCGACGAAATATTGAGCATGTAAAGCTGCAAGGTTTTTCTTGCGTGCTCGTACTTCTATTTTAAGTTTATTAGCAACAACGTACGCCAGCTCGGTTCCTGAAAAGAACCCACTCATTACTAAAAGTATAAATAAGTATATAAGTTCTATATCCATTTCTACAAAATTTTATAGACGATTAAAACGGTAGTAACAATATACAGAACAACAGTCACAATCATTGGAATATCAGTTGCCATAATGCGTGTAGTATTTTCACCCTTTTTGCTCATATATTCTAAATACATATACCTGAAAATTCCGAAGACAACAAATGGTGTTGTGTAAATTAATCCCTCAGTATTGAAAACAGAAATGGTTCGAGGTGCGACGCTGTAGAGCGCATAACAGATGATAACGCCTGCAGCTGCTACTGTTGCAATTTGATCTGCAAAATTCAACGAGTACTGTGCAAGAACTTTACGGCTCGATGTATTATTTTCCGCTGAAAGTATAGATAGCTCAGAATGCCTTTTCATTACACCTAAAAATAAAGAGATAAACATTGTTGTTAGCAACAGCCAACTCGAAATCGGGACCTGTATTACAAATGCACCTGCGAGTACTCTTAATGCAAATCCCGCAGCAATTGAAAAGATATCCAGTATTACAATATTCTTTAATAATAAAGAGTAAAGAACATTTAATATGATAAACGAAACTACGGTAAGAATAAATTCATAATTAAAATAGAAGATCAGCCAGGTGACTATAATTAAAAGTACAATTGCAGTAATCAATGCTGCCGATTTACTAATTGCACCTGAGGGCAATGGTCGGTTTTTCTTTAAAGGATGTGAACGATCGGCATCAATATCTACAAGATCGTTAATAACATATATTGCACTCGATGCCAAACAAAAAACAAAAAATGCAAAAATTGTTGTTAGCAGATAATCTTCTTCAAAAATATGTAGAGAAAACAATATCGGGACAAAAACAAAAATGTTTTTAACCCACTGGTGAACTCGAATTAATTGGAGATATTTAAGTACCATTAAAAGACTGCAATTTCTTCGTAAGTTCCGAAAATTTCCTTCAGCTCACCGACCATTTCGCCCAATGTAACTTTATTGTGTGCAGCTTTTACAAATACGGGCATTAAATTATTTCCATTTTCTGCAGCAGATTTTATTTCAGCCCGCGATTCAGCCACTGCTCTCTCATCTCTGCTCTGTTTTAAATCTGCTAACCTTTTCTTTTGAGCAATTTCCACTTCGGGTGAAATAGTCAGCAATGGAATTTCAATTTTTTCGTCCTCTTCAATAAAATCATTTACACCAACTATTATTTTTTCTTTCTTTTCAACTTCTTTTTGGTAACGGTAAGCAGCATCTGCTATTTCTTTTTGAAAATATCCAACTTCGATCGCAGGAATTACACCACCAATTGCGTCCACCTGATCAAAAATTTTATTTGCTTCTCTTTCCATTTTATCAGTTAAAGATTCCACATAATAACTACCGCCGAGCGGATCAACTGAGTTAATTACGCCCGTTTCGTATGCAATTAGCTGTTGTGTCCTGAGTGCAATTTTAACTGCCTTTTCGCTTGGCAGAGCAAGCGTTTCATCCATTGAATTCGTATGTAGCGACTGCGTTCCACCCAAAACTCCGGCAAGCGCCTGGAAGGCAGTTCGTACAATATTGTTTTCAGGTTGTTGTGCAGTTAATGTACATCCGGCGGTTTGAGTATGAAACCTAAGCCACCACGAACGCGGATTTTTTGCACCGTATCTTTCTTTCATTCTTTTCGCATATATTTTTCTTGCTGCACGGTATTTTGCTATCTCTTCAAAAAAATCTAAGTGGGAATTGAAGAAAAAAGAAATACGGGGTGCAAAAGCATCCACATCCAATCCTCTTTCGATGCAGGCTTCTATATACGCAAAACCATCCGCAAGTGTATAAGCAAGTTCCTGCACAGCAGTCGAACCTGCTTCGCGAATATGATATCCGCTTACGGATACAGGATTCCATTGCGGAACTTCGTTTGTGCAGTATTCAATCATATCTGTTATAATTCTCATTGAGGGTTTGGGTGGATAAATATATTCTTTTTGTGCTATGTATTCTTTTAATATATCATTTTGAAGTGTACCGCGTAAGTTCTTTAAATCTACTCCCTGCTCCTGTGCTACCGCAAGATAAAAAGCAAAAATCATTGCGGCAGGTGAATTTATTGTCATCGAAGTTGAAACTTTATCAAGTGGAATTTTATTAAAAAGTACTTCCATATCTTTAATTGAAGAAACAGCAACGCCACAAATTCCGACTTCACCTTCACTAAAAGGAGAATCGGCATCCCATCCCATTAAAGTTGGCAGATCGTACGCCACGGACAAGCCAGTTTGACCTCTTTTCAATAGATAGTGATATCTTTCGTTTGTGTCTTCTGGGGTTCCGAAGCCAGCAAACTGGCGCATCGTCCAGATTTTGCCTCTGTAACTGTTTGGATGAATACCTCTTGTAAACGGATATTCACCGGGAAATCCAATCTCACTCAGATAATTAATATTTTCAATATCATCAGGGCCATACAGAACCTCAACTTTCTCTCCGCTGATAGATGTAAATTTCATTCCGGTTGTTTTTAGTTCTTTAGCTTTTGCATCATACTCTGCTCTTTTATTCAGGTATTCTTTATCAACCATATTAAAATCCTTTTACTAGTTTAATTCTTAAAACTTTAAAGTTCAATTTAAAGGTAATTTATGTCCTGCCGAATCTTTTGTCAAATTCGTCAAGGGTAATTTTAATAACAATTGGTCTGCCATGCGGACAAACATACGGCATTGATGTTGCAAACAATTTGTCAATCAATAAACGCATTTCCTTTTCATCTAAACTATCTCCTGCTTTAATTGCAGTCTTACAAGAGTACGATTTTGCAATGTTATCTTTTTCTTCCATTTTTTTCTCACTTTGATTTGCAACGTACTCCTCTAGAATTTCAACCAGCACCTTTTCTTCCGTTCCTTTTTTTACATCATCAGGAACACCCTCAATAACAACATTATCCTTAGATTTAAATTTAAGTTGAAAACCAATTCTTGATAAATACTCACTCAACTCTTTCAGCAATTCAATTCTTGACGGATCCAGTTTCAGTTTTTTTGGAAAAAGTAATTGCTGAGAAAAAGGAATGTTTGTATCAAGTCTGATTAAAGCTTTTTCATATAAAATTCTTTCATGAGCAACATGTTGATCAATTATCATCAATCCTGATTTTATTTGTGAAAGAATGTACTTATTGTGAAGCTGGATAATAAAGGGTGAAACTTCTGCCTCGGTTGTTTTCAGTGTCGTCGAAATTCTATGATGAATTTCGGTACGTAGCTCGACTTTTTCAAATGGATGTTCAACTTCTTCATCGGGTGATTTCGTTATCGCATCATCAGTAACGCTTCTAAATAACAAATCAATTTCTTCATTAGAAAAGTTTTTAATTTCAGGTTTGTAAGACTTGGAGAGTGGTCGGTCGCTAAAATCATTTTTATCAGATTGGTGAAACCTGTTTGTCATCAATTTTTCTTCAGGCAAATCAGTTTCATTAAAAACCATCGAAGGTACAAGATCGTACGAGCCAAGCGTCTTCTTTATAACTGCAAGTACAAAATGGTAAATGTCTCTTTCATCGTCAAATTTCGCCTCGAGTTTGGATGGATGTATATTTATATCAATTCTTTCAGGATCTACTTCTAAAAAAAGAACAAAGAATGGGTAATCACCTTTTTCAAGAATATTTTCGTAAGCGCTAAAAACGGCGTGATTAATATTCTTGTTTAAAATAAATCTTGAATTAAGAAATAAATATTGATCGCCTCTGCTTTTTTTAAGAAGGCTCGGTTTGCCAGCATAACCATGAACATTTATAAATTCTGTTTTTTCTTCAACCGGAATTAAAGCATCAATAATATTTTCAGAAAAAACCTGTTTTATGCGTTCTTCCAGATTCGAACGTCTATAGTCATAGACAAGATCTACGCCGTTATAAAATTTAAAGGACAGATGTGGATTACTTAGTGCTAATCGGTTAAACGTATCTATGATGTGTTTCAATTCTGTCGCATCTGTTTTAAGAAATTTTCTCCTGGCAGGTACATTATAAAAAAGATTTTTTACAGTAACACAGGTCCCTTTTTGAAACGAACCTTTTTCAAGAGCAAAGCTTCCGTTTGTATCATTCTTAACTGAAGTTCCAATTTCGTCGTCCCTTGTTTCGCTTTTTATTTCCAGCTGGCTCACGGCTGCTATTGAGCTTAATGCTTCCCCTCTAAAGCCAAGAGTTTTAATAGCTTCAAGATCTTCAAATGCAACTATTTTACTGGTAGCATGTTTTTGAATACACAACTTTAAATCAGCTTCACCCATGCCGGTACCATCGTCGCAAACCTGGATCAAATTTTTACCGGCACGTTTTACCACCACTTCAATGTTTTTGGCATTAGCGTCAATTGCATTTTCCAAAAGTTCCTTTACAACCGACTCCGGTCGTTGTACTACTTCGCCAGCCGCAATTTTGCTGGAAATATTCTCAGGTAATATTTTAATTAGGTTTGCCATCTATCCTGGTGTATTTTATAATTTCAAATTGTTCTCTCTCTTCAGTCGAGACCATTTTCCAATCCTGATAGTCTATTTCCGGAAATTTAATTTCCCCTTCCGCATCAAATTTTAAATGAGATAAAATTAGTTCGTCAGCTTTAGGAATTGCTTGCCTATAAACCTCTCCACCGCCTATTATAAATATCCTTTCGTACTCTTTGCTCCCACAATAATTGACGCTTTCATCCAAAGAATGAAAGATTTTTACGTCAGCAAATTTTACCCAGAAGTTTTCATTTTTTGTAATAATGATATTTTCTCTTCCTTTTAATGGCTTGCCAAGCGTTTCAAAAGTTTTTCTGCCCATAATTATTGCCGAACCCATGGTGGTATCTTTAAAGTGCTGAAATTCCTCTTTGATGTGCCAGGGCATTTCACCATTTATTCTGCCGATCACACCGTTCTTTGCAATTGCAGCAATAATAATAATTTTCAAACTGCAACCTCAAATTTTATCTTTTCATGATGTCGATAATTTATAAGCTCAAAATCTTCAAATAATAATTCATCAATCGGTTTGCTTGCAATTTTTAACTGCGGAAGTGGAAGCGGCTCACGTTTGAGTTGTTCCTTTAACCCTTCCAGGTGATCGTACTTTTCCATTTCCGTTCCCTTATCCCCGACATAAACGTGTGCATCAACAATAGTGTGAGCAAACTGTCCGACTTCCAGACCAGTCTGCTGCGCTATCACTTGAGTTAAAAGAGAATAAGCCGCAAGATTAAATGGTATACCTAGTGCAATATCACCAGATCGCTGTGTTAAGTGGCAATTCAGTTTTTTATCAGTCACATTAAACACAAATGAGTAATGGCAGGGTGGTAATTTGCTTTTAGTAGCATTCCCGGGTTCCCAGGCATTTACAACTAAGCGCCTGCTGTTCGGATTTCTTCCTATTTCTTCAATCACATATTTTATTTGATCTACTTCACGAACAATCCATTCACCATTTTTGTTTTTTTGGGCACTTGGAAAATGACGCCAGTAGTAGCCATAAGCTGTTTCAAGATTCCCATTTTCATCAGCCCATGCATCCCAGATTTTTGTGTGCTTGCGTAAATTTCTAATATGATTTTCACCGGAAAGATACCAGAGTACTTCGTATAAAATCGAGTTCCAATGCATCTTTTTTGTCGTTAATAGAGGAAAACCTTCAGTCAGATCAACTTTATAAAAAGCACCGAAATAGGATATTGTATCCACACCAGTTCTGGTTTGCTTTCGCACTCCGCTATCAATAACCTTTTTTATTAGTTCAAGATACTGCTTCATATTTTAAAAGGATCAAGTTACAATTAATCGTATAATTGGACTTAATTTACCAATTTTTTCAAACGTGATAAAATTCTAAAACTGAATCTGTTTACCTATTTCGCCGCAAGCTTTATTTATTCCAAAACGGTAATTTTTTATCGATTGATCTTTATCTTCAAAATAGCTGAGTAATTCGATAGGTACCGCATTTTGGGGTAGAAATTCTTTAATTCCGACATCGATTTTTCCACATACAAGAAATATTCTTCTTACTTTGTTCGCGTAATACATCATTAATAGACCTGCTCCCTTTCCAAACAACGTCTGCCTGTCGAATGCTCCCTCCCCGGTAATAAGATAATCAAATTTATTGAATCGATAATCTAACTTTAAATCGTTAAGTACAAACTCGTATGAAGATTTACAGTACGAATCAAAGAATATTTGAAATGAAGCTGGGATGCCACCTCCTGCACCAGATAAAAATTCAAGTGATTTTACTAATTTCTTATTTTTTAATAAGTTAATAATATTGCTGAAACCAAAATCAATATCAACAAGATCTTTTGCAATTGCTCCTTTTTGCTTACCATAAACCATTACTCCGCCATCTTCACCAGTTAGTTGATTAGCAACATCTGCAATAGGAATGATGTCGAAAGGAAGATCTATTTTATTCCATTTAATTTCTATAACTTGATTGAAATTCTCCGGGAGCACAGATAACTCACAGCCATTATCATCATACAATTTTAACCCGAATTTACTCATCATTCCTAATCCCATATCAATTGTTGCTGTCCCTCCAACACCTAAATAGATTTTATCGACTGAAATTTTACCAGATTTTGAATCATTGATGATTTTAAGCAATAACTCCCCTATTCCTTTAGAAGATAATTTAAGTGGATTTCTAAATTTATTCGGAACAACTTTTAACCCGAGTATTTCTGCTGTTTCCATATAAATTGTTTTATTCTCCGCTACATAAAGTATAGGACATTCCAAAAGTAATTGATTATAAGCAGTTGATATTTCATACTTTAAAATCTCTCCCCCAAAATAAAATTTGCACACTCTTATAAATCCATCCCCACCATCGGAAATTGGTTTAACTATCAATTCAGTATCAGGAATTGCATTTAGGTTTTCTTTAAATAGGTTTGCAATTGTTACTGAATCTGCACATTCTTTAAAGCTATTGGGTGCAATTAAAACTTTTTGCTTTTTAGTTTCAGACGACAAATTATATTATTTATTTATATTGTATGAAGATTAAGTAATTAATTTTGATCGATTTAAACGAATATTAAATAAAAATTCTTAATGACTCAGAAGTCTAATATAACCGAAAATAACAACATTCTCTGGTTCAAATCGTTTTGGTTCTGGGCAATTATATTATTTGGAATGGCTTTAAGATTTTATTTTCAAATCGAGCACGTTTTTTCAGATGATGCTTATTATTCTTACCTGAGTTATAGCCTTTTAAATGGCGATTTTACGCAGGACTATCTGGGATATCCGGTATTTCCACTGAGAGTTGGTTTCATTGCTTTAACTTCGTTCTTTATGATGATTCTTGGAACGAATGAAACAGCAACTATTGTATTTCCTTTTTTTATTTCAATTTTAAATTTAATTCTTATTTACATTATCGCACTCCTGATCACAAGAGATAAGAGGATATCACTTACGGCATTATTTTTAATGTCTCTATTTCCTACTGATGTTGTCTTTGCAACTATGAATTTTCCCGACTTAATAAATGTATTTTTTATTAATCTTGGCATCTATTTTCTACTGAAATCATTTTATCAAAAAAATACGAAAATAGCATGGCTGGGTGGATCAGCATTTTTTCTTTCCATGCAGTTTAAAGAAAATATCTATTACATACTTATTCTGCTTGTAATCTTATTTACTTATTTTCTTATAAGACAAAAACAAATTAACATTCAAATTATTATTGGGATCTTATTCATTGTTCTAAATGTTTTAATGGAAGGTTTCATTTACCTTTTACTTCACAATGATTTTTTCTACCGCTTAACGATTACCTCGCTAAATTACCAGTACAGCTTCTATGATTTTTTCCCTTTCACAGCTCAAAAGGTGAGCGGCTCAAAAAATTATTTTAGAAATCTTTTTGATCAGATAGTTCTAATAAATGGAAGAGCAGTATTTCTTAGGAGGTTTTATATTTTTCTGCCCCTCGTTGCATCAATTCAGAGTTTTATTCATTTAAAGAAGAAAGAACACAAGCTTCTTGTCTTTTGCTTTACCGGATTAGCTGTCCTATTAATTGCATTCACGACTTCATTCACTGAATTTAAACCTCTCGATTTACAGCGAAGCTGGTACATTTACCCTGTTCTTATGCCAATAATTATTCTGTCTGCACAATTTATATCAAAATTTAAAAATCGGATATCGTTTTTATTAATAATCATCTATACTCTTGGAAGCTTAATTATGTGCCATCATTATGAAACTTTTTTTGATAAAAGTAATTTGACTTCTTTAAAAGCTTATTTAAGAGAAAATCCGGAAAAGAAAGTTTTTACAGACCATTTTACCAAATACAGTGTTGATTTAATCAGGAGCTATAAAACTGAAAGCAAATCGGAAAGAATTTTAGGTGAAGACTTTAACTTTGGTAAAATAAGCGAGGGTGATTGGATCCTTTATAATAAAAAGCATATTGATGAGCTTAAAATGCAGAAGTACAATTTTCCTGATTTTACAATACTTAACTCGAATGAATATAAAAGAATCGCTGCTTTCCATAATTATGTCTTTTATGAAAAAATCACCCAATAAAAATTACATTCATACCTTAAAAGTATTTTGTAAATTTACATTCGATATTTTCTAACAGCATAAAACTTGATGGAAATAGTAGAATATTCTGAAAATTGGAAAGATAAATGGGATCAGTTTGTACTTGAATCCAACAATGGTACGATTTTCCACATGCAAAAATTCTTTGATTACCACTCACCTGGCAAATTTAATTTTAACCATTTAATATTTGCAGATAAAGGGCAAATAACTGCACTTCTACCCGGCTCACGCATCGATGATCTTTACGAATCACCCATTGGTGCAAGTTACGGTTCAATTGTAACCAAAGATGTAAAATTCGCTGAGGCTATGGAAATTGTTTCAACTCTGCTTGAGTACGGGAAAAAAGTCGACATAAAAGAATTTCTTTTAACTTCTGCACCCCGAGTATATGAAAAACATCAAAATGAAAATCTTGATTTTGCAATGCTATGGCAGGGTTTCAATTACGATTTGCATTACATCTCAAGTGCGATAAAACTTGATCCTGAAGTTGATTTAATCTCGAGGTTTCAACAGACTGTTCGAAGGAACATCAGAAAATCTTTAAAGAATCCCGATATAAGAATTGAAATCAATGAAAGGTACGATGAGTTTTATCCAATTTTAGTTGAAAACAAAGCACGACATGATGTAAAACCAACTCACTCGCTTGATGATCTCTTAAAACTAAATGAACTTCTTCCTGACAGGCTAAAACTTTTTATGGTTTATTACAAAGGTAAACCGATCGCAGGTTCATCGGTTTTTATCTGCAACAATACTATAACACTTTGCTTCTATAATATGCTTCGTTATGAATTCGAGCATTTAAAACCGATTCATCGGGTTATGTATGAAGTTGTTAAATGGTCTTCAGAAAATGGTTATAAGTATCTCGATATAGGAGTTTCGCAGGATACAAAAGCTGATAACCCGATGACACCGAGCATGAGCCTGATTGATTTTAAAGAAAAATTCGATGCAAAAACAGTAATGCGAAATACACTTCGAAAAAAATTATAATACGTTAAGAGCCAGAGAATATGAGCTCACAAAAAAAAGTCCTGATTACTTTTCTCGGGAATATCAATTACGATACACGCTGTAAAAATTTATTCGATTCACTATCAGTTAACGGCTACGATGTTTCGTTTTTAGGATTTGATTGGCTTACAAAGGATTTTAAAGAATCTTACGGGAATATTTCAATTTTCAAATTGAAGAAGGGATTTGTATCACTATCCTTTTATTTTAAGTTCATCTGGCATTTAATATTAAACTTAATGAAATCCCGTGCAAGTATTTTCTTTGCAGAAGATATATACACACTCCCTCTTGTTGTAATATTCGCAAAAATAAAGCGGGTAAAAGTTTATTATGATTCACGGGAGCTCTTCGGACATCTTGCAGGATTAAAGAATAAGAAATTCAAACAGTCATTCTGGAGATCGGTTGAAAAGCTTTTCATTAAAAAAGCAGATTATGTAATAGTTACTGGTGAAATGGATGAAAAATTTATTAAAGAAAAGTATAACCTGAAAAACACAATTGTAGTTAGAAATTTACCTCGTTATTATAAATCTCCAATGCATTTTGATCTTCATTCAAATTTGCAAATAGATAAAACTAAAAAAATAATTCTTTACCAGGGAATAATTTTAAAAGGCAGGGGAATAGAATTAATCTATAACGTTTTAAAAGAATTACCTGACTATGTATTTGTAATTATTGGTGGCGGTGATTTTGAAAATTATTATAAGGAATTGGCTGCCAAAATGGATTTGGTTGACCAGGTTTACTTTATGGGAAAACTAACGCAGGAAGAGCTGCCGAAAGTTACTTCTGCTGCAAATGTTGGTACAGCTTTGATAGAAAATTTAAGCATAAGCTACTACTACGCTTTGCCTAATAAACTCTTTGAATATATAATGGCAGAAGTGCCTGTAATAGTGAGCAATCTTCCACAAATGAAAGAGATTGTTGAAAAATTTGAAGTTGGATTTGTAGTAAATCCTGATGAAAAAGAGGTTATAATTTCTGCGCTAAAAAAACTCACCATTGATTCTGAACTGCAGAACAAATTCAAACAAAACTGTAAAAATGCTTCCGAAGAATTAAACTGGGAAAAGGAAGTGTCTGTACTTCTGCAAACATTAGCCAGGTAATTTAATGTTGTCATTCTGAGCAAAGCGAAGAATCTCGTAGTGCGAAAAACCAAGATCCTT
>CBDUAV010000024.1:0-31756 GCA_965365225.1 uncultured Ignavibacteria bacterium | reverse complement strand
TTGCTTGAAACCAAGCAATACGTTCCCGGTTTGGAAAGACATCCTTTTTTAATCTAAAGGCTGGAATGAAGAAAGAATGATTAACATCTACTGAATTTAAGATCAATTTTACAGGTTGGTTAACAGGAACATACAATGTATCAGTAGTTTTGCCATCTTCATATTCAAAGCTCCATTTCCACATCTGTGCGGTTACACTTATTGGTATAGCATTTTCAGGAACATCCACTGTTTCCAAGTATCCCTCCCATCCGAACCAAAACATTACTAATACTAAAATTGTTGGTATAACAATCCAGGTAATTTCCAAAGCCATGTTACCATGTATATTGGTCCCTTTTGGATTCCGCTTGCGGTTATACTTAATTACAAATACTATCATTAGTATTGTAATAAGTACAAGAAAGAATACTGAAACAATCAAAGTAAACAGAAATGTTACGTCAACTGAATTTACAAAATTTGATACATCATCAAACATTCTTTAATCCCTTACTGGAAAGAATAATCAGAAAACAGTAATACAAATGAAATTCCTAAAAATAACAGGGCAACTAAAACAAAAATTAAAAAGGTTTTAGTTTCACTTCTAAGGTGCATAAATATTGTCAGAACAAGATAAGCTTTGAAAGAAGCAATTATTAGCGCTGTAGCGACAGTAAATTTTCCAATATCCATCCCTGCAACCGCGACAGTAATAGCAGTAAGTGCCATGAGTGCCAGCCAGACTAAAACATAAATTCCGTAGCTATGTGAGTGTTCGTGATAATAATCGTGTTTTTCCATTTAAAATCCTTTATGTAATCAGATAGAATAACGGGAAGAGGAAAATCCAAATAATGTCCACTAAATGCCAGTACAAACCGGTGTTTTCTAATCTAACATAATTATCGCGGGTTATTCTTCCCGTTCTGGTCATTCGAGTCATAACTGCTATCAAAAATATTCCGACTAAAACGTGAATACCATGCAACCCGGTCATCACATAATAAAGCCCAAAAAACAAAATCTCTCCTGAACTTTTTGAAAGAAGTTCTTCACTACCCGGATAAATTCCGTGACTGAACTTTGCGGACCATTCAAAATATTTATTAACAAGAAAGAATAAAGCTAGAAAAATTGTAACCATTTGCAGTAGCATTGATAAAACTTTTTGGTCCCTTTGTATAGCAACTATAGAAAGCGCCATTGTCAAACTGCTTGTGAGTAAAACTGCAGTGTTAAACGCACCCATAATTGTATTTAATTCTTTTGCTGCCAGAAAAAATGAATCTGAATACTGGAATTTGTAGACAGAATATAGCAGAAACATTCCACCAAAAAGAATAAGCTCAGTAAAAAGGAAAAGCCACATTCCCATGCGGGAACCAACATCATCCCGATGAATGTGTTCTCCTAATGTACTTGCGTTTGTACTCAACTAACCTCCTCCTTCTCTGATGTTTCTTCATTTATTTTATATTGATATGGATCGGTCTCAATAACTGGAATTTCAGAGAAGTTTTCGTGAATTGGAGGAGTATCAATTTGCCATTCCAGAGTCTCACCACCCCAAGTATTCTTTTCTGTAACAACCTTCCCTTTTCTAATAGCGTGATACAAATTATAAACCATCAACAGGAGTCCAATAATTAAGATCCAGGATCCTATCGTTGAGATTAAATGATATGAATGAAACTCAGGAAGATAATCATAATATCTCCTCGGCATACCCAGCCATCCCATAATAAACATCGGGAAGTAAAGAAAATTAAAACCAATAAATAAAAACCAGAACGAAGTCTTTGCAGTTCTTCTGTTATATAATTTTCCAAACATTTTTGGAAACCAGTAATGAAGTCCGGCAAAAAAACCGAAACCAGTTCCACCAAACATAACATAGTGAAAATGGGCAACAATAAATGAAGTATCGTGAACCTGAATATCTATTGAGAGTATTCCCTGCATCACGCCGGTAAGTCCGCCAATTGTAAAGAGAAAAATAAATGCAAGTACAAAGAGCATAGGTGTAGCAAGATCAATAGAACCTTTATATAAAGTTGCCACCCAATTGAATACTTTTATAGCACTGGGAATTGCAACAAGCATTGTAAGTAGTGAAAATACAAACTGTCCTGTATCACTCATTCCAGCTGTAAACATATGATGAGCCCAGACAAGTGATCCAAATAAGGCGATGGCTATACTTGAGAAAGCGATAAACTTATAGCCAAATATTGTTCTTCTCGCAAATACAGGTATTACTTCAGACACTATTCCCATAGCAGGCAAAATCATTATATAGACTGCAGGATGAGAATATATCCAGAATAGGTGCTGATACAGAACCGGATCACCACCTAGTGCGGGATCAAAAATTCCAACTCCAAGCAATCTTTCAATGGCAACTAGTAATAATGTAATTCCGATAATTGGTGTAGCTAAAACCTGCACCCAGGCTGTTGAATATAGTCCCCAGACAGAAAGAGGCATCTTAAACCAACTCATTCCAGGTGCTTTTAACCGGTGAACGGTTGTAACAAAATTTAATCCCGTTAAAATAGAGGAAAAACCCAGAATGAAAGCAGCTAATAGGGCGAAAATTACATTTGTATTAGTTCTTATTGAGTAAGGAATGTAAAATGTCCATCCGGTATCTGCAGGTCCACCTGGAAGTAATATTGCAATTACAGCTAGCAAACCTCCAAAAACGTACAGATACCATGATAAAAGATTAATTCTTGGAAAGGCTACATCTTTTGCTCCTATTAATATAGGCAGGAAAAAATTACCAAAGACAGCTGGAATACCGGGAACCACAAAAAGAAAAATCATTATTACTCCATGCAGTGTAAAAAAGGAGTTATAAGTTTGTGGATCCATAATTGTTCTTCCAGGAGATATTAGCTCGAGTCGCATTAAAAAGCCAAATGCTACACCTACCAGAAAGAATAAAGAAAGAGAAATTAGATAGAGAATACCAATCCGTTTATGATCAGTAGAAAGTATCCATCCTAGAATACCAGAATGCTTTCCTTTATAATCCAAATAACTTGGTTCGTGTCCGTTTGATCCCGTAGCAACTGCTACTGTTGACATATAATCTTACCTCGCTTTAACTATTTCTTTTTTTGGTTTAAGTTTTATTATTAAGAAAAAGATACCTGCCAGGAGCAAAATTCCAATTCCAAAAATTCGTGTAAAGTTTAAAGTGTAATTTTGTCCTTCGGTGTCGTAACTGAAACAAAACCTAAGAACTCTTGCGATTGTAGGAATTTCTTTTCCCTGAGATGTTTCAAGTATTGCCATTTTAAAGTCAAAGGGTAAAATACCATAACCATGTTTTTCAGAGTAACTTGGGAAAAGGTATCTGCATATTTTCCCATCCCCATCTATAAAAATTAATGCACCTGCGTGACGCAACTCATCACCCTCTCTTTTGAAGTAGAATCCAGCCGATTCTGTAACTTTTTTTATGTTATCAATATCACCTGTTAAAAACTTCCAGCTCTCTTCTGAAATCTCTTTATCAAAGCCTGATAGAAATTCCTTTTTCTTTCTTGAAGCTAGTTCTGGAGTTTCAAATTTATCAATACTAATGCTAACAACATTGTAATCATAACCTGGTTCCAATTCTGATTTGTTCATAACTTCGGACAATTCAAACAATAATGGATTACAAATGCCAGGACAATCATAATAGACTAAGGTTAAAATTGTTGGTCCGTTTATTAAGTCACCAATCAAAACCTCATTACCATCTTCATTGAAAAACTTTGCGTCTTTGGGAATATATGAACCAAGTCGTTCATCTATACCAATATCAATTTTTTCATCACTTAGGATAAACGAAGAAAAAATCACTGTTACTAAAAGTATTTTAACCAGATATTTCATCAACTAGTCATATAATTTTATTAAGGTAGTTATAAAGTAGAATCCACTCTTCATCATTTAAATTGAAAGCTCTTCCATTAAAACCGTTTTGATTGATATTTATAGTTATAAAATTTACAAAGCTGGATACATTATTTTTCCATTTATTGGAATTTACAAGTGCCGATACAGCAAGCTTTCTATTATCAACTATATATATAAACAATTTTGAACTCTGTTTAGTTCTATTCATCTCAATTAGGTTCAGCGTTTTTTCCACTTTTCTTAGTTCTTGTGCTGCTTCAGACAATATTACTTCCTTTGATGAACTTACAGGTATTTGCGCTGGAATTTCCATTCCGGCTGATAAATTGTACAACTGATTAAGTGCTACAAGTTCATCTTCTGTATCTGCAGGTGGATCTTGCATAAATTCGGTTCTCACGTAATGCAGAATTGAAATTCTTTCTTTTGGAGTTAGAAAATTATAGGATATCATAGCACCGCCCTCAATTCCTTCCTCCAAAGTGGTGTAAATACCACTTATTGTTCTGCCATTTTTCCAACCATCTGGACTAGTTAAATTTCGAGGGGCTGGATTTAAACCCATAGAAGCCGGTCCGCCACCTGCACCAGTCTCATTGTGGCAGGATGCACAATTTGCCGAGTAAAGTTCCTTTCCCTCTTGAATTAATTCATCTGTTGGTTCTTTCAGCTCAAATATATTAACCGGGGGTACAGTTCGAGCTTCAACGATTTGAATATCTTTTTGAAGGGTAGTATCAGGGACATATGCAGGTACTTTATTAACAGCGATGTTTCCTATGTTAGCAACATAATATAAACCGATTATAACAATAATGACTAATAAGTAAGGATAGAGTATTCCAAAGAGTGCACCTGGATTTTGCCTCATTTCTGCTTTTGCGTCTTCTATTTTCTTTTTGATGTCAATCATATAAGCTATAAATAAAAATCAAGCCCGCGTTTTAATTTTGGGTCACCAATTGGCAGTAAGTTGTCTTTATTTGCTTTAAAGTTGAAGACCAGAATTGTTAAACCGATTATTAAAATTGGAAATACAAAATCTATCCAGCTAAATATATAACCGCTTTCCATGCCGGGAGCTTCGGGCATAACAAGCCAGTACAAATCAAATAAATGTGCAAGGAGAAGCCAGACGGAAATAAACTTAAGTCTTTTTGGATCGCTCTTAGCAGGATTTGAAACCAACATTGCATAGGGAACAATAAAATGAACTATAATTAATATGATTGAAAATACTGCCCAACTGCCTTCCCATTTTTGTAGAAACCAAAATGTTTCTTCCGGAAGATCTGCATACCAGATTAACAAGAATTGTGAAAATGCTATGTATGCCCAGAAGTTTACAAATGCAAAAAGCAATGCACCCAAACTAAACAAGTGATCGTTTGTAATTTTTGGATGAAGATAATTGTTTTCCTTTAAAAGCACAGTTGCGAGTGTTGCTGCAGCCAAAGCTGCAATTACAGTTCCAGAGAAAAAGTAAACTCCAAAGATGGTTGAAAACCAATGCGGTTCTACACTCATCAGCCAATCAATAGCAGATATTGTGATCGTTATTGCAAAAACCGGAATAAAGATTACCGAAAGCCTGATATTTCTTTTAGTTAATTTTTGATCTTTTGTTTCATCCTGTTTTTTAGAGTTTTTTACAAAGAATAAATAAAATAGGGTCCATAAAGCAATCAATACAAAAACACGGATTATAAAAAACTCTACATTTAAGTATGGTGCTTTGCCCTGTAAAATTTTATCCTCTGCCACGGCTTCTGCATGCGACCAGTGAAACAGATCGTGCATATTGAATAAAAGCGGAATAACTAAAATTGCTAAAAACGGAATTGTGGCAGCAAAGAATTCAACCACTCTTCTGAGTGGTACGCTCCAAACTGCGCCGGCAGAGTATTCCAAAGCAATTAAGAATAAAGAACCAACTCCGATGCTAATCATAAAAGCAAAAGCAATTAAGTAATTAAAAGATGCTCTTGTTTGATCTGTAAAAAATGCAATCACGCCGAGTACGATTCCTATAATCAATAATCCCATTCCAATTTTGGAAATGACTGCCGGTAAATCTTTTTTCTGATATGTAATTTCTTCGCTACTCATTTATTTCCCTGCTCTAACAAATTCCAGGTCAGAATCGGTTGCGTTTTTTGCTCTTTGTAAAACACGAATGTAATTTACAATCGCCCATCTTTCTTCTCTTGTAACTTGTGCAGCATAAGATGGCATTACATTTTGTCCATTTGTAATTACATGGTATATCCAGCCATCACTAAATTCTCTTCCCCTGTTTGAATGAAGAGAAGGTGGATTTGGAAATTGTCCATTTAACCTGCTATCACCGTCGCCAAAATTTCCATGGCAAGGGCTACAGAATGTTAAGTACTTTTTCTCACCCAATTCAAGATTTTCTTTTGTTGGAAGAAAAGGATTGGATAGCACTTCAGTTGGATTAGTTTCTCCCATAAATGGATAAGGAATAAATCCTTTTGCAACTGTTCCTTCTACTGGAACTCTCATTCCTCTTTCATCTGCAAAGAGTTCTGTTCTCGATTGAGGAATAATCTTATCTTGCTCCATCATCCAGTTAAATGGATCGATAAACATTAATTTATTTAGTGTAACGTATGTACCAGCTGAAACAACAATTGCAACTGTAACCAGAAAAGCCAAAAACTTCGGTTCAAAAATCGGGTATGTTTCTTTTTCACGATGATATACAATTTCAGCACTTATCGGATCAAAGTCTTTTAATAATGCCAGTGTACTTGCTTCGTTAAATTTTGGATCTTCAGCTTCAATTAAAATTCCAAAATGATCACATGATACTTTTTTCATATAATCCGTGTCGTGCAGAGGAAATTCATTTTTTGGAAGCTGAAAGAACAGGGCAAACATTGCAACAACTGTTGATACTGTCGCAAGTATTACAGTAACTTCAAAAGTAACAGGAATGAATGCAGGTAGAGCAAAAAATGGCTTTCCACCAATTACCATGGGATAATCAACACTCATCGTCCACCACATAAAGAAAAGTGCCATAGCTGCTCCTGATAGCCCGAAAATCAGAGTGACAACTCCCAGCATCGAAGGCTTCAATCCCATTGCTTTTTCTATACCATGCAATGGATAAGGTGAATGTACATCCCATTTTGTAAATCCAGCTTCTTTAACTTTCTTTGCAGTAGAAGTAATTTTATCAGGATCATTAAACAGTGCAGTTATACCATAAATTCTTCTTTCAGCCATGGTTTTCACCCCTTTGATGTGATGGCTGAGCACCATCAGCTACTGCTTTTACTTCCGAAATTGAAACAACTGGTAATGCTTTGGTAAATAGAATTACCAGAGTAAAGAATAATCCAAAGCTGCCTAAAAGAATTCCAGCATCATATAGTGTTGGAGCGTACATTCCCCAACTTGATGGGAGATAATCTCTGTGAAGTGAAGTAACTACAATCACAAATCTTTCAAACCACATTCCAACATTTACAAATATTACAATTACAAGCATTACAGGAACTGATCTTCTAATTTTCTTAAACCAGAAAAACTGTGGGATAAAAACGTTGCAGCTTACCATTATCCAGTATGCCCAGGCGTATGGTCCGAATGCCCTGTTAATAAATACAAACTGTTCAAATTGAACCCCGCTGTACCAGGCCATAAAAAATTCCATTCCATAAGCATAGCCCACCATCATGCCGGTTGCCATAATTACTTTGTTCATTTTTTCCAGATGATCAATAGTAATAATATTTTGAAGATCGAAGATCTTTCTAACAAAAATCAGAACAGTTACTACCATCGCAAATCCGGAAAAGATTGCTCCCGCAACAAAATAAGGAGGGAATATAGTTGTATGCCAGCCAGGCATAATAGAGACGGCAAAATCAAAACTCACTATTGTGTGCACCGATAGAACCAGCGGTGTTGCAAATCCAGCCAATATCACATAAGCTTTTTCATAATGTAACCAATGGCGTGATGAATGTCTCCAACCTAGACTGAAAATCGAATAAATAGTCTTTTTGATCTTCGAAGTCGTTCTGTCACGAAGAGTCGCAAAATCAGGAATTAATCCAGTATACCAAAATACCAGTGATACGGTAAAATAAACAGAAACAGCAAACACATCCCAAACAAGGGGTGAAGTAAAGTTGACCCATAAACCATGCTGATTTGGATAAGGCATTAAATAACCTGCAAGCCATGGGCGCCCGGTATGAATTACAGGGAATATTCCTGCACACATCACCGCAAATATTGTCATCGCCTCAGCAAAGCGGGCAATACCTGTTCTCCACTTTTGTCTTAATAAGAAAAGTATTGCAGATATAAGTGTTCCAGCATGTCCGATTCCAACCCAAAATACGAAATTTACAATAGGAAATCCCCAGCTAACCGGCTGATTATTTCCCCACATACCAACGCCATTTAAGAATGTTATAAGCAGACAGATTGCCCCTATTCCTAATACACTTGTTGAGATGCCAAGTGCAATGTAAAACTTCTTATCCGGTTTGGTATCCAGAGGTTTTGCAACCAGCTCCTCAATTTCAGATAAGCTTAATCTGCCTTGAACAGGAGGTGCTTCAACGGTATAATCAACAGTGCTCATTAAGCTTCCTCTGAGTGAGTGTTTCTGAGTCTTGCAATGTATGTAACATTAGGTTTGATATTTATTTCCTCTAAAACATGGTAACCTAATTCGTGATTTCTGTATTTATGAAATTCCTCTTTTTCATTATTGATATCGCCAAACTGAATTGCATTTGTACCGCATGCTTCCTGGCATGCAGTTTTAACATCGGAGCCTCTTATTTCCCTCTTTTCTTTCGTAGCCTCAGCTCGTGCATCGCTAATTCGCTGTATGCAGAATGTACATTTTTCCATTACTCCACGTGAACGAACTGTAACCTCTGGATTTTGCAGAAGTGCAAACACAGGGGATTCCTGGTAACCATCTTTAAAGTAATCTCTAAAATTGAAATAGTTAAATCTTCTAACTTTATAAGGACAGTTATTAGAACAATATCTTGTTCCAACACACCTATTATAAACCATTTGATTCAATCCATCCGGACTATGCGTGGTAGCAACAACCGGACAGACATTTTCGCAGGGCGCGTTATCACAATGCTGGCAGATCATTACTTGATTACTGACTTTAGGATCTTCAGGCGCACCTGTATAGTAGCGGTCAACTCTTAGCCAGTGCATTTCTCTTCCCTTTTCAACCTGCTCCTTTCCAACAACAGGAATATTGTTTTCGACATTGCAGGCAACAACACAATCGCCACAGCCCAAACATTTATTCATATCGATTGCCATTCCCCACTTAACACCTTTATATTCAATAGGAGGGTAAACAGTTAAATCGCTGTAGTGATTTTTACTTTTAATAAAATCCGGTTCTTTATAATATTGATTTACAGTTCCTTCCTGTATAATTTTTCTTTTTTCAGGAAGATCTTTTGTCAATCCTTCGTTAAAAGCATAAATAGTCTGAGATGTTACAAGATTATAAGTACCCGTGCTCTTTTTAACATTTACACCGGAATAAAGTAAAGGAGTTAACCCAGAAGTTGAGTTTAAAAGAGAAAAAGAATTAAATCCAACTCCTGTTCCAACTGTTCCACAGTTTGTTCTTCCATAGCCAAGCTCAATAGTTAGATTATTGTCCGCAGCACCCGGTTGAATAATTACAGGAATTATTAGCGAAGTGTTTCCATTGCTTATTTCGACTAAATCATAGTTGTTTACACCAATCGCTTTTGCAGAAGTTGGAGAGATAGCAGCATAATTATCCCAGACAACTTTAGAAACGGGATGCGGTAATTCCTGCAGCCAGCCATTATTTGCAAACCTGCCATCGCGAACAGCATAGCTTTCTTTTAAATGAAGTGAAAAACCATCAATTGATTTTAAAGGTTTTATTTTTTCTGCTGCACTCGAATTGAATTTTCCTAAACCATTGCTCTTTTCATTTTTAACAACAACACCATCATGGAGGGCGCCATACCAGAATCTGTTAAAATCCAGTTTGTGATTTAAGGAAGGATAAATATTATCTTCCCAATTTTTCTTTAAGTATGCATGATAAGTTTTATCATTATAGAAGGCAGGATCACCATCCATCCATGTAAGCAGAATTGATTCAATTTGCCTTGTATCATATAATGGTGCAACCGCAGGCTGCTGAAATGAATAAAATCCTGTTCGCGTTTTTGTATCGCCCCAGGATTCGAGCTGATTATTAATAGGTAGAATATAATTTGAAGCTGAAGAAGTTTCATTCTCAACTTCAACTAAACTGATCACAGAGTCAACAGATTTTAATGCTTCCCGATATTCAAAATCAAAGGGAAGATTGTAAACAGGATTTGAGTTTAAATGAATTGCAACAGCTACTTCCCCATTTTTCATACGAGAAACTAATCGCTTCATTTCTTTAAACGTTATTAAAGGTTGAACGGAATACACAAGCGATTCACTATTATAAAGAGAATCATTACCTAAAGCGTAATTGATTGCATTTACTGCAATATGTACTTCTTCAGGTAAATGATCACCCGCGTGCAAAATGGATCTACCTTTATTCGATAGAAGATCATTTACCATGTGATTTAAAATTTCAATATTTAAGCTGTTTTCACCGGCATAATTTTTAAGATTCATTCCGTATGTATTTAATGGAATTGCCGCGCCACGATTGATTAATTCACCTGCTAAAGCAAGAATAAAATTTAATTGCAGATCGGGTTTTAATCGTAATCGATAATCTGCATTCATTCCTGTAACAGAAAGATTTCCTTCAAACACGTAAAGCCTGTTAAAGTTCTTGCCCATTACATCTCTTCCTTCAGAGTAAAGTCGGGCTGTTTCTACTTTATTATTACTGCTTCCAAGGAAATCTGAATCGAGAGATATAATAACTTTAGCCTCATTCCATTTTATGGCAGGAAATTCACCATCTCCGTAGGATTTTTTCCATGCTGAATTTCTTATTTCATTTGTTAGTGGATCATAAGAATAAATTCTTGCAGAAGGAAATTTTTCAATAAAAGCATCCATTACTTTTTTAGTCGTTGGAGAAAACGTCTTGTTAGTAATGATTGCGATTTCGCGGTTTCCAGCATTCATTAACTCAAAATATATTTCTTCATCAGCTGTATTCCAGTTTACATCAACAGTTCTATTGTTAAGTTTTTTCTTGGGATTTTTCAGTCTATCCGGATCATATAAGCTCATAATACTTGCCTGACCCTGAGCACAAACTTTTCCTTTTGAAACAGGATGATCAGGATTACCATCTAATTTTATAGGTCGGCCCTCACGGGTTTTAATCAATATTCCACAAGCATTTGCACACTGAGTGCATGTCGATGCATAAAAATTTGGTCTGCCCGGAAGAATTTCTTCAGGTTTTTTATTGTAGGGAATTATTTCGCCTTTGTCACGGTAATCCGTACAGCTTGTACCAGCAATTGCTGCGGAAGCCCCAAGCAAAGCAAGAAATTTTCTTCGTGAAAGAGAAGACATATCATTTGTTTCAAAATTTTCAGAAACACCCTCTTTAAATTCATTCTGATTTAACTCAACAAACTCTTTTGAGTTGTAAAGTTCTTCAAATGATTGCCAATAATGAGGATCAGGATTTTGTGCAGATGTTTTTTTGATATCAGACATTCTTCACACCTGCTTTTTCTCTTTTAACTGCAAGTTTGTTTTCTGTTACTTTTACAGGATTCGAATTTGAGACAAATTTTTCCTTAAAGAATTTTACAGGATTGCTCTTTAAAAAAGTAAGTCCAACTACTACAAGGGAAAATTTTGCAAAAAACTTTTTTCTATTCATAATTAAAAAAAATTATCTATGACAAGCCCAGCAATAATCCGGACCATTATTAATTTCATCAGCTTTAAAGTATGGCATTTTGTCGTGGGCATTTCTGTGACAGTTTAAGCAACTTCCCATCGTAAACGAACTCATCTGCCCAACTTTTTCCATTTCTTTTATTTCACCATGACATGATTCGCACTCAATACCTTTATTAACATGAACGCTGTGACTGAAGTAAGCGTAATCAGGGACCTTATGAACCCTCTTCCAAAGTAAAGCCTTATTTTGATTATAATAATCAGTGAGTTTTACGATTTCCGGTTTGTCTTTCCTTGCAACTGTATGACAATTCATACAAGTTGCAACTGGGGGAACTACAGCATGCCTCGACTTTTCTACACCAATATGGCAATACTGACAATCTATCAACATCTCTCCTGCATGTAATTTGTGTGAGTAAGCAATTGGTTGTTCTGGTGTATATCCGACACTATCTCTTTCTGCACGGGATGCAAAATAGGTTAAAGCAAATGCAGTCAGTACAACAAAAATTGTGACGGGCAGTCTATTCCTTAAAATATAGTCTATGTAGCTACGCTTCATCCAATCCTCTTAAATGTATAAATAAGCCAATTGGCAACAGATTGAAGGTATGGTTGTAAAATCTTTTCCGTTGCAACACTATAAATATTATTAGAATATGCTTTTTTAATTTGAATATTATTAACGCGAGGTAAATTGCTACAAGTAGCCGTTAACTCTGAATTTTGAAAGTTAAAAATTATAATTTTCTCTAATTAAAACAAACTATCTTTTTAACAAAATTTGTTAATATCGATTAATTGTTAACATTACAATTTGATATTACTATTAAACAATTCTCGTCAGCACCTGATAGACTAAAAACGCTGTTAGAACCATTAATACTAAATAAAGAATTATATTCTTTATCCAGCGGATATTAAGAACCAGGGAGGATTTAAAGCCTCTCCAGCCGCATTTTTTACAGCGGAATAAATCATACCAGGAAAATATTTTTACAATCTTTTCAATAGAATTTCTTGCCCTGGAAATCCTGAGCGTTTCGCTGGACGAACAAGAAGGACACTTTGCAAATAAAGGATTATTAAAAGCCATAAAATAATTTATCCAAGTTTAAAAAGGATCCTAGCAATAGCAAATATGAGAAGTACAGCAAAAACATTTCGTAATAATTTTGCAGAAGACCTAATAGCAAATCTTACACCTGTGAATGCACCAATAATTGCCCCAATTCCTAATGGCAACGCGGCTGGAAAAACAATATAACCAAAGGTACCAGGAATAGACTCAACATTAGCTGTGATAATTAGATATGCAATTGTAGAACTTATCATAGTAATAGCAACAATAATAGATGATGTTCCAAGAGATATTTTAGTATCTAAATGAAATAAATATATTAACGCAGGTACATAAATAATTCCTCCACCAAGACCTGTAAAAGCAGAGAAGGTGCCAACCAAAATGCCTATTAAAATATAAAAATTTTGACTGAGAGGTTTAGGCGAAAAGTAAAATTTCTTAATCTTATTTTCAAAGAATAACCTAATGGCAACTAAAGATAAAACAGAGGCAAAAATTATTTCGATAGTCTGCGAATGAATTTGAACAACAAAAAAAGGAGCAATAAAAGCAGATAAAGCTGCACCAATGGAAACTAATACCGCAGCCTGTTTAATAAAGTTTTTGACCCTGTTGTGTAAAAATGCAGAAATTGATGTACCCATTGAACCGGCAAACAGGGATGTACCAATTGTATAGTATGCGAGATCGGTTTCGGGTATATGAATTAATGGAAGCAGATAATAAAGGACCGGTACAAATATTAAACCCCCTCCAATGCCAAGCATTCCAATCAGAACGCCGGATATATATCCAATAAATAAAAAAAGTAAAATTATAAGTAACTCATTCAATGAACATTTAGCAGGTGGTTATATACATCGTTGTTTTTTAATATTTGTAGAGCAGTCTGCACTTGAATATCAGAATTCAGCTGCTCTTCAATTCTCCCTTCCAAACCAATATAACGTGCAGCAATTTCTGTCCTGATTTCTCTTAAAATTTCACCACGGTAAATTTTCATTTCGCTTTTATACAAATCCATTAAATCTTCTTTTATATGCTCTAACTCAATTTTTAATTTTTGCTCGGAATTAGAAATACTGCTTAATAAATTATTGATTTCAATTTCCGCTTTAGATTGATATTCAAATCCTTCGGAATCTAAATAGCTTTCAAACTCTTGGATCAACTGCTTATCAGTTATATCAAGATAATTTACGTCGGGCTGTCTATAATTAAAATGATTTGCAAACTTAAAAAATAATCCAGCAGCAAGCAGTTCTTTCGTTACGTTTCCTTCAACAGTATAGTTAATTGTTGTGTCAGGTGTTATTCCGCCCTTTGAGTAAACTTCTCTTTTATTATCTGTAAAATATTTAAATTCTTCACTCGTCAGGACTCCATTTATAACATCATTCTTCTCAGAATAATCAATTTTTTGAATGCATCTGCCGCTTGGTGTGTAGTATTTTGCAGTAGTGATTTTTAAAGAAGTATTGTAACTAAGTGGAGTTATAGTTTGGACTAATCCTTTTCCAAAAGATTTTGTTCCTAAAATCACTCCTCTATCGTGATCCTGTATAGCTCCTGCAACAATTTCGGAAGCAGAAGCACTGCCTCCGTTAATTAGTACAACTATTTTGGAGTTGCTGATTATAGGTTCCTGCACTGAAAAATATTTTTTTTCACTTGTTATATTTCTTCCTCTCGTCGAAACAATAAGCTGGTCTTTCATAAGAAATTTATCACAAATATCTACTGCAATATCCAGCAAACCACCGGGATTTCCCCGTAAATCAATCACAATTGATTCAATTTCCTTTTGATCTTTTAATTCTTTTAATACGGTTTTAAGTTCTTCGCTTGCTGAACGACTAAAATTTGAAAGCTTTAAATAAACATTATTGCTATTTGCAGGATAAAAACCGGAGTAAGTTAAATTTTTAATTATAACTTCTTCTCTGACAATGTTAAATGTTAGTGTATCCCTATCATCATTTCTTAAAATCCTAATTTCAACAGTGGTGCCAGGTTCACCTTTTACTAATGTAGAGACTTCATCGACGTTCTCAGCATTAATAGAACTACCTGAAGCTTCAATGAGTACATCTCCTATTTTCAATCCTTGTCTTTGAGCCGAATATCCATCCATTACTTCAACAATAGTTACATTATCACCCCGCACGCCAATGGAAATTCCAATTCCGCCGTAAGAACCGTTTGTAATCAAATCAATATCATCCATTTTCTTTTCATCAACAAAAATTGTGTACGGATCAAGGGATGAAAGCATTCCCTGAATTCCAGCTCTCATAAATTGTTCTGGGTCAACCTCATCAACGTAATTCTCAGAAATTTCTTTATACACTCTGCTAAACAATTCAAGATTTTTTGAAATTTCCAGGTAAATGTCGCCTTGCTTCAAATTAAATCCTACAACAAGTATTACTGTAAGACTAAGAATTATTATTAAAAAGAAATTTTTCTTAAACATAATTTTTACCTGCCGTCAATTAATTCAATTTCTGAAATAATTTGATTATTAATATTTTCTATAGTCTGTGTTCCATCAACTACTTTAAATCTATCTTCATTTACAGCAATTTCTAAATACCCATTTCTTACACGGTTGTAAAACTCAATATCTGCTAGTTCAATTCTATCCAGTTTTCCTTTAGATTTTTTCTTTTTCCTTTCATTTGCAACTCCAACCGGTATATCAATAAAAAAAGTTATATCCGGAATAGTATCTCCAACTGCTAGGTCGTGAACCTGAAACACTTTCTCAATTAAAATTCCTCTGCCATAACCCTGATAAGCGGTGGATGAATCATGAAACCGATCTGAAATTACGTAAAATCCTTTTTCAAGATAAGGACGAATTTTTTCCCGTACTAATTGAGCTCGACTTGCAGAAAAAAGAAACAACTCAGTCTCGGCAGTCATACTGTTATTTTTATTATCCAGTAGCATGACTCTTATTTTTTCGGATAATTCTGTTCCGCCGGGTTCACGAAGAATTTCTACATTTTTATTTTTATCTACCAGATAATCTTTTAGTAATTCAATCTGTGTTGATTTACCGCAAAAATCTATTCCTTCAAATGATATGAACATAAAATTTATTTAGAATGTAAATAGTAAATAATTTGAATTTTTAATATATGGAAAGTTTTATGGCAATTTAAAGGTAAAAACTTAATCTTAGTCTATTTTTAAGGTATCTAGAAGGATTTAATAACATAACGCAATTGTTCTGGTTTTGTAAACAAGACAGTTGTATTTGGCGGCGATTCAATTTGGGGTAAAATGCTTCCCAGTGTATCAAGTACAACATCTTTATAATAAACATACGATTTAAAATTTTCTCTTGATAGTCTGCCCAGAACCTCAATTCCGCCTCTCACACTGCATCCAATTCTGTTAGGAAAAAGAAGCACTTCTTTATCAAGTGGAACATCAAGAACTTCAACTTCAATGTCATCAATTTGCCTGTCAATTATTCTTTGAATATCCAAGGATACCTTTACACTCTGGCTGCTGTAAGTAAATCCTCTTAGAGTTGGCAATAGTGCAATCTTTTGAATTTTACTATCCAATGAAGCCAATTCTATTTCTTGAGTTCGGATCTGCTCCATGTTTCTAACAATTCCCGCAGGGCCAGAAATCAAAATTGAATCCGGTGAATAAATTATTTCCGAAGCAAGACCATATCCTGGTTTAAAATCTAAATTTAGCTGCGGGACAACAGGAAGCTTTCTTGAAACAATTTTTTCAATATTGCAGACAATAGTATCGGGAGCAATATCTATTATTTCCAATTCTGATAAAATCCAGCGGTTGTTTGTTAAATTGCTTGCAATGCCAATTACTTTTTGTCCGCTGTCTCCATTCACTGAAACCCTGAAATCAGATTCTGCTCCTATGTTAAGCGATACAAGGCGCCATCCCTGGCCCTTAACTCTTAAAGAAATATTGTCTGGAATTTTTGAACCTGATGTGTAGCCGTAAGGAAATTCGGTTAGGACTAATTTCAAATCAATATCGGTATAATAAAAATCGGAAAGAGAAATGGATCCCCAAAGAATAAATGAAAATAAAATTGCAGCTATGAAGATGTAAATCTTTTTTCTCAAATTATAAAATCAGATTTTATACAATTAATAGAAAGTGTTTAAGTTTGAGAGAAAATTACTTTTGCTATTTTTTAAGAAGGGTTTTGAAATAATCCAGCAGTTCGGTTCTATTGGCTCTTGAAATTTCCCTTCCTTTAATGGGGAACTCTTCAACTCCTCGCGCAAATCTTCTAAGTTGATGAACATTTAATAATTCCAGCTCTGTCATGGAATATTTACTGCTTTCAGAGGTTCCTTCCTTTTTTCTTTTTTTACTTAAATCAGTACCATCCAAAGCCTCGCGTTTTAATCTTTCAATTGTAGAAGTGCTTTCATCCAGCATTGGTTCAGGAATTACTTTTTCAACTTCAGCTTTTTCTTTTATAACCTTCAACTCAGTAACTTTTTTCTTTTCAACTTTCCTTTTCTGCTTTTTAACTTCTGGCATCGGAGCTTTTGGCTCAACTACTTTGTTTAGGTCCTCAATACCTTCTACAATATTATTAACCTGTTCATCGGGTCTGGGAATTACGTGTGTAGAAACCAATTCTCCAACTCTTTGTGCTGCAGCGGCACCAGCATCAACAGCAGATTTTACAGCAGCCGTTTCGCCGGCAACCATAATGGTAACCAAACCACCGGTTATCTTTTCTTTACTAATTAAGGTAACCTTTGCTGCTTTAACCATAGCATCTGCTGCTTCTATAGAAGCTACAAGGCCCCTGGTTTCCACCATACCCAAAGCTTGGTTTGGCATTTTTAATTACTTGCTTTTTTTAGGAAGAATTGATTCAACTTCAATATGAGGACGAGGAATAACATGTACTGAAACCAATTCACCAACTCTTTGTGCTGCAGCAGCACCAGCATCAGTAGCAGCTTTAACTGCTCCCACATCACCCCTAACCATAACAGTTACATACCCGCCGCCAATGGTTTCTTTACCAAGTAATTCTACTTTAGCTGCTTTTACCATTGCATCTGCAGCTTCGATGGAACCGACTAAACCTTTGGTTTCCACCATTCCAAGTGCATCAAGTGACAGTGTTGACATAGAAGTGCTCCCAATTATGTTATTTATGGGTTAAAAAATATATTTTTGAAACGTTATTGTCAATCTTAAAGTGAATTTAATTTTAATTATTTCTTATACTTACTAAAATCATTTAAGAATGAATTTTAAGCAAAATTGGGATTTATATGCTGTCTAAATATTCCTGCAATATTACAGCAGCGGAATAACTATCTATAATTCCTTTATTTTTTCTTTTACTTTTTTTAGAAACCGATTCTAGAACTTTTCCCTTTGCAATAACTGAAGAATAATCTTCATCCCAAAAAATGATCTCGATTTTAAGTGCACTCTCTATTTGGTTTTTCAGCTTCTTAACTTTTTCGACTAGTATTTTTGAAGATTTAAATTCGGATGACGGTAAGCCAAGAATTATTTTATTTACATTCTTTTCTTGAACTAAGTTTAGAAGATTATCGATAAAACTTTCATCGTTATTAAATGTATTGAATGAATATGCAAATGTTTTTGTGGGATCGCTTAAAGATATACCTATTCGTTTCTCCCCAAAATCAATGCCCATAACTCTTGTTTCAACTAAATCAGCACTCAACTAACTTATGATCCTTCAAATCTTTCAATTCGATATAAGCCTTTAACTTTTTTCAATCGCTCTAATAAAATATTCAGATGTTCGAGATTGCTTACGTAAAGTGTTATACTTCCTTCAAAAGTAGATTCGTTCGTACTAATATTGATAGATTTTATATTGGTATTTCTGTAAGATACAATTGTATTTGCTATTTCATTTACAATCCCAGGATTATCTTCTCCCCTGACTAATAATCCTGCCACGAAAAATGATCCATCTGTACTGGGCCACTGGACAGGAACTAATTTGCTCGAATCGCTTTTTGACAGATTAATTAGATTGTTACAGGTTTTTCTATGAATTTTAATTCCTTCACCAACAGTAATGTAGCCAATTACAGGATCACCTGGAATTGGGCTGCAACATTTGGCATAATCGTATAAAATGTGCGAATCTTTGCCATCAACCAGGATTCCTCCTGCATCTTTTCGTGCAATATCGGCAAAATGTTCAAACTCAAGAATATTATCCTGCTCCTCAACATCCTTTGTCTTGCTTTCTAGTAAAATTCCATCAATGCTTAGTGAGCCTTGTGCAATTGCCTTAAAAAAGAGTGCATTATTTTCAAATTTTAATTTGCGTGCTAATTTTGAAATATCCTCTGCATTAAAAGAGAGCTTTAATTTTTTGATCTTTTTTTCCCAAATTTCTTTTCCTGCAGTAGCCACTTTTTCTTCTTCTTTATTCATCCATTTTCTAACTGCAGCTTTTGCCTTATGGGTTTTTACAAACTTTAACCAGTTTTTATTCGGATGCTGATTTTTAGAAGTTATAATTTCTACTTGATCCCCACTGTGCAAGACTGTATCTAACGGAACAATTCTGCCATTAATCTTTGCTCCGATACAGTGGTAACCAACTTTACTATGAATTTCAAAAGCAAAATCTACAGGTGTAGCATCTAAAGGAAGTCTTCGCAGCTCTCCCTTTGGTGTAAAAACGTAAATTTCATCCTGATATAAATTGAGTTTAAAGTCTTCTAAAATTTCTTTGCGTGTTTCATCACGGCTTGTTCCTTCGAAAATATCTCTAATCCAGTTTATCCAGTTATCCATATCATCTTCGACTTTTATTTTGCCCTCTTTATACTTCCAATGCGCAGCTAATCCTTGTTCTGCAATTTCGTGCATTTTACGAGTTCTTATTTGAACTTCAACTAATCGTCCCTCCGGACCAATTACGGTTGTGTGAATTGATTGGTAGTTATTTGTTTTTGGAATGGAGATGTAATCTTTGAATCTATCGGGCACTGGTAAATACATTTGATTTACAATTCCAAGAGTAGTGTAGCAATCGTTTGAGTTTTCGGTTTCAAGTATTATTCTGATTGCAAAAAGATCATAAATTTCTTCGTATGGTTTATTTCTTCGGATCATTTTCCTATAAATGCTATAGAAATGCTTAGGTCTGCCGCTAAGCTCATATAATAAGCTATATTCATCAAGCTTGCCGGTAATTGGTTCTGCAAACTTTTTGATGTACGATTCCCTGTCTTTTCGTGTTCCTTTTACTTTTCTAACAAGTTCTTCGTATGCTTCTTTATTTAAATATTTGAAAGAAAGATCTTCAAGTTCCCACTTAACTCTTGCCAATCCAAACCTGTTTGCAAAGGGAGCATATATTTCAAGTGTTTCCTGAGCTATGCGCCTCTGCTTATCTGGAATAACAAATTCTAGGGTTCGCATATTGTGCAGTCTATCGGCAAACTTTACAATTATGACTCTGACATCCCTAACCATTGATAGTAGCATTTTTCGATAGTTTTCTGCTTTGGTAATATCGTGTCCTTTAAAGATTCCGCTAATTTTTGTAACGCCATCCACAATTTCAGCAACTTCTTTTCCAAATTCTTTTACAAGCAAACTCAAGTCAAAATCAGTATCTTCAACAACATCATGCAGAAGTGTGCTGACAACGGTTATATCATCAAGTGGAAATTCTTCGGCTACAATTAAAGCAACTTCGTAGGGATGCGAGAAGTAAGGTTCTCCGGAAGCACGCAGATCGTGTTTGTGTGCTTCCAGTGCAAACTCGAATGCCTTTGTTACTAAATCTTGGTTTACTTTTGGAAGATTTTTCCGGCATACTGCCAGAAGATCATTCAACATTTTTTGGTATTTGGGATTCTCAATGCTCATTATGGCAAATTATAAATCATCTTTAAATAATTCTGTGATAATTTAATCTATTTTGTCGAGATGTTAAAGTCAGGCAAAAATGAGAGGCGCAATTAGTTTTCCATTTTAAGTTCATCTTTTAAAGCTTGAATTCGTTCAAGACGGCTTCCTAAAACTTCCAATGAATATTCTGAAAGGTCCTTAACACCTAAAATTTCATTACAAATACTAAGTGCCGTTTTTCTTTCCCCTAACTTTAGATGTTGCTGTGCAATTAAATGTTTTAATGTAATTTCGTTTATTTGATTTGCGTTTATCCAATCGGGATAGGATTTTAAAATTTCACTGTAAAGTTTAATAGCGGTTCGAGGGTCAATTTCTTCGTAAGCTCGCGCCATTCCCCATTTAAATGATCTTGATTCTGGAAAATTATTTAATGCATCTTTCGCTGTCTGTATTGCAGCAGAATAGTCTTTTTTATCTATATAAATCCAGATGAGTGAATTTACTGCAAGATATGAATTGTAAGATGATGAATCTATTGCAATACGTAAACGGTCTATGCCAATTCTTTTTGAATCGTTAACGAATGGCATCCAGTTCATAAATTCAATTTTCCTGCTCTTCCAATATTCAAATGTACCAATTGCAATATACGCTTCGTAGAAGTTTTTTTCGAGTGATAATATTTTTTCAAATTCCGAAATTGAGTTTACACCTGTTGATACTGCAGAGAGCCAGCTTCCATTAATTGCATCAAAGTAAGCAATATATCCTTCTGCAAGTGCATAAAAATAACGGTACCAAATATTTTCTTCATCGCTATCAATTAAATCTTCTGCTTGCTCTTTTGCATCTTCTAATTGTTGGATAATGAACAAATCATCAAATTCTTCTGCGTAATCATACGCCAGTGATATTTTAATTGCTGCCAGATAAATTTTGCCAAGCGGTAGTTGCGGGAATTCTTTTTGTAGTGAATTTATAAAAACTTCTGCACCGGAATAATCTTGATTAATAATTTGATTAATACCGGCTCTAAGAAGTGAATCAACCCTGCTGTTTGGATAAACCTGTGAATGAATTAAAGAATTAAAACTGAAAGTGAATAATAATAGAAGCAGTCTAAAGGGTGCCAAAGGTCCTATCTCCTGAATCTCCTAAACCCGGCAAAATGTAACCTTTTTCATTTAGCTGTCTGTCGAGAGCAGCTCCAAAAATTTTAACATCGGGATGATCATTGTCCAATCTTTTAACACCTTCAGGAGCGGCTAATACACACGCAAACGCAAAATCTTTTGCTCCCTGCTTCTTTAAAAAATTTATTGCAGCGGAAGAACTTCCGCCTGTAGCAAGCATCGGATCTAGCAAAATTACATTTGACTGCGGCATACTAAGAGGAGTTTTAAAGTAATAATGGTTTGGCTTTAAAGTCTGCTCATCTCTTTCAAGACCAATATGGCCAACTTTT
The DNA here is from genome assembly GCA_965365225.1 of uncultured Ignavibacteria bacterium. Lineage (GTDB taxonomy): Bacteria > Bacteroidota > Ignavibacteria > Ignavibacteriales > Ignavibacteriaceae > IGN2. The sequence goes on along the minus strand of CBDUAV010000024.1, from coordinate 9,530 downwards.
GCATCCGGTATTATTTGCAAAAATCCATTTACCATTCCAAGTCCAGCGCGTAAAACAGGTACAAGCACAACCTCCTGTGCCAGATGATAACCATTTGTAATTTCGAGAGGTGTTTCAACATCAGCTTCAGATAACGGAAAGTTTTTACTTATTTCAACAGCAAGAATATTGGAAATGCGCGTTACAGCAGCGCGGAAGGTTTCGCTGTTTGTATTTTTATCCCTGAGTACAGTAATATCTTTTTTTACAAGCGGATGATCAATTAAAAAAAAGTTTTTGAAAGTAGTTTTCATTCTTATATTCAAAATCTATTTTACTTGCTTTCCAATTATACTCAGAAGATTAATAAATGGCGAAAGAGGAGGTGTGTAGTTATAATTTATTTTAGTAAGTGTTGTTGCTGGAGCATTTAACCTAATTAACGCTGAAATGAGGTCTGCATATCCGGAAATTTCATTTCCACCAAAAAATGATGCGCCTAAAATTTTTTTACTACTTTTATCAACTAATACTTTCCCTAAAACATAATCGCTGCCGGGCATAACTGCAACCAAATTTCTAGCTTTTGCTGAAATTATTTTTGCATCAAATCCATGGCGTTCAGCATCCAACTCAGACAATCCAACTGATGTAAAAAACCTATTAAAGAATTTTACGCTTATATTTTTTACAAAAGGTTCGTATTTAACATTTCCCCCGGCGGCATTTACTCCAGCGACATGCCCCAAATCATAAGCGTGTGTCGCAAGAGGAAGGTAATCTGCCTTGCCCGTAATTGCATTTGTTACTTCTACATTATCTCCTGCAGCATAAATAAATCTATTAGAAGTTTTTGCATATTGATCTATTTTTATACCACCGAATTTTCCTAAATCAACTTTCGCGAACCGTGCTAAAAAATTATCGGGTTCAAATCCAACAGAAAGTAAAACTAAATCTGTTTCAATGAATTGTTCACCCAATTTTACAGCATGCAGCTTATCTCCAGCAATCACAGGCTCAATTTCTTTTACGTCACCAATAAAATCTATTTTGTTTTTAGTAAGTATTTTTAGAATTTCATTTCCAAACTCTTCATCTGCACCCGGCATAGGTCCGCTTTCTTTTTCAATCACTTTTATATTTATATTTCTTTTATTTAGAGCTTCGACTGCTTCTAAACCAATGTATCCCGATCCTATAACGATTGCATTTTTAACAGAATATTTTTTTATGTATTCATCAATTTTTATTAAATCGTTTACATTCTTTAATGTGAATATATTATTAATCTGAATGTCGAATCCAGGTAGTGCTCGTGCTTTGGAACCGGTTGTAATTATTAATCTATCATAGTCATACGTTAGAGTTTTATCTTCAATTAAATCTTGTACGGTAATTTGTTTCTTTTGCTCATCTATCTCTTCAACAAAATGCTTTACAAAAACTTTTACACCTTTCTCATTCATAAAAGATTCGGAAGAAAAGAAAACAATCTTTTTGTAATCATCTATTTCACCTGAAAGTACGTAAGGAATTTCACAAGTTCCTGTAGAAATAAATTCACTTGCTTCGAATAAAATTACATCTGCATTAGGATTAAATCGTTTGGCTTTTGCAGCAGCCGCTGGTCCTGCGGCATTTCCGCCGATTACTAAAATTCTCAATGGTCTTTTCATTTGCTTCTAAAACTTAATGTGAATGGAACACCTTTAAAACCATAGTTTTTTCTGATTAGTTTTTCAAGAAATCGTTTGTAATTATCCGCAACATGATTCGGATAGTTACAAAAAAATGCGAAGATGGGATAGTGCTCCCCAAATTGCGTAATGTATTTTATTTTAACTTCTTTGCCCGATGGTGTAGTAGGAGGAGGTGATTTTTCAATTTCTTCCAACAACAAGTTATTTAATTCTTTCGTAGAAATTTTCTTAGACCTCTCGCTCTGAACCTGCTTGCACAACTCTATCAATTTAAATATACGTTGTTTTGTTATTGCCGAAGTAAAAATGATTTCTGCAAAATCAATTGCACCGAGCTTTTCTCGTATAGATTTTTCAAAATGATGAGCAGTCTTTTCATCTTTTTCAACAAGATCCCATTTATTGATGGCAATAATTAAACCTTTTCTCCAGCGAACGACCTCATCAATTATTTTTTGATCTTGATTTTCTAAGCCAAATTTAGAATCTAACATAACAACAGCAACATCACATTCACCTATCGCTTTAAGAGCTCGTATGTTAGAGTAAAATTCTATACTTTCCTGTACTCTTTTTCTTTTGCGAAGTCCTGCTGTATCAATCAGAATTATTTCTTCACCGTAAAACTTAAGTATTGAATCAATACTATCCCGGGTTGTTCCCGGAATTTCTGTAACTATGCTCCGGGATTCACCAAGCAGTGCATTTACAATTGATGATTTCCCAACATTCGGTCTTCCGACGATTGCAATTTTTAATCGGGGATCTTCAATAAGTTTTTCATCATCTGAAAACTCTGCAGTAACCTCATCAAGCAAATCACCAAGATTTCTCCCGCTTAAAGCAGATACAGGATAGATTTTTTCAATTCCAAGTTTATAAAATTCAACTGCGTCAACATCAAATTTTGAATTATCTGCCTTATTAACCAGTACAAAAAAAGGCTGTTCCGAACTTCTGAGCAGCTTCATTATGTCTTTATCCATTGGATTTATCCCATCACGAACATCCACCATAAATAGGATTGCATCTGCTTCTTCGATTGCAATTTCAACCTGTTCGCGTATAGCAGTTTCAAATATGTCTTCTGATTCAGGAACATAACCACCAGTATCAATCACTTTAAAATTTTTACCGTTCCAATCTGATTCGCCATAAACTCTGTCACGAGTTACACCGCTCAAGTTGTCAACAATTGAATCTCTTTTACCGACAAGTCTGTTAAAAAGTGTGGACTTCCCAACGTTTGGTCTGCCAATAATAACAATTAAAGGGATTTTCATACGTGAAAAATAAAAATTAGAATGTTGAAAGAGAAAGAAATGATTAAAAAGAATAAATGTCAAAAAATATTATTAAAAACTAAATCTCATTTTTAATGTAGGTACTAGTTCAGCTCCGCCTGCAAGATTGTGAGTTTCTACTCTCAGGTTTACAGTAAGATTGCTGTTAAATCTTGTCGCCCCCCAAACAGCTTCTGCTGCACTTAAGAGATGGTTAATATAAATCCCCACAACAGCGGTAGAAGCAGTGTTGTAGAAATCGTTTGCCTGTCCCCTTTCACCTGCATAAAAAGTAAAATTAGGAGAAATTAAATCTATGTTTGATCCGCCGGTGTAATCGTTCCAACCCGGGCTGTACTGATGATACTTTCCGATCAATTCATAGTACTGCTGTTCCCCGTACAATGGTAAAGTGTGCGAGCCGACTTCGGAAGCATTTAATTCACTCCAGTTCACTCTTTCCCACGGCGGAAGTGATTCATCAGGGTTAATCGCAATGCTTTTATTTTCGTAGGTGTTTAACCATTCGGCATAATCAACTACACTCCAATTCATATCGGCATATGTTTCAAACTTTGCAGTTTGGTCATCACCTTTTTTGTCGTAAATAACAGCAGTTGTAATTAATGCTGCTTCAAGTGCTATAAATATTCCTGCGATCCAGTAATCCTCATTATAAATCTGTCCTGCTCCCGGAATTATAGCAGAAAATAAACCTGAAAGCATTGGAGTTTTTTTACCCGGGATATCATCTGCAAAAGGATGAGATTCTGTTTGATGGTAAGAATTTAATATTATTTTTGAATCAGTATAAAGACTACCGCTTAACTGAAGCTTTTCGTCTTCTAAATTCTGACTAAATGAAAATTGTGAAAATATGATTGAAAGAATTACACCTGATAATATTTTTTGTTTTATTTTCATTTATTTACCTTAAGCGATTTGGATTTACAAAGGAATTGTTATTGTTCACAATATCAAATCCAAAAAGAATTCCCCCATAAAATCGCCACTCTTTTCCGTATGTAACTATTTCCCTGTTTGCTTCTCTCTGAAATGAATCAAATCCGTAGGAAGCATTAAAAAACAGTGCTGTTGGAAATAAATAATATGAATTCATTTGCAGACGGATTTCTGCACCTGCACCTTTTTTAAATTCATCCAAATCAGGAATTTCACCGGTCCACGCATTTCCATAATCAAAGTGGAACGAAAGAAAAATTTTATCGAAGTACATAAAGCTAAGCTTGTAATCGATATCTCTCCACAAAGGAAAACGGTAAGTAAAATTTATCCACGCAAGTTCATTCCCACTTAAAGAGTAAAAGGGATATGCTTTAAATCCAATTAAACCCCCAAGATAGAAATCAAAGAAATCAGGAACTGCAGGACCTAAAATTGAGCCGCCAACCAGTCGCGTAGTTAAAGTGTGATCTGCCCATAAAGGAAAGTATACGCTTCCATCGAAGAGAAGTCGATGAAAATTAAAATCACCGTATTTTGGTTTTAATAGTCCGTCCTCAATTTCATATTCACCTTCGGCGTTAAAGCGGTTCCATTCGTAATCGTAAACAAAATCTACTTCTAATCCAACAGGATTTATATCTGTATCGCGTGATCTTGCAAAAGCTTCAAAATTATAGCTCAGTCTAAAATTTCTTCCGATAAAATAAGTATCATCGGAAGTTGGATATAAAATGGGATCGCCTCCGGTTTCAATTATAAAACTACCCAGTGTTGCCGTGTAACGGCTGAATATAAATCTAAATTCTAAATTATTGTAACGGTTAAAAATTCTATGCCTTGCCGCAATATCAAATTCAAAAAGATTATAAGTTACTTCAGTAGGAATGATTTGATCGTAATTAACATTTCCGTTTACAGTATCCGGTCCAAAAAGAATATCCACATCAGCTTTACGACTTGTGCTGTAAAGTTCAACTGCAAGCTCCGGCCTCAGACCAAGGGCAGTGATAAGAGGTAGCTTATTTTTATATTCAAAAATAAAAAATAGATCGCGCTCAAGTCTCGTATTGATCGCAGCTCCTGCAAAAAATGCGTAACGGTTTAGCATATCATTTGATGCAACATACAAACCGGGTTTTAATTTTTGAAGGAAGCTGTTGCCGGTATTGTAATTATCTAAGCGAAGAAAAGGGAAAAAGCTTAAGCTGGAAAATGCTCCGCTGTAAGCTTCTTTTTCATAATCAGGTGTTTCGTAATCATTAAAATTTTTAAGGGTGTTAACATCAAACTGATCAATATCTCCATTTGGTTTGCTCATATCGAGCGGAGGATTTTCTTTCTGAACATAATGTTTTCCAACTTCAACATTTTTTCTCTCATTGTTTTCCATTAAAAATATTTTATAACCTGTTGAAGTGTAACCAGCGTAAGTAATACTGCCATTATCATTAACGGCAGGCATAAATGCGCCACCAATAACATTTGTTAACTGCTTTTTTTCTTTTGTTGACGGATTAAATGAATAAATATTAAATATTCCGGTTTCATCTGACGCATAAATAATATTTCCACTGTTATCAAAAACAGGATTTCTTTCATCGTGATTTGTCTGAATTACAAAATCAACCTCACCACCTTTAACATTAACTTTTGCAATGTCCCTGGTTTGATGATATGAATAATCAAAAATTATATAAGAATCGTCGTTGGAGAATTTAGGATTGTAAACCTGCTCCCCGTTTTCAAACGAAGTTAACGTTTTAAAATTTGTCCCATCAATATCAACTAAACCAAGATTAGTTGTGCCGTCTTTTTGAAAAAGAAATACAATTTTCTTCCCATCGTTTGAAACATTCGGCTGGTTTGCACGCAGGTTTTCTGTTAAGCGGGTTTCATCTTCTTCATTAATATCGTAGACATATAAATCGTGCACGTTATACCAGTATGGATTGTCTTCTGTGATTTTTGCGTAAAGTATTTTATTCTGTCCGGGAATAACACTGTAAGTTGAACGGACTCCGCTCACCAATAATTTTTCTTTCCCAGATTCAATATCATATTCGTAAATGCTTGATGGACTGAAATAGTCGGATGATTTATTTGAGATGTAATAGATCTTCTTTCCATCACTGCTAAAGGCTGGATAGAAATTCCCAAAACCTTTATCCGCAATTTTTTCACCTTCGATTAAATTAGCTGAAACTTTTTTTGTTCGTTTTGTATAATCATCAACGAGAAAACTTTTCCATTCATTATAAATTTCTGTTCCATCTTTACCAAGCACATCATCAAATGCAGCATCAATTGTAAAGTTGCCAAAGCTGCCTAGCTTTTCTGTTATTTTTCTAAGCTTATCTTCACCATATTGTTGTGCGATATATCTAGTTAATGCAAATCCTGAATTATAGACAGATTCATTTCCCAAACTTGTTTTTCCAAAGACTCCCATCTGTTCCCACGTAAGCATATTTCCATCGAGAACATAGCTGCGTAAAATCATATCACGGTGCGAATCCCAATTGTCGTAATTGAATTCCTGCCGCATATATTGTGCTGTTCCTTCCGCAAACCACGCAGGGATATTTACTGTTGCGATTGGATAGGAGATAACAAAATTCGGATAGCCGTAAAGAATATCAGGTCTTCTTTCTTCCTGATAATTTAAGACCTGCAGAAATACTGCTGGAAGTGAGCGTGAAAGCTTCATTCCTGCCTGAATTTGGACTAAATGCGTGAACTCGTGTGAGATTACATTTCGTAACCAGTTATGCGTCCCACGTAAATCAAAGTCGAGTGCGCTTGTCCAAATTTCAATTTTGTTATCAAAGAAATATGTAGCTCCGTTCGAGTAATCATCAATATCTTTTATAACGTAATGTGTTTTTGATGGTTCGTAGCCGTACAGCGAGCAAATTGGATCCCAAATTTCATCTGCAATTTTTGCAACAACTTTTGCAGTTCGCTCTGCACCGCTGTGATAGTGCACTTCAATGTGTTCGCCTTTAATTGTGTACCAATCTAATTCAGGATGGAAATCAGTGAATTGGGAAAATGTGTAATTAGAAAGTAAGAATATAAAAAGGATTAAAAGTTGTTTTTTCATTGAAAAGAAATGACGATTGTGATTGCTGTATTGATTCATTGTTCAAGATAATGTAACAATAAAGCAATAAAACAATTTATGTTAGTCAAAAAGAAATAATTATTTTTTTTTACCAGTTCAATACCACTATCAATTATTTAACCACCGCAATTTTAATAATAGCCTGCTCCGTTTTTCCGGTTGTGCTGTTTGCTTCAATTCTTGCAAAGTAAACACCGCTTTGGATATCACCAACATTCCAAACGGTTTCGTTATCCATTCCACCCTGTGCATCATCGTTTAACTCTGCAACAAAATCTCCTGCAAGATCGAATATTTTAATATTTATTTTTGAATCCTCTGCAACGTAGTATCTTATATTTGTCGTTCCTTCATAAACAGGATTTGGATAATTGTAAGCCCTGTTTGCAGGAAAGAATTCGTTTATCCTGTTAGTGTTTTCTGCTGCAGGTATAAATGAAGTATTTTGATTGTCAGCATATAATTCTTTCCAAATAATTTTTGCTTCAACTGAACCAATAGTCCATGCCATCAACAGATTATCATCATTTATAGTAACTAAACTCGCTTTACCCTGATAATTAAATAGTGAAGGGACAACATTTAAATTATTCCCAATTGAAATCGGAAATCCTGGAACTACTTTGCCCGAACCTCCATCAACAGCATAAATATCACCTCTTAATTTTGAAGAAATAATTTCTCTTAAATTATTTCCTTCAAAATCTCCGGATATGGCTGAAGTGTTAAATCCATCAGAAGGATTATAACTCTCAAAGGGAAAATTATCAGCTTGAGATCCTTGACTATTATATGATTCGATCTCGAAAATATTATTAATTATTACGTAATGATTCCCATCCAATTTTAAATCTGATAATATTATTGATGACATTGCGGGATTAGGATCAATAAGATTGAAACTACTGCCAATTTTGTCATCATTGATCGTATAAATCTTGCCATTATTAGTCCTGACAAAAGAGCTATATTGTCCTTCATTAATCTTTGTTACTGCCAAATCAACTGGTACACCATTTAATTCAACATTTCCCACGGAATTTAAATATTTTGGAATTTGCCCAGCTATAACTGCGTAGAAATCACCATCAACAGCTAAGTCCTGCACATAATTATCTTCTCCTAAATCAATACTCTTTATAAATTCAGGAATTATCCCTGAAGAATTACCTAAGTTATAATAAAACAACTTTCCTTTTTGAGTCCCAAATACTAACTCATATTCATCCTGAGAGTTTTTATTGATGATAACAGGCGTTGTGATGTACTCACCAATAGCTACCGAACCTGCATTTAAGGAATTTCCATTTTTAATCCAATAATTCAGAGTGCTATCATTAGTACCATAAACATGGAAATCGCTATTATTTAAAATCACAGATGGTTTAAATGAACTGAATTCCGAAATCTCGGAAATAACAATCAAACCATTTGAGATGATGAGTGCAGAAGGATAATTAATTAAAAACCAAACTGAATCACCAAATTCTAATGAAGATATTGTGTGAGGCTTTTCATTAGATTCAATTTGCTGATGAAACAAAGGCTTCACCACCGAATCACCAAATTCAACTTTGAAGTTCATTCGATTAGAAATACTAGAAAAATTTTTAATTGAAATTAAGCTGTTTGCACCCGTGTTTGTAAGAGTATTAGGACGAGTATCTTTTGCAAAACGGTTTTGAAATAACTCTGCAGGATTGGAAGCGTACCAAAAATCTTCTTCAAATCCTTCACCAATTACTTCATCACCAAATATTGTAAAAAATCTTTCGCCGATATCCTGCACACCGTCGGCTTCTTCAATATCAACGCCTCGTCGGTCTTTGTCTGTGTTTATTTTATTCTCAGCTATCTTTTCGTTAATTACATTTTCATCTACATGCCAGATAACTATTCCGTTTCCTGGAACAGCCCAATCAAATTCATCAACGTCCAAAATTACACCCGCAAGTGAATCAATATCAAAACTCTGGTAGCCTGTAGTATCGTTTAAAAAAGTTTTTGTAATTACATTTCCGCCAACCGAAAGAGTAACTTTAGAGCCATCTTTGTTTGCATCGCGGATACGGTTTTCAACTAAATAATATTCGCTAGAATTAAGCGGAACTTTTAGAATTACGGTATCACCCATCGCTGCTGCGAGATTTGTTACAAGACTTACATCAGTGTTTTGCAAATCCATTGTAACTTCTTCAGCCCAACCTAAACGCAGCTTACTCCATGGAGATGGTTCTGGCGGATAAGTTCCGAGATAAGCAAATATAGATTGCCCATCCATCAAACCGAATCTGCCGATTGCACTTAATCCTGTTTCAGTATCGAACAAATCAGGTAAGCCTAGATGACTTCCGATGCTTGCACAAATTAGACCGTTAATTGTTATTTCAAAAAGAAATGTTCCGCTGATAGTTTCGAGCTCCCTGCTTTCAGTCTCTGGAATTATCATACTGTTTGTTATTTTGAATGCACCGT
>CBDUAV010000023.1:0-31820 GCA_965365225.1 uncultured Ignavibacteria bacterium | reverse complement strand
CAAATGAAAAAAATATTTCTTTTACTAATTCCAATCCTTGTATTGTTCCTATCTTGTCAGCCCAAAGAAGAACAGATATTAACTGAACAGGAAGCGAAGGATATTCTTAACAAACTTATGCAAACTGTTAGAAATGTTGATACCACTCTGGTTGATGAAATTTTACATCCTGATTGTGTATTACGCTATCCGCTTTTACCTGAACCCATTAAAGGAACAGATGCTTATAAAAAATTTATAAAAGGTACAGCTATTACGTTCTCCGATTTCAATGGTGTTGTGGAAGAGGTAAATGTAAAAGGTGATAGGATTTGGTGCCGTTATTCTATGAGTGGCACAAATACGGGTCCTTTGGGTGATATACCTGCTACCGGGAAAAAGTTCCAGGTAACCGGAATGGCTATTACAAGAATAGTAGATGGAAAAATAATAGAAGATGAAACATACTGGAATGCATTAAGCCTTTATCAACAGCTTGGATTTTCACTTTCTCCCCCAATAGTAGAAGTCGATAACTGATATTTCATTCTGGTGTTTTTATTAAAAAAAAATGGTGTTGTCGAAATAATTAATTATACACCTAATTAACTATCTATTAACAAACATTTAGGAGAATTATTATGTGTAAAGAATGCAAAGTGATATTCACTTTTCTAATCTTGGTTACTCTTTGTGCCTTTAGTGCAAGTGCCCAACAGTGGACGGATGCACAAAAGGAAGTATGGGCAACTGTAAAAGCCTATAATGATATATCCGCAAAGGGAGATGCTCAGGGATTTCTTTCATATTTTGACGATTCCTACTGTGGTTGGTCGTATGTATTGGACGCGCCAAGCGTAAAGGATGAAGCAACCACAGCAATTAATTATTGGATAGCAAATTCTAAAACTCTCTATTATACAATCACTCCGGCAAAAATCTGGGTGAATGGAGATTTTGCATTTGTTCATTATTATTATACACAATACACAGAGGATAATGAAGGAAAGAAGGAATGGGAAAAAGGAAGATGGACAGATATTTTAATGAAGAAGGAGGGTAAATGGGTGATGGTTGGAGATCACGGCGGAAAAACTTCAAAATAGAGCTATAACAAAATGGTAAAGTGGAGAGAATAAAAATGAAACTAATACTTTCTTTGTCATTAATGATTTTTCTTATCACACCTCTATCTGCACAGGATGAAAAAATAAAGGATACTAAATTGGATAAAATGGAAGAAGAAATTTGGTCGCTCGAGGAAGAGTATATATCGTATTTTAGCAAGGCAGACCATGAAGCTATTCTCTCACTTTACCATTCACAGTTTCTTGGTTGGCCCGATTCTGAATTACATCCGGCAGAAAAGACAAGAGCAGCGGAATTTTTAGAGGAAAAATATCCTGAACCTACACAGTCAGTCTTCAATATTAAAAGAGAAGGCATTAGAATAGTTGAAGGTGTGGTAATAACTCATTACCTGCTTAATATATCCTGGACTGAGGATGAAGGAGTAGAACAAACAAGAGAAAGCCGACTTACTCATACCTGGATAAAGGATGATTCCCATTGGAAAATTTTGGGAGGAATGAGTAGCAGACAATAGACCTAAAACCAAAAAGTCATCAGTTATATTTTTTATTCTATGTGATTCAATGGAGGTAGGGGCGTTAATTAATTTAATTTTAAAATTAAAAGGAGACCACAATGCTAAAATCAAAATTTTCTTTTTTAGGTTTATTCATTCTTCTTTTGCTTTCAATTATTATTTACAGCGGATGTCAGCAAGGGGAAGAAAAAACTTACACAGATGCTGAATTGCAAGTAATCTGGGATAATAATATTCAACTTTGGAACGGGGGAAATGTAGATCTTGTAGATGCCTTTTATGCCGAAGGGTGTGTAAGGCATAATGCAGATGTAGGAGATTCTGAAGGTCCCAAAGGTGTTAAGGAATTTGTAAAATGGGTTTACACTGCTTATCCTGATTTCAAAGTAACATTCGATAAACGTTTTGAATTTAAGGATAGAATTGTAGCTCATTGGTCAGCTACAGGGACAAACGACGGGCCACTAAATGAAAATATGCCTGCAACAGGAAAAAAAGTTTCTTTCACAGGTCTTGCAATGTCAGTAATTGAAAATGGAAAGATTACTGAAGAGTGGGTGTATTACAATCAGGTGCCCCTATATGCTCAGATGGGATATGAATTAGTGCTGAAAGTAGAAGAGGAATAAAAAGAAAAGGATTTATTGTTAGTTTTTTTTAGTAGGATAAATGCCATCCCGAAGGTACCATTCTGGAAAGCATGGTTGTTTTGGGATATCTATCATTTTCAGATTTAGATGCTGAAACAAGTCAGCATGACATACAAAAATAAAAAAGGCGATCTTAAGATCGCCTTTTAAAAAATACTTTTTCCACTTAGTTTTATCTGAGTATCATCTTCAACAACATTGTGACTTCTTTTGGTATTTTTATAGTCGTTTGATTTCCGCTTTAGTTTTTTTATCTAGTTGCTCTATATTTCAACTACTATGAATTATTTTACTTCAAAATATCTGATTATTTTCTTTATCTGCTGGATAGTTGGATGCAGCGATACATCAGTTGAGCCACCGCAAAATGATGAGTTTAACATTATAGTATACAATGCAAATGTTGGGAGGATAAAGTCAGTAGCATTAAATGAAAAGATGAAGGTTTATTCATGGAGTGGACAGTCACATGATGTTAAAGTAGGCGGAAAAGCTCCATTCTTAGGTCATATCGGCTCTGTTAATGCGGTAGATTTTAATAATGATGGCACTTTACTATTAAGTGGAAGCAGTGATCACAATATAAAATTGTGGGACGTTGAAACGGGTGAATTACTAAAGACTTTTTCTGAGCACATAACAGAAACAACAGATGTTATTTTTACAATGGATGGTAAGAGTGCGGTATCAACAGAAAATGATTACATAGTGTACTGGCATAATGCAGTAGAGGGACCAATAGGAAGGAAACCTTTTTACGGACACACAAGTACTGTTAATTCTGTTGACATAAACAATGATATGAGCACAATTATCAGTGGCAGCTCGGATGGTACCATTAAAATATGGGATGTGGAATCGGGGCAACTGATTCATTCTATAAATCACTCTTTAAGAGTGAATACTATAGGTGTAAATGAAGTTAAGTTTAACAAAAACGGTTCCATCATTGTTAGTTGCGGTAATGATTCATCAATTAATTTTTGGGATGCTACCTCTTTCTTATTAGTAAAAAATATTAAGACTGATTACATGGTAAATGCTGTTAGCTTTCATTATTCTGGATACTATCTTGCTGCATGTGGAAAAGACACATTAGTTTACATTTATAATGTTTCAGATTTTAGCTTAATTAAGACACTTGAAGGACATACCTCAAGTATTATTGATGTTAACTTCAGCGATATCAATAATACTTTAATTAGTGGTGGTAATGATGAAAAAGTAATTGTGTGGTATAATGTGTTCAGTGAGGATTAAGAATAGATAGTGTCCCTGCAGTTGGTAAATTAACCACAGAGACACACAAAATTAATTACTTATTCCACCCAGGAACTCTTCCGGGAGTCCACGGTGCACCATAACTTTCCAAATCTGTTTCAAGGTTTTTCAAATCAACTTGGAGCAGCCTTTTAATATCTGCAAGCAGCGGTTCAAATTCTTCTGAGGCTGCTTTGTAGCTGTCGCGCTGAGTTTGGGTAGGAGCAGAAGTTGTTTTCCACATTCCCCATGCAATTTCGTTTAACCGGTCGTAAATAGTTGGATATGTAGGCTCGTTTCTTTGTGCAATTGTTTCATCTTTGTAAAGATGTTGCAGAATTTCTTCTGTTCCCTTTTTAATTCTTAATGCATCATCCATTAAGCTGTTCGGTGCATCGGGAGTTTGTTTGATAGCATAAATTAGCACATCGGTTTTTTCCTTTAAATCTCTTGTTGCATTAAGTGCACCTTCAACTGCACGGTTAAACTCCCAAAATTCTTTTTGGAATGCAACAAGCGCTGCGCGGTCCTCTGCAGGCAATGTTGTATTGTCCAACACCTTCGCTTCAAATGTTTGAGGTCCTGCAACCATTTTTAGCTCACCATTTATACTTGTATACATTTCGACTGAATATTTACCCGGCATAACAGGTGTGCCGCTTTCATTTTTATCTGTTACTTTTTTAACAGGATTTGTGCTGGCAAATCTCAAATCCCAGGTAATTCTGTTTATACCCGATTTGATCCCTTCTTTTAACTTTCTAACCACAGATCCCATTTCATCTTTAACCACAAAAAGCGTGAACGATTTTTCTTCCCTGTCTTCTTGACGCAACTCTTCCCACGTTGGATAGTAAACCGGTTTGTTTTCTTTGACTAGTCCTTTCTCCTTTTCTTTACGTTCTTCCTTTTTGCTTTTAGGTACTTCTTTTATGTAGTAAGTAAATGTTGCACCAAATTCAGGATTATCTGCCTTGTAAAAAGATGAACCAAGACTACCAAATGTTCCAGTTCTTTTAACAAACATTAGTGCATCTTTTACAGGAAATAAAAAGTGCTCATTTTCTTCAAGAGTTTTTTCATCAATTTCTCTTAAAGGAGTGTAATTGTCCAGCACATAAAATCCTCTTCCGAAAGTGCCAAGCACTAAATCATTTTCTCTTCTCTGGATATCAATATCGCGAACTGCAATTGTCGGCAATCCACCTTTAAGCTGTACCCATTTCTTTCCGCCGTTGATCGTAAAGAAGACACCGTATTCGGTTCCTATAAATAGCAAATCAGATTTTTCATGATCCTGAATTACCGAATAAACAACGTGCGGTGCTTCCAAATCGCCTGTAATTGATTCCCAGGTTTTCCCTCTGTCCTTGCTTGCTAAAACATATGGTTTAAAATCTGCTTTTTTATGATTATCGAATGATGCATAAACTGTATTTGCATCGTGAAGAGATGCATACAAACAACTAACGTAAGTCATTTCAGGAATACCAGGGAAAGTTTCAATTTTTCTCCAGTTCTGCCCTCCATCTTCAGTGACCTGGATTAGTCCATCGTCGGTTCCGACATAAATTAAATCTTCAACAAGCGGAGATTCTGTTAGTGAAACAATATTTCCGTAGAAGGAAGTTGAAGCATTTTTTGCTACTGCATCAACACTCCATACTTTTCCCATAATTTCCAGTTTGTTCCTGTCTATCTGTCGTGTTAAATCAGGACTAATTGCCTCCCAGCTATTCCCCCTGTCTTCACTTTTAAAAAGTTTATTTGCAGCAAAATAAAGTCTTGTATGTTTATGAGGTGAAATAATCAACGGTGTATCCCAGTTCCATTTGTAGGGTTCTTCTCCCTTTCCTTCCTGAGGTTTAATTGAAATTACCTCACCGCTTTTTTTATCATATCTTGCTAAGCCGCCATATTGGTATTGAGTGTAAACTATATTCGGATCAGTTGGATCAATCGCAGCCTCATAGCCATCACCGCCCAAAGTTTTCACCCAATCGGAATTCATTATTCCTTCATTGTTTATTGTTTGCGAAGGAACCCCCATACTGTTGTTATCCTGTGTACCGCCGTAAACCCAGTAAAAAGGTTCTGAGTTATCAACACTTACTCTATAAAATTGTGTGATGGGAAGATTGTCTTTAAAGAGATAAGTTTTTCCGCCATCAAAAGTTTCGTACACTCCACCATCACCACCAATTAAGTAATGATCTGTGTTATCAGGATTTATCCATAATGCATGATCATCGACGTGTCTGCCTTTTGTGCTGAGATTTGTAAAAGTTCTTCCGCCATCTTTAGAAACTTTAGAAAAAGTATCTAGTGAATAAATTATATTTACATCTGTTGGATCGCAGAAAATTTCACTGTAGTACTGTGCACTACTTGTTACATAATCATTTGTTTTTTCCCACGATGCCCCTCTGTTTGTGGTTCGATAAAAACCGCCAGCATCACCTTCGGCTTCTATTATTGCAAAAATATAATCCGGGTCAACGGGGGAAATTGCTAAACCAATTCTACCCACATTTCCCGAAGGTAAACCTGATTCTAATTTATTCCATGTAACGCCAGCATCTGTTGATTTATAAATTGCTCCCTCGGGCCCACCATTGATCAATGTCCAAACATGTCTTCTTCTTTGGTAAGATGCAGCATAAAGAACATCAGGATTTCTGGGATCCATCACAATATCAGTCACACCGGTGTTTTCACTTATGTAAAGGACAGAATCCCACGTAGTACCATAGTCTGTAGATTTGTAAAGACCACGATGACCGCCAGGCCCCCATAGTGGACCTTGAGCTGCAATGTAAATAATTTTTGAATCTCTCGGATCGATTAAGATTTTTCCGATATGTTCTGATTTTTTTAATCCTATGTTTTTAAAGCTCTTCCCGCCATCTTCTGATCTATAAATTCCATCTCCCCAGGAAACACTTCGCTGGCTGTTGTTTTCACCGGTTCCGATGTAAACTACGTACGAATTGTTCGGATCGAGTGTAACGCAACCGATCGAGAAAGAACCGTAGCTGTCAAAGATCGGGTCCCACGTTGTGCCGGAGTTTGTTGTTTTCCAAACATTTCCACACGCTACAGCAACATAGAATTCGTGTATGTTTTTTGGATTAACGGCAAAATCAGTAACTCTTCCCGAAGTGACAGCTGGGCCGAGTAATCTGAATTTTAAACCACTAAAAGTTCCGGATTTGTAAGGATTTTTTTCTTCTTTTTCATCCTCATTGTTTTGTGAAATGACAAAGGTTGAAGAAAAAATCAATAAAAAAAGGATAAGAAGTAATTTTTTAATCATTTGAACACCTGAAATGTTAATAGAAGTGAATTTAGTGGTTTTTCTAAAACGCATATTAAAAATTAGAGAAAGAAAATTAGTATTTCAATTTTAATTTGATGAGTGGAAATCACTATCTTTAAATAAAAATTTCAAAGTGAAAGGATGAAATATGCAAATCAAAAGTTCAACATTCTTAATTACAGGCGGTAGCACGGGAATCGGAAAAGCAACCGCTAAGTTATTGATTGAAAAGGGTGGAAAGGTTGCAATTACTGGGAGAAATAAATCCAGGCTTGAAAGTGCTGCGAAAGAGATTGGAGCATTTCCAATTAATGCAGATGCGGCAAATGAAGAGGATATTGAAAGAACATTTTCAGAATTCAATAAAGAATTTAACAAGCTGAATTGTCTAATTAATAATGCTGGAATTGGCGGTAATTGGAATGAAGTATTTGAATTGAATTTGGAAGATTTTCAAAATGTGTATTCGGTAAACGTTTTTGGTGCCGCAATGATGGCAAAACATGCAGCTAATATTTTTAAGAAACAGAATTATGGAAATATCATTAATATTTCCTCAACTGCTGGTACAAAAGGTTTTGCACACGGCACAGTTTACGCTTCTTCTAAATTTGCATTAAGAGGAATGACACAATGCTGGCAGGCAGAACTTCGAAAATATAATGTTAGAGTTATTTTAATTAACCCGAGTGAAGTAGTCACAGCTTTCGGTAGTGATGAAGGAAAGCAGAAACAAGAAGTACCGAATAAACTTCGTGCATTTGAAATTGCGCATACAATTGTATCTACCCTCGAAATGGATGACAGAGGATTTATTCCCGAAACAACTGTTTGGGCTACTAATCCTTTTTAACTGAACTCTTATGCCTCTGGAGGCTTGATCTGTAATAATTTAAGGTTTAGACGGAGATGGTTTAGCTTTTCTGCGAGATTCCCTTTGTTCAAATTCATTTTGATCAATTAATTGATTCTGAAGCTCATTGGAATCTATCTCATCGATAAACCAATATCTTTTGTTTTTAAATTCAGGAGGCAACTCACCTATATCCCATCTCGGATAAGTTGTTTCAAGAAAGAAATATTTCTTACCGTTAAAAGTTTTATAATTCCCGCTGCCGGAAACTGCAACACCCAGCATTGCATGTTTATATTTATAGCTCCAGAGCATTGCACAATCAACTCCCATTCTCTCCAAAATAACGTACAGTAGAATTGCCTTTGAATCACAATCTCCGTAGCGATATGCGAGTGTTCCAAGGGGAGGGAACAGATCGAGCACACCTCCGGGTCGCTCGTACGGAATATTTTGAACAAAAGTAAAAACAAAGATAATTCTATCTTTGGCACCGATTTTTTCTTCTTTAAATATTTTGTTAAATCCTTCCAATATTGATTTCATTTTTGGATTGGAATGATTAAAGACTCTCCTGTAGACTTCTGCCCAGACAACACGTGCTTCAGTAACAGGGTCCGGATAGCGGCTTTGTAAACCTAAATCCTTATAACTCATTTCGGCAATTGCATCAATGAAATCCATTCCTGCTTTTACTTCTTTTTCAAGCAACCGGAAATTCAAATCATATTTTCTTTTGCGAAGACTGTTATCTACGAATCTCCAGGAGAAGGATGCGTTAATGATATTTTCGTTTGTTAATGAATCAACTTCAATGCTGTATTCTCTCTTTTCGGTTTCAGTAAAATCAATTTCAGGTAGTTCAATTGAAATTATAAGCAGAATAATGATCACGAAAAAAATAAGAAAGAGGGCAGCGCATCCGAAGAAAGCCTTTTTGTAACAGCCCGATTTTTTTTGATTGCTGTGTTGGGGCGTAACTTAAATATCAACCGATATCAATTAAAGAAACAGGAGGAAAGGGAATTAACGAATCGAGAACCGTTACAATTCCCGGCTGCAGCAAAAGAGCAATTGAAACAATTATGATTCCTAATAAAATGCCTACTGCAGTATTGCTTGCCTTAATTTCTTTTAATTCATCCAAATCTTTTGTAAGCCGCATAAAAATTTGCAGTGCAAAATAAATAGCTGTAAAGGCAATAACTCCGCCGAGAATTATATGACCAAGCATGATAAAAGCTGATTCTAAATAAGTTGAAAAACCTGCATCGGGATTGCGAAGCGTATTACCAAAAATTGTAATTGCAGAATCGATTGACTGCTTCACTACAAGTATTAATGCCAGAACAATTGATCCGTTAAGAATTGCAACTGATATATTGTTCTGCTTTAGCTCTTCAGTTTCATTTATTCCGCTTATAAGTTTCTGAAAGATCTTTGAAGCGAAATAAATTAGAAACACTCCTAGAATTAAAGAAAGAGCTATTTGAACAATGCCTGTTATTAAAAGAATTAAATTCATTATGCCCTCTAAAAAATATTCTTGTAAATCATAATCAAAAAAATAATATAAATTGGTTTTATATGTAATTTATATCAGTTTAAATTTAGAATGTTTAATTATCCTAAAATGATGTGCAAATTGATAACAACTACAATAAATATTGTTAAAGTATTTTCACTTTTTATTCCGATTTCATTTATTATTTACTCTTGTGCAGCAAGTGAAGAATTGAGCTTTCAGCGTGGAATGGAAAGTATGGAAGATGAACGATATCTTACAGCAATAACTTATTTTGATGAGGCAATAATACAAAGCCCTGCAAATCCCGAGCTTTACTTTCAAAGGGGAAATGCGAAGTTAATGCTGGAGGATTACAACAGTGCAATTGATGATTATTCGCGGGCAGTTGCTCTAGACAGCTCCGCAGCAAAATATTTTATAAACCGCGGACTTACACATACATCAGCTGAAAACTATAAAACAGCAATTCAAGACTACAATGAAGCTGTCAGACTCGATTCAACAGATGCGCAAATTTATTTTAATCGTGCTTATGCTTATGAAATGCTGAACGAGTACGATACTGCTCTAAGTGACTATTCAATGGCAATTAATTTTGACTCTTCAAACTCAAAGTATTTTGTAAACAGGGGAAACCTTCACAGTTTTCTCGGGAATTCCAATGAAGCCATTTCGGATTTTTCAAAAGCAATTGAGCTTGATCCGGATGATAAAATTGCATATCAGGGCAGGGGCGACGAGTACATAATTATTGGAAAATTTAAAAATGCAATACAGGATTTTTCAAAAGCGATTGAATTTGAACTTGAAGATATGAACGTTTATTACTCACGGGCGGAGGCAAAATTAGGAATGGGAGAATATTTAAGTGCCGCAGTGGATTACACAATTATTATTTCAATGGATTCAACCGATGCTACTGCTTTTTATAACCGAGGAATATGTTATGCGAACCTTGATTTGAAAAACAGTGCCTGTTTAGATTTTGTTAAAGCGGGCGAGCTGGGCTTGTTTGAAGCATATGAAATTATCAGTGAATACTGCGAAGCAGAAAATGAAAAAGGCAAAAAGAAAAAATGATATTGGAAATAATTTTAATATCCCTTGGATTGTTGATTGCAATCGTTGGATTGATCGGCTGCATTGTTCCCGGCATTCCGGGTCCACCACTTAATCTTTTTTCATTAATTCTTTTAGAAATTGCCACCGGTGGAACATACTCTTTAAACTTTTACATTGTTTGGGGATTGATAACAATCGCCACTGTTGTTTTAGATTATGTTTTTCCTGTTCTAAGTGCTAAAAAATTTAAAGCCAGCAATTATGGTATCTGGGGATCTGTAATAGGGATGATTGTAGGAATTATTTTTTTCCCGCCTTTCGGGATGATTCTTGGGTTGCTTGCCGGTGCAATTTTGGGGGAATTAGTTGCTGGCAAAAAAGGTGTTGAAGCAACAAAGGTTGGGCTGGTTACATTTTTTAGCAGCCTGCTTATGATTGTTTTTAAATTTGCAGTTTCTGCAATGATGACTTACTATTTTGTTAAAGCCGCTGCGGATTATTTGTTCTGATGTAAGATTTTTCACTTGCCATCTGTCAATAATAGCTTTTCGGTAATAATACTTGCTTTTAACAAATATATTTTACAAATTAAGTATAGGACAACTACTCCTTCGGAGAAACGTTTAGATTACGATTCTCGTATCTTCTTTCCAGAATATAGTGCTTCCCCAAAGGCGTAGAGTAGATTGAAATTAATTTTTCATTTCACTCTATAAGGAGGATGTCATTATGGAAGATTCTAACACATCAGAATTCTTTATAAATCAAAATACTCCAAATCCATTTTGTGATTCAACACATTTACAATATTATCTACCCAAAAAGTCGAAGGTTGAGTTGAGTATTTACAACGTAGAGAATAAAAGGGTAAAAAAACTTGTGAATGAGATTCAACAACAGGGTACGTATGATATTAAATTACAAGGCAAGCAATTTTTAGAAAACTGTTACTACTACGAATTTAAAGCAACAAAACCACCCCTTGGGCTAAAAGTATTATTTAATCAAATGAAAAGGATGTCGATTATTAGATAGATGATAAGCTTGAGAGTTTGTCAGTATGAAAAATATCTTTATAAATGTTAAAAGTATATTAAAATTTTAATAAATAGTAGAAAAGCAAATAAATGAATAATAATTATAATATATTCATCAAAGTTATTAAAATCCTGCTAGTGATTTTTATCCTGTTCTTTGCAACGGTGATTTTTCAAGCATGTAGTGAAGAAGAACCCACATCAGTAACACCAGTAGAGGAAGATCTGGTAGCAAGATTCAAATTGAAAACATTAGGCTCAATTCCGTATCCTCTTGACAATCAACCAAGATATGAAAGAATTGCTTTGGGCAGATTGCTTTTTTATGATCCAATATTAGGAGGCGAAAAAGATGTTGCTTGTGGCACCTGCCACCATCCAGATTTTGGTTTTGCAGATGGCAGACAATTTCCGGTAGGTACAAGCGGAGTAGGATTGGGACCAAACAGAATATTAACAAATTCATCAGTCTCCGGTTTGCCAATTGATTTTACACCGAGAAATGCACCAACTATTTTTAATACCGCCTACAACTTAGATGAATCAGGAGTGTCATCGCATAATGGAATTCAATTTTGGGATGGAAGAATAAACAGCCTTGAAAAACAGGCATCCAAGCCTATTGGTTCACGGGTTGAAATGAGAGGTGATGCATACCCGGGCAACGATGAACAAGCTGAAGCGGTTGCAATGGATAGCGTTATTACAAGGTTAAGAGCAATTGAAGAATATGTTATTAGGTTCCGTGATGCTTTCCCTCTTGAAGCTGCTGAATGGGATGCCGGAACACGAAAACATGTGATTGATTCCTCAACTTATGTTAGGGCAATTGGTTCGTTTGAAAGGGAGCTTGTAACAATAAATTCTCCTTACGATAAATATGTTCGTGGAGAGAATGATGCACTTAATAAGGTTCAGAAGAAAGGATTGGAATTATTCTTCACAAAAGCTAAATGTAGCATTTGCCACAGCGGACCAATGTTTAGTGATTTTAATTTTGTACTGCAAGGAGTTCCACAGGAAGGACCAGGGAAAGATATAATCCCCGGCGATGATACAGGAAGAGAGGAGCATACAAAAAATCAAGCTGATCGGTACAAATTCAGAACTGCAACTTTGCGTAATATTGAATTATCGGCTCCCTATATGCACGATGGAGTATTTGCTACACTTGAACAAGTAGTTAGATTTTATAATGATGGATGTAATCCCCGTCATCCTCAAATTACTGATGAAATGATGGGCTCCGAATTAATTAGTCCATTAGGTTTAACAGACGATGAAATTCTGGCTATTGTAGAATTTATGAAGGCTTTGACAGATTATGGAATCGGTTTACAGCAGCATTTATTAACAGTGCCAGTAAGAGTACCAAGTGGTTTGACCCCTGTATTTGGATGGCGTAGTTCGGGATCAGGAGAATAATAAAATAATTATAATTACCATTGAATCAATTGGTTCAAAATAGTTTAAAGAGACTTAATGATAAAACTGTTCTCTAATTTTGAAATTATATTATTGGATAAACTCTCTACTGAAATACAATCTTTACTTTAAAGACAAAAACAAGCTACTTTATGAAATAAATTTAAATACCGAGGGGTTACCAAACAGAGTGTATTTATACAATTGAGACTATTCATTAAAATAAAAAATGCCATCCCAATTTCTTGAGATGGCATTTTTGTTAGTTCAAAAATAAATTATTTAAGAATTACTCCTATTTTTTCCTTCTTTTCCAGAAGTTCTTCCTGCGTTTCTTCTCTTTCTGGGTCTTTTATTACTGCTTCACTGGGACAAACATCAACGCACTGTGGTGTATCGTAATATCCAACACATTCAGTACATTTATCATAAGCAATGTAAGTATGTGTATCATTTACAGCCGGATGTTCTTCGCCGTGAAGCTCCCACGGTTCCCCTGCAGGATAGATTGCATTGTTGGGGCATTCAATTTCACAAGCATTACAATCAATGCAATCGTCTGTTATAAGGTAAGCCATTTTTTGTTCCTATATTTTTTGTGATCAACAATAAGAGATATGCATTGAACAAATATCATACCCATATTATGCAGTATGAAAGCTGTAAATAGCTTATTTATTGAATAGAATTCACAAATATATCTAGTTGTAGTCCTAATTTTTCAGATTAGGTTCTCAGAAATGAAAATGTTACTTCTATAAAATGGTTACTCGTGGTACTGTTTTATTCAGCAATTTTCAGAAGTTGATGGACTATTTATTGAAATCCTGTGGAAGAGGAACATTTCTATCCCTGTGTTCAATTATGCTCATTATATTCCTGAAACGCGGAATAAAAGGGAGGTAATACCCAACGACTTTTACTTTATATGTGAATCCATTTCGGAACAAAAGATACAAATCGTCTGCATTCTCCTTATTATGGTAGTAATTGTTTGCATTCAGGAAGACTTCATTTTCAGTAAATATAAAATATCTTCCACTTTCACCCATCCATCTTTCTTTGTTTATTACGGTTATAACCTCTTCGGTTTCGGTAAGGAATGGTTCAAAAAAAAGGAATCCAAATAGCAGAATACAAAGGATAATTATTACCCCGAAGAAAATTGAGAATCTTAGCATATAACTGCTAATCATGATGTTTCCTCCTTTCTACAGCCATTGTGTTTGTTAAACGCATCCCTGCAACATTTCACACGTAAAAATAATAAACATCTAGCCAATATTGTACTTATTTTCATTCCATTTAGTAATGACTGAAAATTGAAAATAATGGATTATATTTATTTACAATTATTAAGTTTTTAAGTAAATATTGCAGGTAGATGAGCCAAAATTGCTTTTGTTCTCTAATAATCATTCTTATTACGGTTACATTTTTTGGCTGTGGCAAAAAGGAAGATGAACAGACCAAAACTCATCTCAATTATCTAAAGGCTTATGATATACCTGTAAGTGAAGCGTCCGGTCTGGATTTAACTTTCACTGAAAATGGCTTCTGGACTGTAAGCGATGAAAACAGTACGGTTTACAAGCTCGATAATTGGGGAAAGATTGAGAAAAGTATTACAGTAAATGGAATTGATTTGGAAGGAGTTTCTGTAGTTGATGAAAAAACTCTTGCCATAGTTCTTGAAAGAGGAAGAGAAATTGTAATTGTTGATACTTCAGGGATAGAATCAAAAAGAATGAAAGTTGATCTAACAGGTGAACTGAATAACGGACTGGAAGGAATTACGTACGATCCGGCAAATAAAGTATTTTTTGTATTGAATGAAAAAAATCCATGCTTGATTTTAACCTTTGATAAAAATCTAAATGAGTTAAGCAGAGATACACTTAGTTTTATAAAAGATGCTTCGGGAATTCATTTTGATGCAAAAAACAAATTACTCTGGATACTAAGTGATGAAAGCCAATGCGTAACCAAATGTGATTTAAATGGAAATTTATTGCAAAAATACTATATCACAGTAACTCAGCCGGAGGGATTAACCATAGATGCAGAAGGTAAAAAAATGTATATAGTATCGGATATAAATAATGCGCTGTATGTTTTCAGCTTAGAATAAGAATTTAACTTCCTTCAGTTTTACCGATTAACATTTTCCAGATAGTAATTAGTATTATTTGAATATCTAACGTAAACGACCAGTTTTCAATATACCAGATATCGTATTCAATTCTTTTTTTTGCTCTCTTTTTATTCTCTTCCTCATCAGCAACATCTCCCCTTAAGCCATGTATTTGAGCCCAGCCTGTAATTCCCGGTTTCACATTATGTCGCAAACGAATTTCATCAACTACTTTGCCGTATATATCATCGTGGGGAACGGCGTGCGGGCGCGGACCAACTACCGACATTTCACCTTTTAATACATTTAAAAATTGTGGCAGTTCATCCAGGTTTGATTTTCTCAATAACCCGCCAAACTTTGTAATGCGTGGGTCGTTTGCAACAACAGATTTAAATTTTTCAACAGTTTCTTTTTCGGGTAGCATAGTTCTGAATTTGTAGCAATTAAACATTTTATTTTTTGTTCCGATTCGTTTCTGAACAAAAATTACAGAACCTTTGGAGAAGAATCGTGACAGGATAAAAATTAATGGAATCATCCAGCTAAGAATAAATACGGATACGAGCAGTGAGAATATAAAATCGAAAGTTCTCTTCACAAATCGCCATTGAACTTCTTCTAATGGTTCGCGTCTGGCAGTAATTATTGGGAAATCGCCGAATGATGTTAACTGAAACCTGTTGGATACAAAACTCAGATAATCTGGAATGATATGAACTTTTACAGCATGTTTATCACAGATTTTCACTATAACTTCAATTAATTTTCTCGACGCATCTGAAAATGCTATCACAACTTCATCGGCGTTCAATGAATTTATTGAATTTTCAATCTGCTCCTTTATTAATTCATGCGGGGCTTCATTTTGAAGTTTAAGTGTTTGTTTTAAATTGTATCCAAAATCCGGATTCTTGAGAATCATTTGCTCAAAGTTTTCAGCGTTTTCACCATCTCCAAAAATCAAAAGATTCCTGATATTTTTACCTTTTTTTCTCAAGTATTTTAGAATTTTCCGAAATAGGATAACTCTGAAACAGACAAGAACTATAAGCAGCAGAGAATAATAAACAATAAAGTATCGTGTGAATAAATCCTCTTTTGCAAGAAAGATGAAAAATACCGTTACCAATATTTGCAGAACGGTGCTTTTAAAAATATTTACAAATTGAACGGGAAAGTTCCTTGATTGAAAATCATCATAAAAATTGAAATAATTCGATGAAATGATCCACAGAAGATTTAAACCAATAAGCAGGAAAAACATGTAGTTTCTATCGAGTAGAATTTCCCACGATTGAGCAACAATAGCCGATAGCAGGAATGCTAAATTCAGTAAAAGCAAATCACCCAAAAGCCTGAAAATAAATATTGATTTTTTATTTACAATCATTAAATAAATTTAAAGTTTTGTTTGTTGAAAAATTTTTCAGCTTTTTCCTGCACGAATTTTCTAAAATTCTCTTCAAAAAGTTTCCTGCTGAATTTAAATGAATATTCTCTGATGATTTGTGGATTAAACACTCCCTTCTTTTTTTCAAATTCGTCGATAGCCTTAACAATTGATGCATGATTCTGCTTATTAAAAAGTATTCCGGTTTTTCCATTTAACACAGATTCTGCTGTTCCGCCTTTGTTTAAAGCTATTACGGGTGTTCCGCAAGACATAGCTTCTACAACAATAATTCCAAAATCCTCCTCTGCTGCAAATACAAATGCCTTTGCTTTTTGCATATATTCACCAAGTTTTTCTGCTGATTGATGAGCAATAAATTCGATGTTTGAATTAGCAATTTTCCTAAGTTTTTCACTCTCCGGTCCACTACCTATTAAAATTAATTTTCTTTCTGGCATTTGGTTGAAAGCATTAATAACCAGGTCAATTCTTTTGTATGGAACCATTCGTGATGCGGTTAAATAGAAGTCCTCTTTCCTATTTGAGAGCATAAACTTATCAACATCAACAGGAGGATAAATAACATCCGCAGTACGATTATAAATTCTGCTTATTTTTTCTGCGATGTAATTTGAATTAGCGATAAAATAAGTAACACTTTCTGCTGATTTTAAATCCCATTTCTTTAAATAATTAATAAATAACTTTGCAATTGATCCTTTGAAACCTTTTAAATATTCATTTGCACTGTCCCACGCATATCGCATCGGTGAGTGACAGTAGCAAACGTGCATTTGGTTTTTATTAGTTTTAATTCCTTTTGCAACCGAGTGAGAGCTAGATAAAATTAAGTCATAATCCAACAAGTTGAATTTTTCTATTGCAGTGGGAAACAAAGGTAAGTAATTCCGATGTTTATTTTTTGCGAAAGGTAGCTTTTGAATGAAGGATGTGTTGGCTTTACATCCTTTTAAAATAATTTCGCGCTGTTCATCATCCAGAAAATCAACAAGTGCAAAGACATCTGCATCAGGAAATAAATTTTTAAATGATTCGACCACCCTTTCTGAACCAGCGTAGTTTACGAACCATTCATGAACAATTGCAGTTTTATATTTGCTGAGTTGTTTGCTTTCCAATTTATTTTAGGTCTTGATTTTATTTTCTAAATATAATCCATCGTAAACTTTTCTCATTTTAGCTATCATATCTGTAAGTTCAAATTTTTCGTTAAATATTTTTAATGAATTCCGGCTAAACTGACTTTGCAATTCTCTTGATTTGAAAATTTCAATAATTTTTTCTGCTGCATATTCAGGCTGATTCAGTTCAAATAAAAATCCATTTTCTTCATTTTGAACAACCTCGTTATTTCCTGTAACATTACTTGCAACTATTGATAATCCAGCGGCAATTGCTTCAATTAATGAGTACGGCATTCCTTCCCATAATGAGGTTGATAAATACAAGTCCGATGCAAATAGATATGGAGTCACATCATTTTTGCTTCCAAGTAGGAGGACATTTTTTAGTTCTTCCAATCTAATTAATTCTTGGATTTGCTGCTTCTGCTCGCCATCACCAATTACAGCAAAAAGTATGTTTTTATTCTCAGCTAATTGCTTTGCTATTGCTATAATCAGTGGTACGTTTTTAGGGGTGTTAAAGCTTACAACAGAGGCAACTATAAATTTATCATAGGGCAATTTTAAATTATTACGAAACTCAATCTTATCTAGCGGCGGTCTATCTTTTGCTTTTATTGCATTGTAAACAACAACTGATTTTGATTCATTAAAAATTCGGTGCAAAAGACAAACATTTTTTTCTCCGTGGGAAACATTAATAAACAGATCAGTAAAACCACTAAAAAATCTTTCCACTAAAACGTAAAACTTTTGTCCCATTGATTTGTATTGCTGAATGTGAAAACCATGGAAAGTATAAACTGAAATAAATTTTGAATAAAACATTTTTGCCAATCTTGAATAAATTCCAGCTCCTCTTCCATGGGCGTGAACTATTTCAATTTTATTCCTTTTCATAAAAGAGATCAGCTTAAAGAGAGTAATTATATTAAATGAACGAAAAGGCAACTCGAAAAAATTAGAATCTCCGAGAATATTTTCCCATTGGTGCCCGTAGGGGTCATTTGTTGGTGCGGCAATAAAAATATCATATTCATCTATTAAGTTTTTAATTAATAAATCAACATGAAAAGGTCCGCCGCCAACATCTGATCTGACCGTTATAAAAAGAATTTTCCTTTTTTCTGATTCCAACTGGAACTAATAAAATTTTAGTTTATGTTTATATTAGCTTTCGAAAATCTAGACCTATTTCAAATGAAAATGACTCACTTATCACCTAAAATAAAAATACTTATACTTGGTGAGGAATATCATGCCAGAGCTTTTAGTGATCAACTTAAAAACTATGAAAATGGAGTTTTTGAACCTAAATATACAAGTGAATTGACCAATGAACCACATTTAAAAAATTACGACCTGTTTCATCTTATTTCTACACCTTTACCACTGATTTCTAAATTAAGCAAATACGGACAACCAATACTATATCACTGGATTGGTACTGATGTTTATCGATTTATCAAAGATTCGTATATCAAGCGACAGCTTAAGAAATATTTTATTTTATCACCGCTGGTAAAAAATCTGGTAGTTTGGAACAATCTTAAAAATGAGTTAAGTCAATTTAATGTAAATTCAACTGTGCTGCCTTTAGTTGAATTTAGTATTAAGAAAGATATTCCACCATTACCGAAGAAATTTTCAATATTAACCTATGTTCCATTTAAAAGGTGGGAATATTATAATGGAGATATGATACTAAAGCTTGCGGAAGCATTACCTGAGATTGATTTTCACATTTTAGCTTTCGAGGAAAAAAGAATAAATCTACACAATGTACACACTTATGGCTTTGTTAGAGATATTACTCCATTCTATAAAAACAGTTCAGTTCTTATAAGGATTACCAAACACGATGGTCTGGCAAAGATGGTTATAGAAGCACTTTCATACGGAAGGCAGGTTATGCGAAATATGCCGTTTCCACATTGTATACTTGTAAATAACTTAGAAGATTGTATAAGCACAATAAATTCACTTAAGAAAAAACAAGAACTGAACTTAGCGGGTAAAGCTTTTGTGGAACAAAATTTTAACCAGCAAAAAATACTGGATAATTATTATCACCTATGTAAGAGTATAATTAAACAATATCAAAATGAAGTTTAACAAATATATTTACAATTCTCTCGGGTCTTCCTTTTTTAATTTATATTTGAGAATGATATTGGCTGTCAATACTAGAATTTGATGCACCTATTCAGATTGGTTAAAACCGCAATTGAAATATTATGAGGTTGGAGTGCTACTTAAAAAAGTCTTATTTATAGCTTACCTGTTTCCGCCAGTTGCAGGCGGTGGCGTTCAGCGATCATCTAAATTTGTTAAATACTTACCTCACTTTGGTTGGAAACCAATAGTTTTAACCGTAAAAGAGCCTTATGACTTTTACACTGATGAAGAATTATTTAGTGAAATAAAAGAGAATTGTAATATTTACAGAACACTTTCAATTGAACCGATGAAGTGGGTTAGAAAAATATTAAAGAGAAGCTCAAAAAGAAGAATCGAAATAAAAAAAGAAAGTGAAATCAAAATAAAAAAATCGTTAAAACCAGAATTTCTGGTCAGGTTGAAGACTTATCTTTTTATTCCGGATAATGAAATACTGTGGCTGCCGTTTGCTGTCTGGAGAGGGTGGAGAATAATAAAAAAAGAGAAACCATCAATTATTTATTCTACTTCATCACCATATACAGATCACTTGATTGCATTAATACTAAAAAAAATTACACGCCTGCCATGGTTAGCTGATTTCCGGGATTTCTGGGTTGACAGAGCAAATTTTCCAGCAAACTGCTGGCGATTATTTATTGATAGAAAATTAGAATCTAAAGTTTTGAAGAATGCTGATCACATTACAACATCTTCACCTTTAATAACAGCTCGATTTAAAGAACTCTATCCAGCAAATAGTTATACTACAATTACAAACGGTTATGATGAAGATGATTTCTCAGAAACAGAAAATCTTGAACCTCCAGAAGATGAACTCAGAATTACCTACACCGGTATTTTTAACAGGGAACAAGATCCACAAAAGTTTTTTTCTGCAGTGAATAATCTTATTGATCAAAATGAACAATTTAAAAGTAAAGTAAAACTGCGCTTTATTGGTCAGTTGGATAACCCGGGTGATTTTGAAAATCTAAACTCTTTAAAAGAACTGGGATTGGATAAATATTCTGAAATTATTTCCTACCAGCCACATCAACAAGTGATAAAAGAAATGTGCAATTCATCAGCGCTTCTTTTGCTGGTGGGCGAATATCCACATAGTGAAGGTGTGTACACTGGGAAAATTTTTGAATATGTACGTTCTAAAAGACCCATTTTCGCAGTTGTTCCTTCAAACGGAGTTGCAGCAGATTTAATACGTAATACAAACTCTGGTATTGTTGTATCCCACGCAGATACAGATGAAATTTCTAAAGGTATTTTAAAGCTCTTTAACCTTTATTTGAAAAATGAATTAAAAACATCATTTAGCAGTAAAAATATAGAAATGTACAGCAGAAAAAACTTAACTGAAAAATTATCTTCAATTTTCAATAATGTCCTAGATGAAAAAAAACTAAGGGAGTAAGATTAAAAAGTTGTACTTAGTTCTATATAAATCCGAACAATTTATTGTAATTTTGTGTATTAAAAAACTAAAGTGAGAGATGCTATGAACGACGCAAACAATAACATTCTGTTTATGCAGCTAATTATGCAAAATCAGCAGATAGCAATGATGGCAATGGGCAAGATTAAAAATCCTGTAAGTGATAAAATTGAAAGAAACCTTGAACATGCCAAAATTTATATAGATACACTTGACATGCTTGTTGCAAAAACAAAAGGAAACCTGTCAGAGTACGAAGAAAAATTTCTTACAGAAACGTTGAAAGAGCTAAAGTTGAACTATGTAGATGAAGTTGATAAGGAAAAAAAAGAAAAGGATACCAAAAAAGAAAAATCAAAGGAAGAAAAACCCGCTGAGGAAAAGTAAAATTTTATGCAAGTTGGTATAATTGCAAATATTACAAAAGAAAACGTATTTGATGTTGTTTCGAGCTTTCTTCAGAAGTTAAAAGCTGCAAATATAAATTACATGCTCACAAAATCACTTGCCGAGGATAAAAACAAACTTAAAATAGAAATTGATGAAGACTTTCCTGCAGAAGATAAAGAGATTTATGAAAAAAGCGATTTAATTATTTCTTTGGGCGGTGATGGAACGATGCTTGCAACAGCTTACAATGCAGTAACCTACGATAAACCCGTGTTAGGATTGAATCTAGGTAAACTTGGTTTTTTAGTTGAAACAGATGTAACACAAATTGATAAAGTGATTGATATTATCAAGAACAAAAGTTACACGGTAGAAGAAAGATTGGTACTTACTGGTGAATGTGATGTGCCAAGCAGTGAAAAACTAATTGCAATTAACGATCTTGTAATTGAAAAAGGCGGATGGGCAAAGATGATTGAAATTTCTATTTGGGTTGATGATGAATATGTTACTACATTTTCTGCCGATGGATTAATTATTGCTACACCAACTGGCTCAACCGGTTACTCGCTTTCTACCGGCGGACCAATTGTAACACCAACTGCAAATGTAATCACGCTTTCACCAATTTCCCCGCATAGTTTAACTGTACGTCCTTTAGTTCTGTCTGTTGAACAGAAAATAAAAATTCGTGCTGATTCTCCGCATCGCGATGTTCAGGTAAGCTGTGATGGGCAGAGAGTTTATAACTTTCCACCTCCAATTGATATAAAAATTAAAAAGAGCGAACGCCCGCTTAAAATGATCAAAACTTCACTTACGACTTACTTCGAAACCCTTCGTAATAAGCTTCTTTGGGGAATTGATATGAGAACAAGCAAGCTTAATCCTGAAGACTTTGAATAGAAAATTTGTTTAAAAATAAAAATGCCATCCTGTTTTTAGGATGGCATTTATGGAAACAATGAATTCAAATCATACTTTTTCCAGCACCCGTACTCTTACTTTCTTTTTATCTGGTTTCTTACCATTAGTTTTTTTCTTGCTTCCGTAACCGCTGGGATTGTTCTTGTCCGCGTAATTTTTGTACGAATATACTTTATTCTGGAAGTTTCTTAAAATTATCTGCTCTTCATCTCTGTGAAGCACATAGTTTGGAAGTAGTGGAATTTTACCACCACCACCTGGCGCATCAATAACAAAATGAGGAATAGCAAGTCCGCTTGTATGTCCTCTTAACGATTCTGCTATTTTTAATCCTGTTTCAACAGATGCACGGAAATGATTTGCACCTTTTGTCTCATCAGCCATATACATATAATACGGACGAACTCTTATCTTTAATAATTTTTGCATTAGCTCTTTTACAATTGCAGGATCATCGTTTATGCCTTTCATGATTACCATCTGGTTTCCAACTGGTACACCTGCATCTGCAAGCATTTCACACGCTTGAGAACTTTCCGGTGTAATTTCCCATGGATGGTTAAAATGAGTGTTGCAATAAATTGGATGATATTTTTTTAGCATGTTACATAACTTCGGAGTAATTCTTTGCGGAAGAACTACAGGCATTCTTGAGCCAAGTCTTATTATCTCTATGTGTTGCATTTGTCTTAGCCGTTTTAAAATCTTTTCGAGCATTGTATCTGTAAGCATTAATGGGTCACCGCCCGAAAGGATAACGTCTCTTATCTCTTTGTGTTCTTCGAGATATTTAAATGCACTTTCCAATCCTTTCATTGAAATTTTTTCGTAATCGCCAACTTTCCGTTTGCGAGTACAAAATCGGCAGTAGATACCACATTGGCTTGTGACAAGGAACAATGCACGATCAGGATAACGATGAGTGATGTTAGGAACAGGACTCATCTCGTCTTCATGCAAGGGATCTTCTTCTGCATCAAAATCTTCCAGCTCTTTTTTTGCCGGAACACATTGCTGCCAGATAGGATCTCCGGGATGACGGATTAGACTTAAATAGTAAGGATTTATGCGAGCCTGAAAAAATTCGTCCAGGTCTTCAGCAGCTTTTCGATCAATACCAAATTTTTCTACAACTTGATCTACTGTATGAACACTATCCCTTACCATTTCTTGCCAAAGTTCCATGATAGTTCCTCAGTTGTTCATGTGATTGAAATATTTTCCGAAGACAACCAATCCATCGCCAACGGAATAAAAATCATTTATTTCACATATTATGCTGTAATTATTACGCATATAAAAATTTCTTGTTGCAGAGTAACTATCTTTAGAAGAAGTTTCAGCAATAAGCCACCTGCCGTTTTGATCACTTACAAATTGTTCTGCATGTTTCAAAAGTTTCTTTCCAATACCTTTTTTTCCATGTTCCGGATCAGTTACAATCCAGTAAAGATCATAAACTGCATCAGTTAACGGTCTTCTTCCGATGCAGTGATAACCAATAATCATGCCATTTTCATCAAAAACAAACACGTTATAGTCTTTTTGCTTTGGATCTGATGCAGCAACATTAACAAGTTCCATTGCAACATTAATTTCTTCTTCATTAAAAGCGGGAATTTTTTTTAAAATTCCCTCAATATTTTTTGCATCAACCGGCTTTAGCCCTCGAATCATTCTTTCTCTTTCTGTTTAATGCAAAGTTTGCTATTGTGTAAAGAAGTTCTTCATAAGTTATTCCATCTGCTGCTGCTGCTCTTGCAAAACCAGAATCAGATGAAATATCCGGATTAGGATTAACTTCTATTACAAAAGGAATTCCGTTTTTACTTAATCGAATATCTACACGTGCATAGTCTCTGCAGTTTAACGCTTCATAAGTTGCCCATGCAACTTTTTCAATTCTTTTTTTATTTTTTTCATTAAGCTTAGCAGGAACTACGGGT
The DNA here is from genome assembly GCA_965365225.1 of uncultured Ignavibacteria bacterium. Taxonomy (GTDB): domain Bacteria; phylum Bacteroidota; class Ignavibacteria; order Ignavibacteriales; family Ignavibacteriaceae; genus IGN2. The sequence goes on along the minus strand of CBDUAV010000023.1, from coordinate 7,547 downwards.
TTTGTGTTGTTGTAGTACGTGCTACCTTCAATCCATTTGCCGTCATAAGTAACTATCTTAGGAAGTTCATTCGGTAATGCGGTGAACTTAATTTCAGAAATTGGTAATACTTTATCGCCAAGAATTGCAACGTTTAATTCTCTTCCTTTAATATATTCTTCTAAAATTATATCCTTATTGTAAGTCTCAGCTAAAAATCTAAATTGTCTTCTGAGTTCTTTATAATTATTAACCACTGAAAATTCCGATATGCCGATACTTGCATCTTCGGTATTCAACTTTAAAATAATAGGGTAATTCAAATTGATATCTTTGGCTGTAAATTTACTTTTGGATTTAAGAATAATGTTGTTTGGAGTAAGTATGTTCCTAGCTTTTAAAATACTCTTTGTACGTTCTTTGTTTAAACAATTTCCCAGAGTAATTGGAGTGCATCCTGTAAATTCATAGCTAAGTAGCTGGAACAAACCAGTCATGCACCATTCGTAAGAAGAAATGCCTTCCACTGATTCCACAAAATTGTAAATTATATCAGGATCAAATGAATTAATATTATTAATTGTTTTTTTAACATTTCTGTCAACAGCGATTGAATCAACTTCCTTGAAGTATTTTAATAGCGTTTTTTTAATTTTATTTAATTCTTTTTCAAAACTCTTTTCGGAAAGATCTTTGTCTTTTGTTTCTTCATTGCTGTGCTTTCCATTGTAAGTTGGAAAAACGCTTACCGGTGCATTGTAACAGAGTAGTATTTTTACATCCTGAATCATACTAATTTGTATCTTTTAATTGCTGAGTCAAGAACACGTTGAATCATTTGTTCGTAATTTAAACCTGCAGCTCTTGCAGCTTTAGGAAAGCTTGAATTTTCATTTATATCCGGCATAATGCCCGGCAGCGGATTTATTTCGATGATGTTTGGTACGCCGCTCTTATCCAGCCGAAGATCAATTCTGCTCCAATCTTTGCATCTTAAAAGTTTGTAAGTGTTATGCGCAGTAGTTTTTATTTGATTTTCAAGATGTTCACTTAATTTTGCCGGACACTCAAACACATCAAACGAATTTTCTTTTGTATCAAGTATCCATTTTGCTTCAAAAGAATAAAGAGGAATCACATTATCAGGAAAATCTTCATATTTAATTTCGATTATCGGAAGCATCATGGTTTCTTCATCGTTTCCAATTATGGCAACAGTAAACTCTCTCCCGGGTAAAAATTCTTCAATTAATGCCGGTTGATTATAATTATTCACTATTCTATTTACTTCATTCTTTAATTCACTAATATTATTTACAAATGAAGAAGAGAATATTCCTTTACTGGAACCTTCCGATACTGGCTTAACTATTAGCGGAAAATCCATTTTGATTTTTTCAGCATCATTTGAATTCTCTGAAATATAAAACTTGGCGTTCGGAATTTTATGATACATTAAAATTTCCTTTGTTCTGGATTTGTCCAAACATATCCCAAGTGTCAGTGCATCGGAACCTGTGTACGGAATTTGAAGCATCTCGAGCATAGCAGGAATTTGAGATTCGCGGTTGAAACCGTTTATACCTTCTGCAATATTAAAAACAATATCAGGTTTTATTTCTTTAAGTTTTGTGTAAGCATTAGTGTTTGCTTCAACTAGAGAAACGTTGTGAACCTCTTCAATAGCATCTTTAACAGCGTTAATTGTTTCCCAAGTATCCCACTCTGCATAAGTATCAACAGACACCTGGTACTCATGCCGAGATGAATTTTGAACAGGGGGTAGGTTATCATGGAAAGTTTCACTTTCGGGTTTTACGTTGAATGTTAGTGCCACATTTAAACGTAAGTTACTCGATGTTGATAAAATATTTTTTCCTTTAATTTTTTTATTCCAAATATAAACTTTAAATAATATAAGTCAACAAGTTTTAAAACAGTTTTTAAAAAAAATTTTCATGAGATTTTTAAAGTTCATGCCGAACAATCTTAAATTTTGCATGATGATTTACATGTTTTTGCTTTAAAGTTTCTAAAAAAACCTTTAAAATTTTTTAAACTATAGTTGAAGAATGAAAAAAAGTACAATTAAAAATTAATTTTATTTATGCTATGGTAGCATATTTAAAATTATTGGCATAATTAATAAGAAGATTCTTTTTGATAAGAGAATTTTTACTGGAGCTGAGTGAAGGATCGTTTTTAATTACTTCGAAGGCAAGTTTTTTTGCTTTAATAATCAGTCCAACATCATTAATTATATTAGCATGCTTTAGTTCAGGAAAGCCGCTTTGCTTAATTCCGAAAATATCGCCCGGACCTCTTAGTTTTAAATCTGTTTCTGCAATTTCAAACCCATTATTAGTACTAACCATAGTCTGAAGGCGAATTGCGGATTTGTGTTTATCAAGTTGTGAAGAGGAAATGTATTCAAAATTTAAATATTCTTTTGATTTATATTTAACAAATTCATCTTTAGAAACGAGTATACAGTAAGCCTGCTGACTGCTTCTTCCTACTCTTCCCCTTAATTGATGCAGCTGCGAAAGTCCGAAGCGGTGGGCATCATTTATTAAAATTATATTTGCATCGGGAATATCGATTCCAACTTCAATTACAGTTGTAGAGATTAAAACATCGAATTCCTTTTTAAGGAATAGAATCATCTTTTCTTCTTTTTCCTGCCAACTCATTCTGCCGTGTATTAATCCAAGTTTTTGATTTTTCAAATGAGTTGTCTTTAATTCTTTGTAATAAGTTTCCGCAGCTTTCAATTCCAGCTTTTCTGATTCTTCCACCAATGGGTAAACAACGAATGATTGGTAACCATCTCTGGTTTTATCTGAAATGAATTTAAAGATTTCCGGCAGCTTATTATCTCCTCTCAAAACAGTTTTTACCGGTTTCCTGTTTTTGGGCATTTCATCAATTACTGAAACATCCAGATCTCCGTAAAGGGTTAGTGAAAGTGTACGCGGAATCGGAGTTGCGCTCATCACCAAAACATCTGGCTGATTGCTTTTGCTTTGTAACCGTGCGCGCTGTCTCACTCCAAATCGATGTTGTTCATCAATTACAACCAGACCCAAATTTTTATAATTCACTTTTTCTTCAAACAGTGCATGAGTTCCTACAATTATATCAGATTCCTGTAGTTCAATTTCTCGAAGTCTTTTATCACGCTCTATTTTTTTTTGCCCGCCTATCAACAAACTAATTTTTATTTTTCGCTCATTAAACTGCTTGTAAAGTTCTTTCATCATTTCAGAAATCTTTTTTGCATGCTGATCTGCAAGAATTTCGGTCGGAGCCATTATTGCCGCTTGATAGCCATTATCAACTGCAATCAGCATTGCAATTAACGAAACGATTGTTTTACCACATCCCACATCTCCCTGCAAAAGTCTGTTCATTGGTTTTTCTGAGAGCATATCTGATTTTATCTCTCTTAAAACTTTTAACTGTGCATTTGTTAATTCAAAGGGGAGGGTTTTAAGAAATGTTGGAACCAGTTTTGATTTTATCGCAATTGAATTTCCTGAGAGGCGAGTCTGATAATTTTTCTTTCTTAGGGCAACAATAATTTCAAGATAGAACAACTCTTCAAATTTAAACCTGTTTTTAGCATCCTCTAATTTTTCGGTTGATTCCGGGAAATGAAAGTTTTTTATTGCTTCGCTTAAGCTGAGAAGATTATTTTCTTCTTTGATTTCTTTAGGAAGAGTTTCTTTAAGTTCATCAGAGTAATTTTCAACTGCAAAGTTTATTATTTTTCTCAGGCTCAAATCGCCGATGTTTCGCTCTCTCAGTTCTTTAGGAATTTTGTAGAATGGAATTATTTTTCCCGTGTGTAGAAAGCTTTTTTCTTCTTCCTCCGAAATTCTGTCAAAATCAGGATGAACAAACTGAAGCGCGCCAAATCTTGATTTTTCGGGTTTGGAGGAAACAGCAAATACCTGTCCTTCATTAAAAACAGATTGAAAATATTTTACTCCCTGAAACCAGACACACTCAAAAAATCCTGTTGAATCTCTAAACTGCACCTTCAAAATTTCTCGTTTACCAAATCTTTTTGATTCTGTATCGATAACCTTTCCAATTACTGTAAGCTCTCCATCGTACCCATTCATTAAATATTCAAATGCTTTTGCGGCTGTCAGTACAGTTGTTCGGTCTAAGTGTCGTGATGGAAAAAAGAATAGCAGGTCGCGGATTGTTTTAATACCTATTTTTGCAAACGATTCAGCTCGTTTTGGTCCAACAGATTTTACATACTGAACGGATTGACTAAGCATTTCTTTGGAAGAAGATTTCATCAAATGAAAAATAATCTATAAGCCAACTAAACTCAATAAAAGATTTATTGGAACTATTTCATAAAATTTATTTTTAACTTTAACTAAGAATAATTAAAAAGGTATTCAATTGGAATGGAGTAAGCTGTTAACTGATTCGCGTTTGCAGGATGAAATTACAAGGACATCAAAAGTTTTGGATGGCAGAAGCGAGTTTCAAAAGGATTTTGACAGAATAGTTTTTTCACCGGCATTTAGAAGGCTGCAGGATAAAACACAGGTTTTTCCTCTGCCTGAAAGTGATTTTGTTCATACAAGATTAACACACAGCCTTGAAGTTTCCTGCGTCGGTAGGTCAATTGGAAATCTAGTTGGTGAACAAATAATTGAAAGGTACAAAAATTTACAGAACAAGTTCACAAAATTTCATTTTGGGGAAATTGTTGCCGCGGCTTGTTTGGCGCACGACATTGGTAATCCGCCGTTCGGTCATTCAGGTGAAGATGCAATTGCAGATTATTTTAGAGGCGGAAATGGAAAGCATTTTAAATCAGAAATAAATGATGATAAAAAATGGACCGACTTAACAAATTTTGAAGGAAATGCTGAAGGTTTTAGAATAATTACGAGATTGCAAAATCCGATTATTAAGGGCGGGTTGCGTCTTACTTATTCAACACTTGCCGCTGTTACAAAATATCCTCGCGAATCTTTATTGGATAATTCTGTCAAATCTTTAAAAAGTAAAGCATATAAAAAGTACGGTTTCTTCCAAACAGAAAAAGAACTTTTCAAAGAAGTAGCAAGTAACTGTGGTTTGGACTACTTGAAAGAGAAAAACAAATATTGGTGGTGCAGGCATCCTTTGGCTTTTTTAGTTGAAGCTGCAGATGATATTTGCTACAGGATTATGGATCTTGAAGACGGATTTAGATTAGGAATAGTATCCTTTAAAGAAACTGAGGAATTACTCAGACCTTTAATCAGTGATACTAAAGTAAAATTTTATGAAGAAAAAGATGAAAAAGATAAAGTTGGATACTTACGTGCCGTTGCAATACGTGAATTAGTAACTGAACTTGCGGTTGTGTTTTTAGATGAAGAGAAGAATATTTTAGATGGAAAATTTGGAAACGATCTTATTTCAGTTATTAAAAACGGGGGCACTTTAAATATTATAAAAGATGTTTCAGTTGAAAAGATTTATAATTACAGAAGTGTCGTTGAACGTGAAGTTGCCGGATACGAAGTTCTGGGTGGACTTCTTGATACATTTATTCATTCTTACAACGAAGCATTTAATGGAAATATTTCAAATCGTAACCGAACTGTTTTCAATCTTCTTCCAAAGCGAATACGAGAAGAAATACCGGATGAGCTTTACCTGCGATTGTTACAAATTATTGATTTTGTTTCAGGAATGACTGATTCGTTTGCGGTTTCTCTTTTTAGGAAAATAAAAGGAATTTCTCTGCCGGGTGGAAGGGTTACTGAGTAAGTCACTCAGTTTTCATATCTCTCGTCATTAAATCAGTTGTAGCTTTTATTGGATCTTTATCTTCGTAAAGAATTTTATATACTTGATTTGTAATTGGGGTTTCCACGCTGTTTTTTTCTGCAAGCTCTTTGGCAGAACGGGTTGTATCCACACCTTCTGCAACCTGTTCCATGGATTTTAGAACTACTTTTAGTTTTTTGCCTTTGCCGATTTGTTCTCCAACGTAACGGTTTCGACTGTGCTTACTCATGCAGGTTACAATTAAATCCCCCATTCCGGATAAACCTGCAAAAGTTTCAGGTCTTGCACCCATTGCTAACCCCAATCTCGAAATTTCTGCAACGCCGCGCGTCATTATTGCAGCTTTTGTATTATCGCCAAAACCTGCACCATCAATTATACCTGCACCAATTGCAATAATATTTTTAAAAGCACCGCCAAGCTCCACACCCAAAATATCTGTTGAAGAATACACACGGAAATAGGAAGTCATAAAAGCGGCTTGAATTGTTTTGGAAGTTTCCAGCTCGACTGAGGCAGCAACAACTGCAGTTGGGATTCTTCGACTAACTTCTTCTGCGTGGCTTGGTCCTGAAATAACGCCAATTTGGTTTTCACTTAGTGAGGCATGGACATCCAAAAGCATTTGAGACATTGTCATCAGCGAATCCTTTTCGATTCCTTTGGACACACTAACAAATACTGCGTTTTTTACTGAATTGTATTCGATCTTCTTTACTACCTTTCTTAAAAACTGCGAAGGAACAGCGAACACAATTAAGTTTTTATCGTTACTGGATTCATCAAGATCAGAGGTTATCTTTATTTCTTTTGGAATTTTTATTCCAGGTAGGTAATCAATATTTATTCTTTTTTTATTTAATTCGCGGGCGTAACTTTTTTGAAACTCCCAAAGAGTAACATTATGCCCATTGTAGTGGAGTAAAATTGCAAGGGTAGTTCCCCAGCCGCCAGCGCCGAGAACTGCGATTTTCATTTAACTGTTTTTAAATTTTTTCCTGAAGCTTAATTTATTTTCGTTTCCCTTTATTAATCTAACAAGATTTTTTCTGTGAGTAAAGACTACTAAAGCGGAAACTGCAATAATAAAAGGAAATAGTGTACTATAACCAGGAATATCTACATGAAATAGATTTTCTCTTATAAATAATGTGGAAGGAACACTAATTGCAGCAATTATAGAACCTAGAGATACGTATCTTGAAATTATTACAACAAGCGCAAAAATACCTACAGCAATAATCATTTCAACAGTTACCAGCATGACTAACATTCCAAGAGCAGTAGCAATTCCTTTACCTCCTCTAAAACCTGCAAACACTGTCCAGATGTGCCCGATAACTGCAGAGATACCGGCAATTATTTGAACTAATGTAAAGTCATCGAAAGGTGAAATATTTTCAAAAGGAAGTGGCCCAAAAAACAATCTTGCAATAATTATAACTGCTACGGCACCTTTTAAAGCATCGAGTAAAATAACAAGCAAGCCGTACTTCCAGCCCAATACACGCATAACATTCGTTCCACCTGCATTTCCGCTTCCATGGTTCCTAATATCAATACCACCTGCAGCTTTACTTATTAATATGCTGGTAGGAATTGAACCAACCAGATAGGATAATATTATAATAATTGCTAGCAACAACATTTTTTCATCATTTTATTTGAATAAACAACCTAATGATTAAATTTTTAATAAACAACGAATTTTTATGCCAGAAAAATATAATGAATATGCAATTGGATGATACATT
>CBDUAV010000022.1:0-32151 GCA_965365225.1 uncultured Ignavibacteria bacterium | reverse complement strand
CAATTATAAAAGTTGAAGATAAAAATGGAATTTTGATAGAACAGTTCACCCCAGAATATGTTCAAGCAATTTCGAAGGAAACAGCTTCAATAATAATTAATATGATGCAGGATGTCGTGAATTACGGCACTGGCGCAGGAGTGCGAAGATATTTTCAATATCCGGCTGCTGGAAAAACTGGTACTACACAGGATTTTTCAGATGCATGGTTTGTTGGATTCACACCAAATCTTGTTGCAGGCTGTTGGGTTGGTTTTGATGACCACAGAATTAAATTTACAGGCTGGTATGGACAGGGTGCAAAAGCTGCTCTGCCTATTTGGGCAATGTTTATGGAAGCTGCTTACAAGCAGTTAAATATTGAAGTTGATTACTTTAAGCTTGCAAGCGGAATTGATACAGTTGCATTCTGCAAAAAAACTATGGAACTGGGTGATGCAAGATTGGCAAACAATTACTGTCCGGATGTTTATTACGATATTATTAATGCTAATCATTCACCTCAAAGCTGTGAAATTCATACTGACAAAAATGTAATAATTCGTGAAGAACGCACGGGTGATACTGGCTGGTAGTCAGAATTTTAATAAGAATAGGCCTGGCACTACTAAGTTTTTTTGATGACTCTGCCCGGATGGTGAAATTGGTATACACGCTAGCTTCAGGAGCTAGTTGACGCAAGTCAGTGCAGGTTCGAGTCCTGTTCCGGGCACCAATGCTAAACGGTTAACGTTACGCTTGATGAATTAACAAAATGGGTGTTGAAACTTCTTACTGCTTCCTGTAATGTTTTATGTGTGTCAAAAATTCTTAAAGTAGAAGTTTTTTCCAGTAAAGTCTGAAATACTGATGTTGGTTCAACAAGCTTTATTTCGCCGCCCTGTGAAGAAATCCTTTTTTGTGCATAAACAAGCACACCCAAAAATGTTGAATCCATAAATTCGCATTGACTTATATCAACAACAACTTTCTTGAATTTCTTTTCCAGATCTTCATTTAAGATATTTTTGAATTCCGATGCCTCCTTAAAGGTTGCGCGAGATAAATTAACTATCTCCACTATAACATCGTTTATTGCTTTTCTTTCGAAGTCTTCCATTTTAACCCTCGATGGATTTATTATTTAATAGAATTTTTTTGAATTTATTCCCCAAGATTTTTTTCTGGAAAATAGTCATCGCTATCTACTTTAGCCAATTTCTGTTCCAATTTCTTGCTTGGTTTTTGGTTGATTTTTGCTGGAAAAGAAAGGAAAATTGACTCAGAATGATATAAATGATTCATTTGTAAATATTCCAAATTTAGTAACTGCTTTTTTGATGAGCCCATTATTAGGTTTAATTTTACAGGAAGAGTAGAATTATTAATCATTTAAAAGAATAGATTGAATAAAGTGAGCGGGTTGGATACAGAGACCGGATACAAAAAGGCTTTAATTCTGACAAAATCCCACTACGAGAATTTTCCTGTAGTTTCTCTTCTTGTTCCTAAAGAAATACGAAAACATCTTGCAATAATATATTGGTTTGCGCGAACTGCTGATGATTTAGCTGATGAAGGAAACTGTGATGAGGCAGAGAGATTAAAAAATATATCTGATTTCGAAAAGAGGCTGCAAGATTTACTAAATGGACAATACTCCTCTGATTTGGAATTTGCACTGAAAAACACAATAGAAACAAAAAATCTTTCTTCAGAGCACTTTTTTAATTTGCTTAGCGCCTTTAAGCAGGATGTAACAAAAAAAAGATATTCAAATTTTTACCAGGTTTTGGATTACTGCAGCAATTCAGCTAATCCTGTTGGCAGGTTAATTCTCGAGCTTGTGAATATTAAAGATGAAAATGCATTTTACTATTCAGATAAGATTTGCACCGCTCTTCAAATAACTAATTTTGTTCAGGATACATCTTTAGATTATGATAAAGGAAGGATTTACTATCCACAGGATGAAATGCAAAAATTCGGTGTTTCAGAAAAAGTGTTTGAGTTAAAGGAAAATAACCTTAATTTGAATAATCTGGTTGAATTTAATATTGCCAGGACGCAACAAATGTTTAATGAAGGTAAAAATCTTTTACCGTATTTAAATGGACGAATAAAATTTGAAATAGCTGCGACAATATGTGGCGGTGAATTAATACTAAAAAAAATCAAAGAACTGGATTACGATGTTTTAAATTTTAGACCTATGTTGCGCAAAACAGATTACTTTAAATTGTTTATTAAATCAATCTTCTTAAGATGACAGACATAGCGAAGGAAATAGCGAAAAAAAGCAATAGCAGTTTTTACTATGCATTTAATCTGCTGCCACAGGAAAAACGCGATGCAATGAATACTGTTTATGCATTTTGTCGGCAGACAGACGATATTGTTGACATAAGCAGCGAAACCAGTGATCTCAAATATGAAAAATTAAGAAAGTGGCGAATCGAATTAGAAAAATCACTGGATGGATTTTCTGATTATCAAATATTAAACAAGCTATCATCCACAATTCAAAAGTTCAATATTCCTTTAGAGCCATTTTTTGAGCTGTTTGTAGGTATGGAAATGGATTTACAAAAAAATCGTTATTTAACTTTTGAAGATTTACAGTTGTATTGTTACCGTGTTGCATCAACTGTTGGCTTAATGTGCATAGAAATTTTTGGATACAAACATGCTTCCACCCGTGATTTTGCTGTAAATCTTGGTATTGCACTTCAGCTTACTAATATCTTAAGAGATGTAAAAAAAGATGCAGAAAAAGGAAGGATTTATTTGCCTCAAGAGGATTTAAAGAAATTCGGATACGAGGAAAAAGATCTTTTAAACTGCACTTACAATGAAAATTTTCAGAACTTGATGAAATTTGAAGTGCAGCGTGCAAAAGAATATTTTGATAAAGCCACAAGCTCTTTAAATCTTGAAGACAAAAAAGCAATGTTTGCTGCACGAGCAATGCAGCATATTTATTACAGGATGCTTAATAAAATTGTTTTTGCAGATTATGATGTTTATCATAAAAAAATTAAAATTTCTACTTTTAAAAAAATCGGTATTTCACTTGGCGTTTGGGCTAAGTACAGACTCGTTTACTGATGCAAAAGAAAGCAATTGTTATTGGGGGTGGTTTTGCGGGACTTACCGCTGCTGCTTATCTCTCAAGAAATAATTTCAAAGTTACACTTCTCGAATCTTCGCCAAAATTAGGTGGAAGGGCATACTCTTTTACAGATAAAGAAACCTGCACTACAGTTGATAACGGGCAGCACATTTTAATGGGCTGCTATTTTGAAACTTTAAAATTTTTAGATCTAATTGGTGCAAAGAATAATTTTCAATTTCAAAAAAAGCTCGAAATAAACTTTGTTAAAGAAAATTTTAAAGTATTTCCGCTTAAAGCCATCTCAATTTTTTATCCATTGAATTTATTATTTGGATTAATGAATATTAATGCAATCAGTTTCTTAGAACGATTAAGTCTGCTCAAAGTTTTTGTAAAGCTGCCTTTTTATTCATCAAAAAAATTTTCTAAAGTAAGTGTTAAGCAGTGGCTTATAAAAGAAAATCAAAACAAAAATGCGCAGGATGTATTCTGGAAAATCATAGCAGTCGGGGCATTAAATACCAGCATTGAAAAGGCGTCAGCGGAAATCTTTATTGATATTTTAAAACAGATATTTTTAAATGGAAGCAAAGCAGCTGCCATTGTTTTACCTAAATATGGACTGAATGAATCTTATTGCAAAAATGCAGAAGAATTTATTATCAGAAATGCTGGTGAAATTAAACTATCAGAAACTGTAACCCATATTTCAGCTAATAATGGATTGATTACTGAAATAAAAACTGCAAATAACACTTATACGGATTTCGATTTTGTTGTAACTGCAATACCTGCTTTTGCAATTTCAAAAGTATTTGATGATAATGTTGAAATAAAGCTTCCGGATTTTACTTATTCATCAATATTAAATATTCATCTCTGGCATAATGAAAATTCTTTTCCGCTAGGGTTTTTTGGATTGATAAATTCAACCGTGCACTGGGTTTTTAACAAAGGCACTCACTTAAATATAGTAATTAGCGATGCCGATGATTTGGTTCCAAAAAGTGATGAAGAGATTTTGGAAATTGTACAAACGGAGCTTAAAAATTTCTTTAAATTAAAGTTCCTGAAAATAACAAATTTCAAAATCATTAAAGAGAAAAGGGCTACTTTCATTCCTACTGTTGATATCCTGCACAACAGACCATCGCAAGTAACTAATATTAAAAATTTAGTTTTAGCAGGCGATTGGGTTGATACAAAATTGCCATCAACGATTGAGAGTGCTGCAAAAAGCGGAAGAGTTGCAGCTGAGTTTTTTACAAATCAAGATTAGTTACAAACAACTATATTATGGGTAGATGATTATATTTATAAATAATTTCTTCAGCTATTTTTATGAGAAAGTAAAAATGAAAATTTTAGTTTTAGCATCATCAATTTCTCTTCTAATCACATTTCAGTTCTCAGCACAGGATCTTCCAAATTACATGACAGAAGAAGAAAAAATTGTCTGGCAGAATTATCAGCATCCTGTCAATCCTCTTTTTTCTGATCCACCGCCATCGTCCGTGCGTGGAATGGCTGAATGGGAAGAGTTAGATGGCTTAATAATTACATGGACTTCATTTTTAAGCATTTTAAGACAGGTTGTTGATTATGCGCAGGAGGAAGGAAAAGTTTTTATTATATGCAGCGATTCAAATTCGGTGAAAAGCTACTTGCAAGCTGGTAATGTTCCTCTTCACAATATTGAATATTTAATAACATCCTTCAATTCTATCTGGGTGAGAGATTACGGTCCATGGACTGCATACACAAACGATGCGGATACAATGAATATAATTGATTGGACTTACAACCGCCCTAGACCACTTGATGATGTCACTCCGGTTTTCTTTGCGAATTATATAGGTGCACCCATTTATCAAACTACCACACCACCGTACGATCTTATTCACACAGGCGGAAATATTATGCTTGATGGTCACGGAACTGCTTTTTCATCAAAATTAATTTTGAATGAGAATCCATCCAAAACAGAAGCTCAGATAGATACAATAATGAAAAAGTTTTTGGGAATTGATAGATATATAAAAATGGAAAACCTGCCTTACGATGTTATTCATCATATTGATATGCATATGAAACTGCTGGATGAAGAAACCTTGCTTGTTGGAGAGTATCCTCCGGGAGTTGCAGATGGCCCACAGATAGAAGCAAACCTTCAGTATATACTTAATAATTTTCAAACTTGTTTTGGAAGAACATACAAAGTCGTACGAATTCCTATGCCGCCAGAGAATGGACAATATCCTCCACAGGGAGACTATCGTACTTATACTAATTCAATCATCATTAATAAAACTGTAATCATTCCTACGTATGAATACCAGTACGATACAACTGCATTTAGAATTTACAAAGAAGCTATGCCCGGTTATAATATTGTGGGAATTAATTCAAATTCAATTATACCATCACTCGGTGCAATACACTGTATTGTAAAAGAGGTTGGAGTTACCGATCCTGTTTGGATATCCCACGCTAAAATGGATTCTGTGGTATATGATGAAGATTCTATTGCAGTTAGTGCAGTTATAAAAACTAAATCGGGGATCGCAGATGCTTTTGTTTACTGGACAGCTGATACTACTTCAGGATTCAATTCAATTCCGATGCAATTTGTAAATGGCGATACAGCGGTCGGTTATATTCCACAACAGATAGATGGAACAGAAATATTTTACTTTGTTTCTGCAACTTCAAATAGTGGAAGAACAGTTGCAAAGCCACTGGTTGCACCCGATGGTATTTACAATTTTATTATTAATAATTCTGTTACAGACATTTCTGAAGAAATTTTTCCCGAGCAATTTTATTTATCACAGAATTACCCAAATCCATTTAACCCAAGTACAAAAATAAAATTCACAATTCCAAGCAGTGTCATTCTGAGCGGAGCGAAAAATCTCGTTTCATTAAAAGTATATGATTTACTGGGAAAAGAAGTAGCAACATTAGTTAACGAAGAATTATCTGCAGGAGAATATGAGGTTGAATTCCCCAGTCATCCCGGCGAAGTCCGGAATCTGACAAGCGGAATTTATTTATATCAGTTAAAAGCTAGCTCATTTATCCAAACTAAAAAAATGATCTTGTTGAAATAGTAAAAGCTAGCTTAAACTTTGATCGAAAAAGCAAAACAATACATTAAAAAACTAAAGCTACAGAAACATCCGGAAGGTGGTTACTATAAAGAGGTTTACAGATCGGGTGAAATAATTTCAGGTGAACATCTTCCGAAACGTTTCAAATCCTCGAGAAGCTTTTCAACTTCAATTTATTTTTTATTGGAAGGAAAACAGTTTTCAGCTTTTCATCTTTTACAATCAGATGAGTTGTGGCACTTTTATGATGGCAGTGATGTGATCATTTATATAATCAATGAAAAAGGTAAATTATCAAAAAGAAAAATCGGAAGGGGAGATGATTGTAATTTTCAAGTTGCAATTGAAAAGAAAAATTGGTTTGCAGCAGAACTTGAAAACAAAAAATCATATTCATTAGTCGGCTGCACAGTTTCTCCAGGATTTGATTTTAATGATTTTGTAATAGGTAAACGAGAGGAACTTGTAAATCAGTTCCCCAATCATAGAAAACTTATCGAAAAACTCACACACATATAAAAAAATAATAAATAGGCACAAATACTTCGGCGATAAAATTTTGCCTGATTTTATATAGTTGATAGATGTAAATTTTCTTGTAAATTTAATTAAAATCTTTATTTGTTTATTGAAAATAAGCCCTTATTTGTCTAAATTTTTTCCATTAAAAAATTAAATAAAGGAGCGTCTATAGCTAATTTCTACAATTAATTTTTCTCATTTTCAGAAAAATATTCTTAAGGGAAATAAATTAGACATCGGGCTGCAAATCTTGCAAAAGAGGTTCTCCGCATTGCTATTTTAATTTCGATTATAATCTTTGCGGGAATCAATCTTGGCTTTAAATCTGCTCAAAAATCACAGGTAAATAGCGTTGTTTGGTTTGATGCCTGTTTTAATACGGTTTCTGCTGAGTACATTGACAAATTAATTGGACAGCAGAATAGCGATAATCCCATTCCTAACGAACAACAATTTGCATCTTTGAAACTTCCTGATGATGTTATTTTATATAATTCACCCAGCGGACCTGAAGCTGGGTTTGAAACTGCACCTCCGGATTCCGGTGAAACATCACTTCTAGATTCTACATCAATAATTTTGGGTGATAGCACAAATTTAATTAGCGACTCAACTGTTACTTCTATTGATTCTGCTTTATTCTCCGGCGATTCGGTTTCCACTGCATTAGACTCTTTGGTTGCTAAAGAAGATACAGTTGAAGTTGATTGGAGAGAGATCGATTCTACGAGCAGGCTGGAGCAATTTAAATATACTAGGGAAGAGAAACCTTACGTTGAACTAAAAGAAAAAAAGAAATCGAAATTTTTTATTGAACCTTCTCAAAATTTTAAAAGAAGAACAATTGAACTTGTAGCCGATGGTGAATTTGTAGAAATACGAGAAAAACTAAGTTCAGAGGAAACTAAAATTCTATTACGTATGCCGATTGAGGATTACATTCAAATGAAACTTACACAAAACGAGCGTGCAGAGTGGGAAAAGCTTGGTTATGCGTATGAGTTAAAAGAATCTACAGTTGGGTTGAGTGAGTTGATCACAAGCTTTACCGATTTTGAAATTCCATTACCCAGCGTTGGCGTACTAAGTATTTTTGGCGAACCTAAAATTAGTTTAAAGATTGGCGGTGCCGTTCAGATTCACGGCGCATGGAGGAGCGAAACTACTGAAGGTGTTACTGCCTCAAGGCTTGGCAATACACGAAACGAACCTGATTTTAAACAGCAAGTTCAAATAAATGTTAGCGGAACTATTGGCGATAAGCTTAACATTACTGCGGATTGGAATACTGAACGAACATTTGAATATGAAAACCAGTTACGCATAAAATACACTGGATACGAAGATGAGATAATCCAGAGTATTGAGGCAGGAAACGTTTCGATGCAAACACCTTCACTAATTGGTGGTGCTGAAGCGCTGTTTGGTGTTAAAGCACTTTTTAAAATGGGTCCTTTTAGTTTAACTACTCTTGCGAGCCAGAAAAAAGGTGAAACGAAAGAAGTATCAGTTTCCAGTGGTTCAACTTCGCAGGAATATGAAATAAGAGCTTACGATTATTCTGAAACTCATTATTTTATTGATACTGTTTATGCAAGTCCTACTTTAAAAATATTTGAAAATTATTATAGTAATATACCCGCCCAGGTTTCACCTGAATTACAGGTAAATGAAATTGAAGTTTGGAAATCTATAAATGTAATTACAGCAGATAAATCGAAGGAAAGATTTGCTAATTGCTATATTGATCTTCTGCCACTACCATTTGGGCAAAATACCTACGCAGATTCTCTACGCCAACCAATTGAAAATCCAATTCAGGGAAAAGAAGAAACAGGCAGATTTTTACTTTTAGCGCAAGATATTGATTATACATTGCACCCGGAGACCGGTTATATTTCATTTAAAACATCCATTAACGATCAGGATATTATTGCTGTTTCATTTAAACAAGGAAGTGGTGATTTAACCTATGGAGAATTTCTGAATACCAGTACAGATACAATACTTGTTTTAAAATTAGTCAAACCAAAATATCTGAAACCCACTTATACAGATGCCTGGAAACTTCAATTAAAAAACATTTATCCAACCGGCTCGAGAAATGTTAAGCAAGATGGATTTGAATTTAAAATTAGATATGAATTAGTAGGACAGGAACCTGTTGATGAATTTGTAACTCAATCCGGAGAAACTGTGAGATTTTTGCAGGAATTTGGATTAGACCAAATAGGAGCGGGTGGTAATCCAAATCCTGATAACATTTTTGACTGGAGACCGGGGCTAACGATATTTCCCGAAACAGGTGAAATAATATTTCCCACTCTACAGCCATTTGGTAAAGATATCCCGCCTGTTATTGATACACTAAAATTTCAAACTGTTTATGATACAACAAAAACTTATGCAAGGCAGGATAAGGGTCCAGACAAGTGGGTAATGGTCGGGAAAAATACCGGCGACGTTACATCCACATACCAGCTAGGCTTTAATGTTGTAGAGAATTCAGTTAAAGTAATTCTCAATGGACGAGAATTAAAAGATGGAATAGACTTTGTCGTTGATTATAACATTGGTCAACTTACAATCAGGAATGATGCCGCTTTAGTGCCGGGTGCAGATTTAAGAATTACTTACGAACAGAATGATCTCTTTCAGCTTGCGTCTAAAACTCTTTTAGGTGCAAGAGGTTTATACGAATTTTCAGATAAAACCCAGCTAGGTTTTACAATAATGAATCTTAATCAGCAGACACTAAGTGATAAAGTACGCATAGGTGAAGAACCCTTAAGTAACACAATTCTTGGGGCTGATTTCAGAACATCTGCAGACCTTCCATTTTTAACCGATCTATTAGATTTAGCTATATCAACTAAAGAAATGTCCGTATTTAATTTTAACGGTGAATATGCTTATATGTCGCCAGATCCAAATACAAAGAAAAGTACTATACCTGAAGATGGCGGTAAAAGCATTGCATATATTGATGATTTCGAAGGTGCAAAGCGAATTGTTCCTGTCGGTGTAAATTACACAGGTTGGAAAGATCTAAGTCCACCTGATTTGCTTCCATTATTGGATCCAGGTTTAACACGAGATGAAAGAAAAGATTTCAAAGCAAAAAGTTTCTGGTACACAGTTACACCTTCAGATGTTGTGGTAGATAGTATTTACGGAGGCAGGAAACAAGTTGCTCGTTCAGATCAGCAGGTAAGTGTCTTAGATTATGTGTTTTTACCAGATACACCAGGAACTTATAACTGGACTCCAAATTTGCAGCAGCCCGAACTTACTTGGGGTGGAACTCAACGGTTACTTTCCTCAACTGCAAATAACCTTGTGGAGCAAAATATTGAATTTGTTGAATTCTGGATGAAAATTGTTGATGCACCGGAAAATGCATTCCTGTATTTAGACCTTGGATTAATAAGTGAAGATGTAATTCCCAATAACAGGCTGGATACAGAAGATAAGAATTTTAACGATGCAATTGATGAAGGTGAAGATACCGGACTTGATGGATTTTTTGATCCACAGGAACGAATAGAATATAATAGCACCAAGTCAGATCCTAGTGGTGATAACTTTACATTCACAGGAAATCCTATTTCTATTTTCGATTACTTTAGCATTAATGGAACCGAGGGCAACGCTGTGCTCACAGATGTTGGTTTGCTTCCGGATACGGAAGATTTAAATAGAAATGGTAACGTTGATCTGGCTAATAGTTACTTCCGTTATGCAATCCCATTAGACACAAACTCACAGACAAACAGGTTTATTTCCGGTGGAGGTTTTACTCCGGCAGGATGGTATTTATACCGCATTCCGTTAAAAGATACCCTAGCAATGATTGGAAGTCCAAGTTTTTCTAACGTAGAAACAATAAGATTTTTTACACATGGTGTCAGTTCCTCGATCCATGTAAGATTAACAGAGCTCAATCTTGTAGGGAGCCAGTGGCAAAAGCTCCTTGCAGAAGATTCGGTTCTCTCTGTATCAGTAGTAAGTTTTGAAGAAAATCCCGACTATGATAGCCCTCCAGGAGTTTTCAGGGAAAGAGATAGAACCAGACCAGATGAAGAAATTTTTAGAAATGAACAATCTCTAAATTTAATTTTAAAAGATTTAGAAGAAGGAACATCAAGAGAAGCTGTAAAATACCTTTTCCGTCCGCTCGATGTATTTAATTATAATGAAATGAAATTGTTTATTCATGGTGATGAAAATTATGATTCGCTTGGGTCTGTGTCTTATATAGATACCAGCACCGGGAAATATTCTTCAGAAGTATTTTTTAGATTCGGAACAGACACACAAAATTATTATGAATATCGTCAACCAGTAGTATATAACCTGGATCCTTCGTCTAGTGGTTGGAATAGCATTTCAATAAAGTTTAGTGAACTAACCGCAGTTAAACAAGCACCAGCTGACTCAAGCGGAAATATAAAAGTTCCCGTTGAAGGAAGACCAGGGCATTTTTATATATTAAAAGGAAATCCAACGCTTACATCGGTAAAGTTTTTGTCAATTGGTGTATTTAATATTGATGATCCAGAGTTTAACCCCGGTCCGCTTTCAGGCGAAGTTTGGATAAATGAACTTAGAGTTGTTGGGGCTGATGATTCACCCGGCTGGGCTTACACATTTAACACTTCATTAAAATTTGCCGATCTGATGACAGTGAATTTTAATATGAGCAAGACAAATCCGTTTTTTCATCGGTTATCAGAAAGATTTGGTTCAAGGGTAGAGAACCAAAACTGGACTGTATCTACAGATCTTGATGTTATAAAGCTGATACCATTTAAAATGCGGGAAAGTAACCTGCGTGTAAACTTTTCTCACAGCGAATCTTTAGGCAAACCGCTCTATATTCCGGGAACAGATGTAAAAGTAGATGAAGCCGTTAAGCAGTTAGAAGAAAATCCTGATACAACAGGAACAAACCTAAAAACTCCTGAACAGCTTGTTTTAGAAACTCAAACATTAAACGTTTCTAATTCTATTTCAACATCAAATGTAAGGTTAAAAATTCCTACAGAACTCTGGTATGTCAGAGATACTTGGAATTCACTAAGTTTTGGATTTAACTATAACAACCGTTTCAGCCGCAGCCCCACAATTACACGATCAGATTACTGGGTTTGGAATGCAAATATGAATTATGCGTTAAACTTCAGCCCTGATCTTTATATAAAACTTGCTGATATTCCTGTAATTGGTTTATTCTTCTCAATCTTTAATGATTATAAAGATGTAAAATTATATTTTGCTCCGCAAAACTTATCAGCAACACTCTCAGCCAGCAGAAACCGCAATAGCAGCCGCACGCGCCCGATTAATAATGCAAATACCCAGGAAGCCATTTCAAAAGATTTTAATTCAAGCAGAAACTTTGCTTTTAATTGGCGTTTAACAGAAGGCGGTCTGATAAATTTTAACATAGGTTACAATTTAAATATTAACTCATCACTTGCTTATTTATTAGAAGATATAAGCGGCAGAGAACGTACGGAAGGCGAAATTTGGAGTGATATTTTTGGAGGCGCCGGTTTTGGAAGAGATAATAAATACCAGCAGTCATTCGATTTGAGAACTTCACCGCGTCTTCCGTCGCTATGGGATATAAACCGCTATTTTACAATTACAGCGGGTTACTCGGTGGGCTACAGATGGGATTTCGATTTAAGGCAAGAACTTACGGGTAGAAGTGCTGGCAATAATCGAAGGTTTACTGCAGGAATGATTTTAAGGTGGAAATCACTTACAGAGCCACTCTTCGATACTGAAGAAACTCCACCTAAATCAAAAATAACTAATGGTAAAAAAAATGTGGAAGGAACTGATAGTACCGAAGTTACGATTGATAATCAAAAACCATCTTCACTTTCAAGAGCTTTTACATTTCTCAAACTAACAATTAAAGCGGTGTTTTTTGATTGGGAAAACTTTACAGTAAACTTTGGGCACGACAACAGTGTATCAAAATCAGGTATCCAATCAACTGGAACGGGATTCTCAAATTTCTGGGGTTTAACGCACAGTGATGCAAACGGACCTTCCAGAGCGTTTCAACTGGGCTTAAGCAGCGATGTTGGACCAAGAGCATTCGATCCAGAGGCAAGAACAAATTTTAATGATAATTTTTCTGAAAAAAATAGTATTGATATTAAAACAGCACGTCCACTTTGGGAGGGAGCAAAGCTCGATATTAATTGGAATGTAAACTGGTCGATGAACAAAACTACAACCCTCACTTTTGATGATTTGGGAGTTTTATCTGTAACAAATACAACATCAACAGGCAGCTTAACACGATCATTTCTTTCACTTCCTGCAAGTCTTCCGTTTGTTAATTCAGGCATCAATAAAGTTAATGCACTGTATAACCCTAATGCAGAAAATCCGCGTGCAAGTTTATCGCAGGCATTTGTTGAAGGATTTGAAACCCTGCCGTGGCTTTCGAGCTTGCCGATGTTTCAAGATGTAAAAAAGTATTTACCTAGACCAAATTGGAGAATAACATGGGATGGATTGGAAAAAATATTATTTTTTAAATCTCTTGCTCAGAGAATTTCACTCGATCACGCTTACAGTTCAACATACACCGAAGGCTGGAAATTAACGCGCGAAGGAAACCAGGAAATTCAAACACAAAGAATTGAGTACGGCTTTACACCGTTTGCAGGTTTGAATATAACATTCGGCGAACTGTGGGGTGGGAACTTATCGGGCAGTATTAAATTTTCTTCACGCACAACTTACGATCTAGGTTTAAGTACAAATAACATAAATGAAACATTATCAAACGATATCGGCTTTACAGCAACATATTCAAAATCGGGTTTTGAGGTACCACTCTTCGGAGTATCGCTTAAAAACGATATTGAGTTTCTCATTTCATATACAAGCACTAAAAATTCAATTGTAAGATTTGAAATGGATAATTTTACTGAAGAAGGAATTCCGCAGGATGGAACAACAAGGACTACAATTGAACCACGAATAAAATATACAATTAGCTCAAAAGTATCATTATCCATTTTTTATAAGCGTTCCACGGTCGAGCCTGAAGGTGCAGCGAGAATTCCTCCAACAACAACAAACGAAGCCGGATTAGATGTAAATATTACTATCCAGTAATTAGTCAATATTATTTGATTCAGCTTTTTTATAATTTTAAGTCTCAAATTCAAATTCCACAAATTTTTCCAATAATTAGTAGAGTAAATGGATAAAAAAAGATTGCTTTGGGTAGATGATGAAATCGAACTCTTACGTTCACATATAATCTTCCTTACAGAAAAAGGCTATGAAGTTGATACAGCAATGAATGGCGAAGATGCTGTTTCATGTGTAAAAGAAAAATCGTACGATCTTATTTTTTTAGATGAAATGATGGCAGGAATGGGTGGTTTGGAAACGCTTGGGCAAATAAAAGAAATAAATCAAACCATTCCTGTTGTGATGATTACGAAAAGTGAAGAAGAAACTTTGATGGATGAAGCAATCGGAGGTAAGATACAGGATTATTTAACAAAACCGGTTAACCCGAGCCAGGTTCTGCTCGTCTGTAAGAAAATTCTCGAAGGTAAAAAGATTTCCGGGCAGTACGCTGCAAAAGATTATTTGATGGACTTCAATCAAATATCACAGGCTTTAATGCAAAATCTGGATTTTAGTGAATGGATTGATATCTATTTAAAAATGGTAAACTGGGAAGTAGAGCTCGACCAGCATTCTGAAATCGGTTTAAGGCAAACACTAAATGAACAGAAACGTGAAGCGAATAAAGAGTTTTCAAAATTTGTTGAAAAGAATTATAAAAATTGGATTAACTCAACCGGAGATATTGATACACCCACTCTCACAACTGAAATAACAGATAAATACGTTTTAAATCATTTAAAGGATGAAAATACAAACATTTTCTATTTTGTTTTAGATTGTCTTCGTTTAGATCAATGGCTAGTAATGGAAAAACATCTGGCTGAATTATTTACAATCGAAAAAGACTATTACTACGCAATTTTGCCCACAGCAACACCTTATGCACGTAATTCGCTCTTTAGTGGATTGTTTCCTTCCGAAATAGAAAAATATTATCCTGATTTGTGGCAGGGCAAAGATGATGATGAAAGAAGTATGAATAAATATGAAAAAGAACTGCTTCAGTTGCTTTTAGATAGAAAGAAGATAAAGCTTAAGAAAGATCTAAAGTATATTAAAATTATCGATCCTGAAGTCGGAAGAAATTTTGAGCAAAATATTCTTTCTTATAAAAACAATCATCTTACTGCAATAGTTGTAAACTTTTTAGATATGATTGCGCATGGCCGATCTGATAGCGATATACTTAAAGAAATCGCTCCCGACGAACCTGCTTACAGATCACTTACAAACAGTTGGTTTACTCACTCATCGCTTCTAGGAACGTTTAAAGCAATTTCCAAAATGAATAATGTGAAAGTTGTAATTACTACAGATCACGGCAGCATACGTTCTTTAAGAGGTGCAAAAGTCTTGGGTGATCGAGAAGCATCCACAAACCTGAGATTTAAATATGGAAGAAATTTAAAAGTGGATGATAAACACGCAATTTATATTAAAAGTCCGCAGGAATATAAATTACCAAAACGCGGTGTTACAATAAATTACATAATTGCAAAAGAAGATTATTACTTTGTATATCCTACTGACTACCATAAATATCTTACATATTACAAAGACACTTTTCAGCATGGCGGCATATCTTTAGAAGAAATGATTTTACCTGTTATTACTATGGAGCCAAGATAAATTGATAAAATATCCTTCAAAGGTCTTGGTTAAAAATGAGAGTGAAACAAGAGGACTTGCATCTGATTTCATTTTAGAAATTAAGAAAGGTGAAAAAATTGTTTTAAATGGAGAACTTGGTTCCGGAAAAACATTTTTTATAAAATCGGCCTTAAGATCAATTGGAATTGAAAATGTAAACAGCCCATCATTTGCAATAGTAAATGAATATTCCGGCAAGCAAAGATTCTTTCATTTTGATTTTTATAGATTGAAAAATGCTGCAGAGCTTTTCGATATCGGCTGGCAGGATTATTTGAATGATGATGATGCAGTGATGTTTGTTGAGTGGGGAAATCTGATACACGAAGCATTACCAAATAAAAGAATACAGATAAATATTGAAACGAAAAACGGAACAAACAGGGAGTTTGATTTTGCAAAATTCGATTGAAGAAAAACCAATACTTGCAATTGAAACCTCCGAAGTTACATGCGGTATTTGTATATATTTTTCAGATGATAATTTTTTTTCATCATCAGTGAATTTGAAACACTCTCACGCTGAAAATATTTTTGAAATTATTGATTGGCTTTTCAAAATTTCCAAAATAAGACCTGAAGATTTAGACAACATTGCAGTATCTTCGGGTCCGGGATCTTTTACGGGTCTGAGGATTGGAATGTCGGCAGCTAAAGGAATTGCTTATGGATCAGGATTACCCGTTATTGCTGTTCCCACTTACGAAGCTTTCGCAATTCAAATATCTCAACTTTTGCCCAATGAATCACAATTCATTATTGCAAATAAAGTAAATAAAGATGAGGTCTATTTTGCTAAGTTTCAAATTAGGGCTAATAGTTATATATTTGTAGATGATTTGATGGTTCTAAAAAATGAATTATTTAAAATTAATGTAAATGATGTACCTGTTTTTGGAAATGCTGCATTGCTTTTAAATGAAAATGTAAAATTTCCTTTTAGTCCAGATCCTAAATTTGTAGCAAAATGGGCAGTTGAATTTGGAGAGAAGAAGAAAACATTTGAATATGATTTTCTTGAACCAAATTATTTAAAAAATTTTATTATTAAGGAGAAAAGTAAATGATAAAAAGAATTCTTGTATTAGCTTTCTTTTTAAGTTCATTAACATTAGCACAATTAGTACAACCACGGTTATTGGTTCAGCCAACCGCTCACGATTTTGGTAACATTAAGCAAGGCGAAGTGGTTTCATATACTTTTATTTTAACAAATGGAGGTGGTGATCTGCTAAAAATTTCCAACGTAACAGCCACCTGCGGATGCACAGTTGCTAAACCCGAAAAAGATGAATTAATACCCGGCGAATCAACAAATTTAAAAGTTACTTTTAACTCTACCGGCAGGCAAGGCAAACAAACAAAAACAGTAAAAATCTTTAGTAACGATCCTGAAAATCCTGAAGTTAGGTTAACTATAACTGGAATTGTTGTTTTAGTTGATGAAGTTTCCGAGAGCAGACCATTAATCCACTTTTCAGAAACACAGCATAATTTTGGCAAAGTTAACGAAGGCAATATTGTTGAATATTCATTTGTATTTAAAAATGCTGGAGGTTCAACATTAAATATAAAAGATGTAAGAACTTCTTGTGGCTGCACGGCTGCACTTGTTAGTAAAGATAATCTAGCACCCGGAGAAGAGGGAACAATTAAAGTTGAACTTGATACAAAAAATCGGTCTGGCAAAATGAGTAGAACAATAACTGTATTAACAAACGATCCAGTTGACCCGAACAAAGTTTTAACTGTTTACGCCGAAATTGAGAAAGCAGGCTAATAATGCCATGGTTTAGAAGATCAAAGGATAATATTTCTCCGGAATCACAGAAGCTGGATCTGCCCGATGGATTGTGGGAAAAGTGTCCCGGCTGTGGAGAGATAATTCATAATAAACAACTTGAATCAAATATGTGGACCTGCCTTAAGTGTGAGCATCATTTTAGAATTGGAAGTGCAGACTATATTAATATTCTTTTGGATAAAGGAAGTTTTAAGGAACTTTACAAAAAAATGCGTTCCCCCGATCCTTTAAAATTTGAAGATACAAAAAAATATAAAGACAGACTTTATGCTACTGTGAAAACATTAAAGCTTCAGGAAGCAGTAAGAGTTGGAACGGGTAAACTGAATGGAAGACAGATTGCTTTTGGTTGTATGGATTTCAAATTCATCGGCGGAAGCATGGGCTCTGTTGTTGGGGAGAAAATCGCACGAGTTACTGATAAAGCTTTTAAAAGTAAAACTCCGTTGGTTATTGTCTCTTCCAGCGGTGGTGCGCGAATGATGGAGGGTGCATATTCACTTATGCAGCTTGCAAAAACCAGTTCGCGTTTAGCACGGCTTGCAGATGCTGGCATTCCGTACATTTCTGTTCTCACCGATCCAACAACAGGCGGAACTACTGCTAGTTATGCTATGTTGGGAGATGTTAATATTGCAGAACCAAAAGCTTTAATTGGCTTTGCAGGACCGAGAGTGATTAAACAAACCATTGGAAAAGATTTACCTGAAGGATTTCAGCGCTCAGAATTTTTACTGGAAAAAGGTTTTGTTGATATTATTTCGTCGCGACAAAATCTAAAAGAAACTATAAGCAATGTACTTGAATTAATGACTTAGAATGCGTTTCACAAAATAATTATACTACCAGACTCATATCCCCAAAATGAATTTTTTCAATCTCACCGTTGTGCTTTAAAACCAAAAAACCATTTTCATCAATATCATCAAAAATTCCTGTCTTAATTTTATCACCGTCAATAATAGAAACTTTATCGCCGATCATTTTACATTTGCTGCGCCAATCATTTAAAATACTTTTGGGAGATATTAACAAATTAATTAATTCTTCTTCAAAAAGATTAAATATTTCTGCAAGTAAACTTTCTCTGTCAATATCGTGCTTCAATTCAAGTTTAAGTGAAGTTGGAGGGTAATTATACTCGCCCTGGAACATAGTTTGATTTACATTTATTCCCACACCAATTACTGCAAGTTCAAATTTATTTCCCTGCACAGAAGTTTCCGTAAGAATACCCGCATACTTTTTCCCTCCAATTAAAACATCATTGGGCCACTTTAATTCAGATTTCAATTGATATAAATTTTCAACTGCATTTGAGACCACAACAGATGTAAGCAGGTTGACATGATTTATATTCACACTTAAATTTTTTTCATCGCTAAGCAGAATAGAAAAAGTTAAATTTTGTCCTTTGCTACTGTGCCAAATTCTGTTTTTTCTTCCTCTGCCTTGCAATTGCTTTTCCGCAAATAAAACTGTTCCCGATTTCTTATATAGATTTTTATTTTTTACTAACTCTTCGTTAGTAGAACTTAGTTCATCGGTGTAAATAAAATTTCTACCAATAAAATCTGTTTCGAGTTGTATATCAAATTTTTCTATTTCGAACATTTTTAATTCTCCACTCCAAAAATAGTTAAATATTCTTATGTCTCGCTGCTTGTCATATAACAATTACAAACTGACAATATGGCATATTATAAGCCATAAATGGTTTTTCAAATATTATCACTGAAAAGTCCTAAGTTATTATAAATAAATAACTTATGTAGATTCCATAGCTTGGCATTTAGCTTGCTTGGTGGTATTGTTAAAATTAAAGTGCAATATATTAAAAATAAAAATTTGAAAATCAATATTAACTAAATAATAAGGAGAAAAGAATGGGTAAAATAATAGGAATCGATTTAGGGACAACAAATTCATGTGTCTCAGTAATGGAAGGAAATGATCCGGTTGTAATTCCAAATTCTGAAGGCGGCAGAACAACTCCATCAGTTGTTGCGTTTACTAAAGGCGGAGAAAGATTAGTCGGACAGCCAGCAAAAAGACAGGCGATTACAAATCCAAACAATACAATCTTCTCCATTAAGAGATTTATGGGAAGAGTTATAGATGAAGTTTCGGTTGAAAAATCTGAAGTTCCCTATGAAGTTATTGAAGGTGATAATAAAACAGCACGTGTTAAAATTCAGGATAGAGTTTATTCGCCACCTGAAATTAGTGCAATGATTTTACAGAAGATGAAAAAGACTGCCGAAGAATATTTAGGACAGGAAGTTAAAGAAGCTGTAATAACAGTTCCCGCATACTTTAATGATTCGCAGCGCCAGGCAACAAAAGATGCAGGTGAAATAGCAGGATTAACAGTTAAAAGAATAATTAACGAACCAACCGCTGCAGCTTTAGCTTATGGTTTGGATAAAAAGGAAAAAGAACACACAGTAGCTATTTATGATTTAGGCGGTGGAACTTTTGATATTTCGATTTTACAGCTAGGAGAAGGTGTTTTTGAGGTCAAATCTACAAATGGTGATACGCATCTCGGTGGTGATGATTTCGATCAGCAGTTGATAAATTATCTTGCAGACGAATTTAAAAAATCAGATGGAATTGATTTAAAAAAAGATCCTATGGCGTTGCAGAGATTAAAAGAAGCAGCCGAAAAAGCAAAGATTGAATTATCATCATCCAATTCTACAGATGTTAATCTACCCTTTATCACTGCTACTCAGGATGGACCAAAACATTTGAACATTAATGTTTCACGTTCAAAATTTGAACAGCTTATTAGTGCACTTGTTGATAGAACTAAGCAGCCATGCGAGCAAGCGATTAAAGATGCACATGTAAGTCCGTCGGATATTGATGAAGTTATTCTAGTTGGTGGGTCAACAAGAATTCCTATGGTGCAGGAATTAGTAAAAAATCTTTTTGGAAAAGAACCTCACAAAGGTGTAAATCCGGATGAAGTTGTTGCAATTGGTGCAGCAATTCAGGGCGGAGTTTTAGCAGGCGATGTAAAAGATGTTCTCCTGCTCGATATTACTCCACTCTCGCTTGGAATTGAAACTCTTGGCGGTGTGATGACAAAACTTATTGAAGCTAACACAACAATACCTACTAAGAAGAGTGAGGTATTTTCTACTGCAAGTGATAATCAACCATCTGTGGAAATTAATGTTCTGCAGGGTGAAAGACCGATGGCAGTAGATAACAGAACGCTTGGAAGATTCCACCTGGATGGAATTCCACCGGCACCACGCGGTGTTCCACAGGTTGAAGTTACTTTTGATATAGATGCTAACGGTATTATGCACGTTAACGCAAAAGATAAAGCAACTAATAAAGAACAAAGTATTAGAATTACATCCTCAAGCGGTTTAAGCCAGGATGAAATAAACAAGATGAAAAATGATGCTAAAGAACATGCTGCAGAAGACAAGCAAAAGAAGGAATCAGTTGATGTAAGAAATCAAGCAGACAGCATGGTCTTCCAGACAAAGAAACAGATGGAAGAAATGAAAGATAAACTTTCAGATGATGATAAGAATAAATTAGATGCTGAGATTAAAAAAGTTGAAGAAGCAATTGGGACAAACAATACTGATCAGATGAAATCTGCTACTGAATCACTAAGTAAAGTATGGAATGAAATAGCATCTAAATTGTATCAGCAAGCCGGGGCACAGCAACCTGGTGGACCTGAAGCACAACAGCAGGCTGCCGGCGGAACAGATGCTGGTGAAAAGAAAGATGAAAAAGAAGATGTGCAGGATGCTTCTTACGAAGTTGTTGATGATAATGATGATAAGGATAAAGATAAGTAATAATTTATCTACGAGGGCTCGTTTTTAGAGCCCTCTATTTTTTTGATTTTATTATAATAAGAGGAAAAAAATATGAGTGAAAAAAAAGAATTAGTCGCAGTAAATAACTACAATAGTGACTCTATAAATGAACTGCTTAAAACACAAAATAGCATCTCTCCGGTTGTGGATATATTTGAGACAGAGAACGATTATATTTTAATTGCGAATTTACCCGGCGTAGAAAGATCGAACATCCAGGTGAAGCTTGATGATAAATCTTTGATAGTATTCGGTAAAATAAATTTTGAAGAAGCTGTAAACAGAAAATATATACTAAATGAGAAGGAAATTGGTAACTATTTCAGATCTTTTAAAATCTCCGATTCGATTGATAAAGAAAAAATAAGCGCACGTTACGATAACGGGCAACTTTTTGTAACCCGGCCCAAGCACGATAAAGTAAAACCGAGAAAGATTGATATAAATTAAAGGTGTTCAACTATTTGTTGGCTGTCTTTTGTAAAAGACAGCCTTTTTTTATTAATAATTAAGAGTCTCATAATCCGAGGTGACTTCTAAAACAAAATATGTGCACAAACTAAAAAGGTTCTTTAAAAGAATTTGGCAGTATAGCATTTTCTTTTTATTACTTTTTATTGTATTGATGGGCACGTGGTGTGTCCCGCCAAAATGGACTGAAAAAGTGGTGCAGGAATTAAAGGCAAAATACATTGTTGAAAAATTAGAAGAGAAAGAAAGTTGAAATTGATAAAATTATAATTCTTACAAGCCCGCTTTTTTAGCGGGCATTTTTATTGCTAAATTTAAACACAGCAAGTAGAGAGAGTTTTATTTATAAATAAATGACAATTTCAGAACAAAAGCATAGAATAATTTTCATAGACTTAATGCGTGCTTTTGCAGTGCTGCAAATGGTCCAAGGGCACACAATTAACGTGCTGCTTGCAGAGCAGTACAGAAACACAGACTACATTTTTTACGCAGTCTGGCATTTTATGAGAGGAATGACGGCACCCATTTTTATGTTTACTGCCGGTACTGTGTTTACATATCTTTTTCGCTCAGTTCAAAAACCTTTTACAGAAAATCCCAGGGTTAAAAAAGGAATAAAAAGAGGTTTGCTGTTAATTGGACTTGGTTATATTCTACGCTATCCCACATGGACTGTAATTGATTTTTCTGCTGTAGATGAATTACAGTGGAAAATTTTTCAAGCAGTTGATGTACTTCAGTTAATTGGAATAAGCTTGTTAATTGTTCTGCTGGTCTTATACCTCGCAGAAAAAACTAAAATAAACGACACTATATTCTTTACCGGTGCAGCTTCGCTGATATTTTTTTCATCGCCATTTATTTATAAAGTCGATTGGCTTTCATACTTTCCGCAATTTATTGCATCATATTTTTATACTGAAACCGGTTCTCTTTTCCCAATATTTCCATGGGCGGGCTACGTAATTGCGGGTGGTATTTTGGGGAGTTATCTAGCAAAAAATCCACTTGTATTTAAAACTAAAAAGTTTAGTTTGCTGCTTGCTGTGTTCGGTTCTGCTTTTATGCTTGTATCACTTTCAAGCGATATAATTTTAAATTTGTTAAATGTAACACTTGCAAATATTCAAACCGATCCGGGCGTTATAGTTTTTAGGGTGGGATTTGTGTTAGTTTTAACCGCGCTTGTTTCATTTATTGCACTTAAAGTTGAAAAAATTCCACAGCTTTTAATTTTAGTTGGAAGAAACACTTTGTTGATTTACGCAGTCCATCTAATCATACTTTACGGCAGTGCATGGAATCCGGGAATAAATTTCTTCTGGGGAAAAGGCTTTGATGAATGGCTGTCAGTTTTTGCCGCACTAATAATGATAATATTGATGACTCTGCTGGTAATCGGAATTCATAAATTAAAAATTAGAAATAAAGAGCTTGTTACCTGATTTTTCCAATAAACTAATAAGTACATTTAATTTCTTTTCTATAAATTTAACAACCTAATAATTGATGTTATTTTAATGCGTAAATCTGAAACCACAAGTCCTGTTGTAAACGAAGAAGAAAAAAACTTTGAGCAAACTCTCCGCCCACACGATTTAATTGAATTTGTCGGGCAGAAAAAAATAACCCAAAACCTTAACGTGTTTATTTCTGCTGCACAAAAAAGAAAAGAAGCTTTAGATCACACATTGCTTACCGGACCGCCAGGATTGGGAAAAACAACTCTTGCTTACATAATTGCACATGAAATGGATGTAAAACTTAAAATTACATCCGGACCCGTTTTAGAAAAGCCAGGCGATCTTGCAGGAATTTTAACTAATCTTGAAGAAAACTCTGTTCTTTTTATTGATGAAATTCATCGTCTAAGTCCGGTAGTGGAAGAATATCTTTATTCTGCAATGGAAGATTATAAAATTGATATTATGATTGACAGCGGACCGAATGCACGATCTGTTCAACTAACATTGCCCAAATACACACTTGTTGGCGCAACAACTCGTGCAGGTATGTTAACATCCCCTTTAAGAGACCGGTTTGGAATTAGATTTAGATTGGATTATTACGAAGCAGAAGATCTAAAAAATATTGTGCAGCGTTCAGCGGGAATTTTAAAAATTAAAGTTGATGAAGATGCATCACGTGAGCTTGCACGCAGATCGAGGGGAACACCGCGTATTGCAAACAGGTTACTGCGCAGGACAAGAGATTTCGCGGATTTCGATAATAAAAAGAAGATTGATATCGAAACTTCGCACAAAGCTTTAACAGCATTGGAAGTTGATGAATATGGACTCGATGAAATGGATAAAGAAATAATTCTTGCTATAATTGAAAAATACAACGGCGGACCGGTTGGACTTAATACTCTTTCGGTTGCTGTAAATGAAGATCCCGGAACTATTGAAGAAGTCTACGAACCGTTTTTAATTCAACAGGGCTTTATACAACGTACACCAAGGGGGAGGGAAGCTACTGCACTTGCATATAAAAGATTTGGTAAAAACAAATTTGGAAAAGATGGGGGCAAATCTCTATTTGAATAAAATATTTTATTTGAAGCAACATTTTTTACTCAATTCCTTCAATTAATTATTACTCTGCGATGAAAAATCTAATTCCACTACTTCTACTCTGCATATCAACATTAACATTCAGCCAGCAGGATTTATTTATTCCAAGAGATATTCTTGCGGCTTATGAAAATGGTACCCGCTCTTTAAATGGAAAACCCGGCGCGGAGTACTGGCAAAATTCAGGTGAATATAAAATAAAAGCAGAAGTGATTCCGGAAGAAATTTTACTAAATGGTTTTGAAGAAGTAACTTACTATAATAATAGTCCCGATACTCTGAAACAAATAGTTATCCGGCTATATCAAAATATTATGAGAGCAGGAGTTACGCGCGATTTTAATTTTAGCTCTGAAGGACTAACCCAAGGAATTATGATCAAAAAAATAACTTTGGATGATGAGGAAATAAATATAAAAGATAAAAAATATTATTATGATTACGGAACGGTTGCCTTCATTAAACTTGCCGATCCACTACAACCTAAGTCTGAGATTAAATTTAAATTTGAATGGAGTTTTGAAATTCCATTTAAAGAAAAAATTCGAATGGGTGCATATGATTCCACTTCATTTTTTATCGCGTACTGGTACCCGCAAATTGCCGTTTACGATGATATTAATGGCTGGGATGAATATGCCTATACTGGTTACCAGGAAATGTATAATGATTTTTCCGATTATGAAGTTGAAATATCTGTGCCGAATAATTTTGCAGTTTGGTCAACCGGCGAATTACGAAATCCTGAAAATGTTTTAACAGACAAGTATTTAAATAGATATTTAAAAGCTCAAACCTCGGATCAAGTAATTAACATTGTTGATTCACTAGAAGTTAAAACTGAACAGATATTCAAATCAACTAATGAAAAAAATGTCTGGAAATATTCCGCGCAAAATATTTCTGATTTTGCTTTTGCAATGAGTGATCGATATTTATGGGATGCCGTCAACGTTGTTGTGGACAGTTCGTCGATGCGAAGAGTTTTTATTGAAGCGGTATATCAAAAAGATACTGAGGATTTTTATCACGTTGCAAAATTTTCAAAACAGATCATTCAGTATTTTTCATTTGAAATGCCGGGTATTGCTTATCCTTTTTATGGTCTAACCGCTTTCAATAGTGGAAGAAGGGGTGGGGGAATGGAGTTCCCAATGATGATAAACGATGGAAATTCATCTTCACTGAATGCATCATTAAGATTAACAGCTCACGAAATTGCACATCAATACTTCCCGTTTTATACAGGTACCAATGAAAAGCGGTATGCTTTTATGGATGAAGGCTGGGCTGTATTTCTTCCATTCGATTTTCAGGAAAAAAATACTGATGATGGCAGGGACAGGAGGATCTCAACCGTTATCAATTACCAAAACTTTGCTGGGAAAGAAACAGAAATACCGCCAATGATTCCATCCTTTTTTCTAACAAGCGCTCCTTACAGAAATGCGGCATACAACAGACCATCATTAGCTTATTATTTTTTGGAGGATATGCTTGGCAAGGATGTTTTTGTAAATACACTTCAGGAATTTATTACTCGGTGGAAGGGTAAGCATCCCACAGCTTACGATTTCTTCTTTACCTTTAATGAAGTTACAGGGCAAAATCTAAACTGGTTTTGGAAGCCATGGTTTTTTGACAGAGGTTTTCCTGATCTTGAACTTGATAGAATTAAACAAGTGGAAGACGGTTATGAATTCGCGTTAAAGAAAATTGGAATAATCCCAGTACCGATTAGATTAAAAATATATTTTGATGATAATACTGAAGAAGAACTTTATTATAGTGCTGCAGTCTGGAAGGACGGAATTCATGAATATGTCGTCAATTTTAAAACAGATAAAAATATTATTGAAGTTAATTTAGGCGGGGAAGATATACCCGACTCAAATCCAGATAACAATAAAATTATTGCTCACTGATTAAATGCTTATTACAATAATCCCTTAGAAATTAAACTATTCTTTTTTCTTTTTTGGTCTTCCTCTTTTTTTTGGCGCAGCTTTAGTATCGTCTGTTTTTTTCTTTGTTTTTGATTTTGCAGTTTTCTTTTCGGTCTCTGTTTCACCCTCTTTTTTCTTTTTTGGTCTTCCGCGCTTTTTAGGCTTTTCCTCTGAAGCTGGTTCTTTAATTTTATCAGGAGCTTTTTCTTCAATTACTTTCTCTTCAATTATTTCCGGAACTATTTCTTTCTTTACTTCCTCAGTTGGCTCTCCTTTTTGAACGGGCTCTTCAGTTAAATCGATTGGTTTTTCTTCTACTTCTTTTACATCCTCAACCGGTGGTTGAAGTTCTTCAACCTTTTCTTCCTTTTTCTCAATTATTTCTTCTACAGGTTCAACCGGTTTTTCTTCGACTATTTTTTCTACTTTCGGAGTTTCTACAACTTTTTCTTCTACAATTTCAACTACTGGCTCTTCTTTTATTTCAGGCTTAACTTCCGTTACTGGTTTTTGTTCATGTTCGATTTTTTCGAAGTGTTTTTTCTCTCTTTTTTCTGATGAGTAAATATACTTTTTAGAGGATTTCTGCTTTCTTAGTCTGGTTTTGCCATAACTTCCGCTAAAAATTTTACCTCTTTTCGATCTTTTATCACCTTTTCCCATTAATTTTGTCCTGTTATTAATATTGCTGAAAAATTGAACATTCAATAATAAATCTTGTTAAACTAAGTTTCAATTATATACCGAGAAATTTGAATTTAATTTAATAAAAGCATTTTTTTCGTCTTAATTATGTTGCCCGATCTAAGCTGCAAAAATAGTACACCTGATGAAATTAGTTGATTATTTGCGTTAAATTCAACTTCGTAGGTGCCATCAGCTATTTTTTCATCCATTAGTGTTTCAATTTCATTTCCCAGAACATCATATATTTTTAGCTGGACTGATAAACCATCCCGAATCCCAATAGAAGGAATTGTGAACCTGATTTTTGTACTTGGATTAAAAGGATTTGGAAAATTCTGATAAAGTTCAATCTCTTCCGGATGAATAAAACTTTCTTCTTCCGCACTCATTATACCAGCTCTAAATGATGTTAGTACTCCTAAATGATCTGAGCAGTATTTATTTGGATTGTATGGCTGGTCCATTACCACCTGGGATTCAAACGGCTCTATGCTTCCAGTATTTTTAATGAAGACATAATCTATTTTTGATGTCGGCAGATCTGATGGCACAGTGTAACCTGGATCTGCTGGATTAACATAATTGTATGTAATTACATAAAATGAATCTGTGCCAGTATTTGTTAATTGTTGGATGGATGTTGCATTTGGCGGATCGTTGAAATCGCCTGTAAGAATTGTAGCAACCGCAGAGTGATTTAATTCAATGCTTTTTACATATGAAATTATTTGTTGCACCTGTTGTATTCGAACCTGGCTAAGATTGAACGCAGAAAGATGCGTGCTAAAAACGTTAACAGTTCCAAGTGGAGTATTAATTTTATTCCAAACTACTTTTCTTGGAAAAACACCTGTTACCAATTGAAAATATCCGGTTTCAACAACAGGATATTTTGAAATAATTCCAACAAATTCTCTATACTGGTTACTCCAGGAAAGGTGTGTAAATTCATAGTAATAATAATAAGGTATGCCAAAATAATTACTTAGAGAATCTGCAATTACTTTTGCCTGATTATCTGTCCCTCCGCCTGTAAGTGATTCATTTATCTCCTGCAGTCCAATAATATCCGGATCAAGCTCTATAAGTTTATCGATTATATTTATTATTCTGACCTCAGGTTCAGTGCCGGGTTTCATTCCTTGAATATTATAACTCATAACCTTTAATGAATCTCCTCCAGCAAAAATAAATCCAGTTGAGATCAAAAGAATAAAAGTTGCTTTTAACATTGTTTTACCTACTGTTAATCTTCCATTGCAAAAATATAAGCACTGTTTTTATTACTTTTTAATCCAGCAACAAAATAGTAAAGAGTAAGTAATTCCAGTGCAAAGGGAATGTACCCAAGGTAGCCAAGCACTGGCATTTCAAAAATATGCAGAAAATTAGCAAAGTGAATATCATAAATCCATTTTGGGTAAGAGAAATAATTCCACATTTCCCAAAAGAATCCGCAAATCAAGCAACCAATCCATAACGAAAAAACAGGTTTCCAGTTTCCTATTTTCAAATAATTATAAATGGAATTGTATTTTAACCATACGTTTACTGGTTCCAAAATAAAAAAAACAGAAAGCCAAATCAGCACGAAGAATATTGTGGGATAGATGATCACTAGCATTAGCATTATCAGACCAACAATAAAATGTATTCTTAAAAATATTTTTGTTGGAAGAATTCTTTTATCAATTTTTAATTTGTTAATCCAATTAAATGTGCTTATAAGTTCTGCAGTCCCAAACACAGAAGGAATTACAGTTGAAAAACTTAAGGTAGCATAAATTGCATATTCCCATTCACTGAAAAATTGTTTGCCTTCGTAAATCCAGTTTTGTGTTCGTAGATTAAAAAGTTCAAAGAGCCACCACGCAGGTGCAGAAATTAGAAAAAGCAGCGCATATTTTTTCCAGTTTCGATGTAGTAGCGAACTACCTTTTCTGAGGAAAACCAATCCATCAATAAATAATGCATAACCAAGCCAAAGTGGAAAGAAAAGCACTTGTGTTCGTAATCCATCAAGATCCCAATTCAAATACCAAAAAACAACTATTAGTACTATTCCTATCCAGGCGTGAAGTGGAAAAGTATTTTGTTTGCTTCTCATTAATAGATTTCAATTTAAGTTGATCATCCCAGCAGAAATAAACTTTTCTATCTGTCTTCTGTGCCGAAGAATGTGAACGATTGCATGTTCCATAAGTTGTTCAGTGTCGTACTGAGGTCCCCATCGCGATTTTATCTTTACATTCATAATTTCTTCATCTGATATTTCCCATTTTCCTTCAAATGTTTCAGATGTGTAAGACATCATTTTATCAATTTCTTTGTTAAATTCAATTTTCGAATAGAGATTTCTTGAAGGTGAATTTTTAGAAATTGAATACCAATCTCTTATATAATTTGCATATCCGTAGCCTGAATTTATAATGTGAGAAATTATTGTCTGAACCGATCGGCAATCATCATCTTTTGTATCAGGATCAATAGGCATCTCAAATTCTGATTCAGAAATTTGTTCAACGAGAGTTTTCAGTTCGATTGAAACTCGTTCATATTCATCCATCAATGCACCAATTGCACCTTTTCGAAATTGTTTTTTCATATTCATTAAGCTTTCAAATTTCTGAATTAAAAGAAAAGCCAGCCATGACTTCCGGCAACAGCGCCAACTATTGTAATTAAGCTTAGCAGCAGTAAAACTATATGCATTCTATAAACATTTCGGAATGTTTTCTCAGGATTTTTTTCTGCTTTTTTTCTCATTTTTTTGTGAAGAAAAAGTGGTTCCAAAACAAAAAGTAAAAGTGTAAAGATAAACCAGACCAAAATCATAGTGTGCATCCACCAGAACGAAGAATCTAAAAATCTGTCCCAAGCATTCAATTTAAAAACCAAATAAAATCCTGTTATGCCTGCCAGAAGAGTAGTTATTCTAGATTGTTTGGCAAATTTATGTTCCACCTTTTCAAAAAAATCTATTCTTTCTTCTTTCGATTTGAATTTTCTCACAGCAGGCAAAACAGTAAGAGTAACAAATGCAACTCCACCAATCCATAAAACAATGCTAAGTATGTGCAGAATTCTTGCAACTGCTAGATCGTACATCGTGATTAATCTGTTAAACGATTATTTAATTGATTTTGTTTGGTGTGAATTTAACAATTGTTGCAGCAAGTTTAAAAATAAAAAAGACCACCAATGTGGTGGTCTTTTATTATCAGTTTATAAATTTATTTACTTCATCAACAACATTTTTTTAGTCTCAACAAAATTACCTGCCTGTAATCTGTAAAAGTACACGCCACTTGGAAGATTTACAGCATCAAAAGTGACTTCGTAATTACCTCTTTGCAGTTCTTCATTTACCAGTTCTACAAGTTCTTGGCCTATTAAATTATATATCTTTAAGTTAACGAAGGATAGATCAGGGACAGAATATTTTATTGTTGTTGATGGATTAAACGGATTTGGATAGTTCTGTGACAATGAATAGGTGTCCGGTACTTTGTTATTTTCAGACTGAACATCTGTTACCCAATCCTCGCGATCAAAATAGACATTTAATCCATTATTACCTGCAAATGCAAATGCTGCGTTTCCACTTGGTACTTCTACCACAACAGGATTTTGAACACCAGTAGCATTATTGCCATCATCAGAAATCTGTGTACTCAAACTCCAGGATGATCCATCATATTTTTTGTAGCGAATGTGCCTTGGTGATAAATTGTTTAATTCACTTCTAGCAAATACACCTTGAAAGTTATCATTATTAGCAGTTTTTGCACAGTATAAATTAGAGTGTTTAAAGTCTAATGTAGTATTAACAACCCAACCGGTGTGCATGCTCCATCCGGCACCACCAGTTTTTCTTGCCCAGCGAAGATCTTCTGTATTATTAACATCGTGCGTAAATACTACAGCAACAGTTTGTGCAGAAGTATCCTGTCGGGAAGCAATTACTTCTGACTGCTTTGTTGTATCAACAGCACCCTGAACTAGAGTTTCATAGCCGTTATTAATCCAACTGCTAGGATCTGCATAGTTATAATTGGGCCAAACGTACAAGTTTCCTGAGTTACCACCATTAAAAGTTGTAAAGACACTTCCATTTAAACCATAAGCAAAATCAACATCTACACCAAGTAAACCTAAAACATGGCTGTCCTGCCACACAGATGCATAGCTGCCTGGTTCACTTCTGATAGAACGAATTACACCACTGCTATCATAAAGAATAATAGCACGGTAGTTTTGAGTAGGATAGTTTCTGTCAACTGCAAAATCCACACAGTTTTCATTTATTCCTATAAAATTCTCAAAGGTTCCACTGGGAGAAAACCTTGTTACCCAAACTCTTCCTGAAGAAATGTACTTTGAAAATAACAATAAATAACTTGGACCTGCACCTCCCCAAAAGTCCAGTAACTCAATCTGATCTGTTTCTGAGGGGTAGAATAATTGTGAGAACAGGGACCAAGTGTCACCTGCATCAGCAGATCTATAGATATATACAGTATCATCACTCGATCCAAAATTTCTATTTAACACGCCAAGATAAAGAGTATCACCACGGGCAGAAACTAATGAAATATCTTCAGAATCACCTGCATGAACCATTAAATCTTCTCCCCAAAGAGATTCAATATTAATACTACTTTGGAAATTCTCTATTACTTTTGGGGCGTCGGGATAATTATTACCAGATTCAGTTGTAGTAGATCTTTTATAAATTGCTGCAACTTTCGGATTAACCTCTTCCCACGCTGCAATTAGCTGTTGCCTTAAGTTAGAGTAAGCTTCCCAATCTTCGTTATCTTCAGCAAGTTTAATTTGCTGAAGTATAGTTTGGATATGATCAGGTACTACAATCGGATCATATCCTGCTATTCTATCATCAGATTGTGCCTGAATTGTGATAGAAAAGCTTAGTGCACAAACTATTATTGTAAAAACCAATAAGAGTTTTTTCATAGCTGCTCCTTATTTAGTTGAACATTGTGAGTTAGTTTCAAAATTTAATTTGAATTAAAAAATTGTGGTGAACAACTTAGTAGCTTACTCCACAAGTTTCATAATCTTTCTATTATTTATCCTGTATTTAATTTTATTAATTGCTGTGAAAAGTTGCATATAAACGACATAAAGTGTGCCATTTCAGAAATTAGTATACTCTTATATTAATTATAATACATGTTGCATTTAGTCAACACAAGACAGATCGGAAGAGCACACGTCTGAACTCCAGTCAC
>CBDUAV010000021.1:0-32804 GCA_965365225.1 uncultured Ignavibacteria bacterium | reverse complement strand
TTGGTTCCGTGGTTGTGCCGAAACCTGGAACAAATGCTAATGTTTGCCAATCTTCATTCTCTGCTGAACGTAAAATTCTAAAACCTGAATTATTGGTTTCTGTAGCTGTTGCCCAATTTAACTCAACACCCCTACCAACTACATTCGCTGTGAAAGAAGTAAGTTCAACAGGAATTATACTGTAATCGTAAAGAGAAACATATTGGTAGCTTGCACCTGAGACTATAGTTCTGACTAATGCTCCTGAGGTGCTGTCTATCTCCAGAATTCCTGTACCATTTGTTGTTAAGAAATTTCCATTCGGTAGCAAGTATGCGCTTCTATTCCCGGTCACAACAGATAGGGTCTTGTAGAGTGTTCCTGTTGGAGAATAAAAATATAATCCGGATGGAGTGGAAAATCCGGCAACCACTATATTTCCGTTTGGCATTTCAAAGATCTGCTGCGGAAAATTTATACCGGTAATAAGATTATCTAAGTAATTGCCACTTAAATCATATCGGTGTACGGCATCACTTGTGCTCGCTGAAACAAGGCAATCAGAAGTTCTGAAAATAATATCAAATGGACTGTCAAGTCCACCTAATCCATTTGCTATGAAATTACCTAAGTAGTTTCCTGATTGGTCAAACTCTGCAACCGCATCAGGATTGGTAGCATCAGAATTACAAACTACAAGGTTTCCGTTTGATCTGTATTTGTGTCCCCTTACATTATTTAAAATATTATTGTTAACACCACCTGCAGGCGCAAAAAATTGGGTGAAAGTCCCCGCGGTATCATATTCTATAACACCGTCATTAAGCTGATCAGAAATGGTAATATTTCCCCAGGGGGCAAGGTTTGCCTCTTTTGGTGAAGATAAGTTTGTTGGGTCAACTATGAATGAAGCATCTATTAAATCACCTGTTACATCACTCAGCGTGGCCACCCCATCGTTTGTCCAATCAGGTACCATAAGCATTTTAGTGGCAAAACCATAATCACTGTTCCCGGGAGATGGATACCCAAGCGTTGGATTTTGAGTTGGTTTGCCCACACGATGAACACGTGCTTTTGTTAAGTCAAATCTATTTTCAATGTTCGTCCAATATGCTGTTTCACCGTTGTCATAGATATCTACCAAATTATGATAAATTGCGTACACAACTCTATCATTTTCAACTCCCAACGCCTGAACAAATATGCCCTCTGGTAAATAAATGGTATGGGGTATATCCTGCTGCGCTGTTAACAGCTTAGCATGTATTATCTTCTGTGGGTTTTCTTCTGATGCGGTTATAAGCTCTTCAAAACCAATGCTTGGTTTGTCCTGACCAGATGCAGATAGTGTAAAGATCAGAGAAAAAATTAAAATGAATAGTCGATAAGTTTTCATTGGCCCTCCGTAAAATGAATTGTGCTGATGTTAGTTAAACCTTTAATATACAATTTTATTTGTTTTATTCAAGTTGCGAGCAAATTTTTCGGTATCTATTTATCAATTATTTCCTTATCTCTTTATACCTGTAACAACTTATAACATGATCATTTACCATTCCCGTAGCTTGCATATGTGCATAAACAATTGTGGAGCCTACAAATTTGAATCCCCGTTGCTTTAAATCATCACTTATTTTATCCGAAAGTTTTGTTTTAGCAGGAAGTTCCTTTAAAAATTTAAATTTATTCTGAATCGGCCTGCCCTTTACAAAGCCCCATATATACTTATTAAACGTACCGTGTTCTTTTCTAACCTGAAGAAAAGCTTTTGCATTTGTAATTGCCCCTTCAATTTTAAGTTTGTTGCGGATTATGCCTGCATCTTTTAGTAAAGAGTTGACTTTTCTTTTATTATACTTTGCTACTTTGTTAAAATCGAAGTTATCGAAGGCTTTCCTGAAGTTTTCTCTTTTATGCAGAATCGTTTTCCAGCTTAATCCTGCCTGAAAGCCTTCAAGTATTAAAAACTCAAAAAGCTTCTTATCGTTGTGCAAAGGAACCCCCCATTCTTTATCGTGATATTTGATCATTAATTTATCATCTGAGGGCCAGGGACATCGATTTTTCATTTTATCACCCTTTAATAGTAAGATTATTCAAACGCTTTTAATAAATTTAAGTAAATAATTTATATCTAAAATCTAATGCGAAAAAAATGAGCTCTAAAGAAAAATTTACAGAAGAAATTAAAAACGCATATACATTCAAAGGTGATTTCGTAACGCTAGGCGGCGCTATTTACGAGGACGAATGTATAACCGATCTGTTGGTTAATATTCCACTTAAAACCTTAAACAGGCATGGACTAATTTCGGGTGCAACTGGAACAGGAAAAACAAAAACACTTCAAATTATAGCTGAACAGCTTTCATCTAAAAGTATACCCGTTTTATTAATGGATGTTAAGGGCGATTTGAGCGGACTTGCAAAACCCGGTAACACACACCCAAAAATCGATGAGCGGCATAATAAAATTGGTTTTCCTTTTACACCAAATGGATTTCCAATTGAAATGCTTACACTATCGCAGGAAAAAGGTGTGCGCCTTCGTGCAACCGTCTCAGAATTCGGACCGGTACTTCTTTCAAAAATATTAGAGCTGAATGAAACCCAATCAAGTTATGTTTCACTCATATTTAAATACTGTGATGATAAAAAACTTCCTATACTGGACTTAAAAGATTTAAAGAAAATTTTACAATATGTGTCCAGTGAGGGCAAGAGTGAAATAGAAAAAGACTACGGAAGGATCTCCACTTCGTCTGTCGGCACAATCTTACGTAAAGTGATTGAGCTTGAACAGCAGGATGCAGACTTGTTTTTCGGAGAAAAATCTTTTGAGGTTGATGATCTTGTTAGGATAGATGAAATGGGACGTGGTATTATATCAATCATCCGGCTTATTGATCTTCAGGACCGCCCAAAAATGTTTTCTACATTTATGCTTTCGCTGCTTGCAGAAATTTATTCTTCTTTTCCCGAAGAAGGAGATTTAACACAGCCAAAACTTGTCATTTTCATTGACGAAGCACACCTGATATTTAAAGAAGCATCAAAAGCTTTGCTCGAACAGATTGAAACAATAATTAAATTAATTCGCTCTAAAGGTGTTGGAATTTTCTTCTGCACACAAAATCCGACTGACGTTCCTGCAAGTGTTCTTTCACAGCTTGGTTTAAAAGTTCAGCACGCATTAAGAGCTTTTACCGCAAAAGACAGGCAAATGATAAAGCTTACTGCTCAGAATTATCCTATTTCAGAATATTATAAAACCGATGAAATGTTGACATCGCTTGGAATTGGAGAAGCAGCTATTACG
This sequence comes from uncultured Ignavibacteria bacterium, assembly GCA_965365225.1. Taxonomy (GTDB): domain Bacteria; phylum Bacteroidota; class Ignavibacteria; order Ignavibacteriales; family Ignavibacteriaceae; genus IGN2. The sequence goes on along the minus strand of CBDUAV010000021.1, from coordinate 29,503 downwards.
GCTTTAAATGAAAAAGGTATTCCTACACCGTTAGCAGCAACTTTACTTCGTGCACCGCAATCAAGAATGGATATTTTAAATGAAAATGAAATTGATGAAATTTTCCGCAGCTCAAAATTGGTAGGCAAATATAATGAAGCGATCGACAGGGAGAGTGCATATGAAATACTTACGGAAAAGCTTAAGGTTTCACAGGAACTTGAAGATAAACCTATTAAAAAAAGTAAGAGAACTAAAAAATCTACAAGAAGAACCAGGCGAAAAAAAAGTACCGTGGAAAAAGTTCTTACAAGCACAACATCAAAACAGATTGGCAGAACTTTAGCTAGAGAATTTATGCGTGGTATTTTAGGCGTGCTTGGGTTGGGTGGAACTACAAGACGCAGAAGGTAATGGCCTAATAATTTAAAACCGGGCTTAGCCACCTTTCAACCTCTTCAACACTCATTCCTTTACGGCGGTGATAATCTAGCACCTGGTCTTTGCCGATTTTTCCGGTTGTAAAATATTTTGCTTCAGGATGTGAAAAATATAAACCGCAAACAGATGCTGCGGGATACATTGCCATACTTTCCGTAAGCTTTATTCCTGTATTCTTTTCAACATCTAGCAGAGAAAAAATGATTTGTTTTTCTGTATGGTCCGGCTGTGCGGGATAGCCGGGTGCCGGACGAATGCCAACATATTTTTCTTTTATTAATTCTTTGCTTAAAAGGTTTTCATTTTCAGCATACCCCCAATATTCCTTTCTAACTTTTTCATGAAGAAGTTCTGCGAAAGCTTCAGCCAATCTATCGGCAATTGCCTTAATTAAGATGGTGTTATAATCATCATGTTCTTTTTCAAATTTTTTAATCAGTACTTCTATTCCGATTCCCGTTGTAACAGCAAACATTCCGATATAATCTTCCACACTGCTTTCTTTCGGTGCGATAAAATCCGCAAGTGCAATGTTCGGCTGTTTATCTGATTTTAGCATTTGCTGCCTGATTGTGTGAAGCAATCGTTTTACACCGCGTCTCTTTGCATCGCCGTAAATTTCTATATCATCAAAACCAACAGAGTTTGCAGGGAATAATCCTAGGACACCATTTGCAGTAAGAAGATTTTCCGTAGAAATTTTTTCTAAAAGATCATTTGCATCTTCAAATAGTTTTTTGGACTCTTCCCCAATCTTTGGATCATCAAATATTGCCGGATATTTTCCTTTTAATTCCCACGTTTGAAAGAATGGTGTCCAATCAATGTAATCTCTTAATTCAGTTATTGAAAAGTCTTTGAATATTTCAATTCCGAGTTTGTTTGGCTTTTTAATACTTGTACGTTTCCAGTCAATTTTTAATCTGTTTTTTCTTGCATCATCAATGGAAATAAATCTCTTCTCGAACTTTTTTTGAAGATATTCCTCCCGCAATTTTTTGTATTCATTTTTAATTGAAGATGTGAATTTTTCTTTCTCGTCTCCGTTTTCATTTAAAAGATTTGAAACAACGGGTACACTTCGTGAAGCATCTAAAACATGAATTACAGCGCTGCTGTAATTTGGATCAATTTTTACAGCAGTATGAATTCTTGAGGTAGTAGCTCCGCCAATTAATAAAGGAATGTTCAATCCCCTTCTGTCCATTTCATTTGCAACATGAACCATTTCATCAAGCGATGGAGTGATGAGTCCGCTTAAACCAATCACATCAACTTTTTCATCAACTGCAGCTTGAAGAATATTATCAGCATGAACCATCACGCCTAAATCAATAACCTCATAATTATTACAGCCGAGAACCACGCCCACAATATTTTTACCGATGTCGTGAACATCGCCTTTTACTGTTGCCATTAAAACTTTGCCACGTCCACGTGTGTCTTGAGATTCTTCCTTCTCTTTTTCAATGAATGGAATAAGATATGCTACTGCTTTTTTCATAACCCTTGCACTTTTTACAACTTGCGGCAGAAACATTTTGCCCGCTCCGAAAAGGTCGCCAACTACATTCATCCCATCCATAAGTGGGCCTTCAATAACTTCAATTGGCTTTGCAAATTGCAATCTTGCTTCTTCAACATCAGTTTCAATAAAATCTACTATTCCTTTTACAAGAGCATGTTTTAGCCTTTCCTGAACAGGCGAATTTCGCCAGTCTATTTTTTTAATTTCTGATATATCTTTTTCTTTAATTGTTTCTGCAAACTCAATTAAATTTTCTGTTGCATCCGGTTTACGATTAAATATTACATCTTCAACTCTTTCAAGCAGTTCTTTTGGTATTTCTTCATATACCCCCAACTGTCCTGCGTTTACAATTCCCATATCCATTCCTGCCTTTATTGCATGGAAAAGAAATGCTGAATGCATTGCTTCGCGCACTGTGTTATTTCCACGAAACGAAAATGAAAGGTTGCTTACTCCGCCGCTTACTTTTGCAAAAGGAAGATTTTGCTTTATCCACTTTGTTGCTTCAAAATAATCTATAGCATAATTGTTGTGCTCTTTAATTCCGGTTGCAATCGCAAGTATGTTAGGGTCAAAAATTACATCCTGCGGATGAAACCCTATTTCGTTTGTTAGTATTTCGTAAGCTCTATTACATATTTCAATTCGTCTTTCAAAAGTATCGGCTTGTCCCTTTTCATCGAAAGCCATTACAATTACAGCCGCGCCGTATTGCAGAATTTTTCTTGCCTGCTCTTTAAAAACATCCTCGCCCTCTTTTAAGGAAATAGAATTGACTATTCCCTTTCCCTGCAAACATTTCAATCCGGATTCAATTACAGACCATTTCGATGAATCAATCATAATCGGGAGTTTGGCAATATCCGGTTCGGAGGCTATTAATTTTAAAAACTTCGTCATTACTTCTTCCGAATCAAGCATTCCCTCATCCATATTTACATCAATCACCTGCGCGCCACCTTCTACCTGATCGCGTGCAACCGAAAGTGCTTCTTCAAATTTATCTTCTTTGATTAATCTCGCAAATTTTTTTGAACCAGTTACATTTGTTCTTTCACCAATATTCATAAAGTTAGAATCGGGTCTGAGAACAACTGGCTCCATTCCGCTTAACCTTAGATATTTTTTTTGCTCGCCCGGAACTCTTGGTTTGAAGCTTTTGGCTTGTTCACTAATTACTTTAATATGTTCGGGGGTTGTCCCGCAGCAGCCACCAACTATATTTACAAATCCTCTTTCCAAAAACTCTTTCAAAGTAGCAGACATTGTGTGCGGAGTTTCGTCGTATCCGCCCATTTCATTTGGTAAGCCAGCATTTGGATGAACAGAAAGAAATTTATCAGAAACATTTGAAAGATCTTCAACAAACGGCTTTAACTGTTTGGCTCCCAATGCGCAGTTTAATCCAATGCTTAAAAGGTTTTCAGCGTGCGAAACAGAAATGTAAAATGCTTCAACTGTTTGTCCTGATAAAGTTCTCCCGCTTTGATCAACAATAGTTCCGGAAATCATAACAGGTACTTTTGTTCCTCTTTCCCTTTGATATTTTTGAACAGCATAAATTGCAGATTTTGCATTAAGCGTGTCGAATATAGTTTCAATCAAAAGAATATCTACGCCGCCATCAATTAAACCTCTCACAGCATGGTAATAAGCGTTCATCATTTCATCAAAAGTAACTGCGCGGAAACCCGGATCGTTTACATTTGGGGATAGCGAAAGTGTTTTGTTCGTAGGACCGAGCGCGCCTGCAACTAATTTAGGATTTACGTTTGATTCACCGTTAAATTCCTCAGCAACCTGTTTGGCAATTTTTGCAGATGAAAAATTTATTTCATAAGCAAGATGTTCTGTTTTATAGTCTGCTAGTGAAATTGCTGTTGCATTAAATGTATTTGTTTCACAAATATCAGCGCCGGCTTTAAAATATCTTCTATGGATTTCTTTTATTGCTTCCGGCTGCGTAATTGAGAGCAGGTCATTGTTGCCTTTAAGATCGCACGGATGATTTTTAAACTCCTCACCACGGAAATCCTCTTCGCTTAGACCAAGGCTCTGAATCATTGTGCCCATTGCGCCATCGAGGACAAGAATTCTTTCCTGTAATATCTTTTTAATATCTTCTAAAGTAAAAACCATATCATTTTTAATAATTCAATGCATTCTTTAAAACGATTTTAAATATAATTAAATTGCCGTGCACTAAAAATATAGGATATAATCAATATGATAGTAGTTACAGGAGGAGCCGGATTTATTGGAAGCGCTATTGTTTGGCGGTTAAATCAACTAGACGAAAATAAGATAATTATTGTTGATGAGCTTGGTGAAGCTGATAAGTGGAAAAACCTTGTTAGTTTATCTTTTGAAGATTTTGTTCATAAAGATGAGTTTATTTCTTCGGTTTTAGCAGATGATGTTCCATTTAAAATAGAAACAATCATTCATATGGGCGCAAATTCATCCACAACGGAAAAGGATGCTGACCATCTGCTGTTTAACAACTACGAATACACGAAGGAGCTTGCTAAATATTCGGTTAAAAATGATATAAGATTTATATATGCGTCTTCAGCAGCAACATATGGCAATGGCTCACTCGGTTTTGATGATGATGAAAGCAAACTTGAGGCATTGCGTCCGTTAAATATGTACGGATACTCAAAGCAGCTTTTCGATCTCTGGGCAAAGAGAAACGGCTTACTAACTAAAATAGTGGGATTAAAATTTTTCAACGTTTTCGGTCCAAATGAATATCACAAGGGCGATATGCGTAGTGTTGTTCATAAGGCTTTTGAGCAGATAAGAGATACCGGTAAAGTCAGGCTGTTTAAATCATTGAATTCAAAATTCAAAGATGGAGAACAGATGCGTGATTTTATATATATAATTGATGCTGTGGATATGACACTTTTTTTCCTCGATAGAAAAGATAAAAATGGAATTTATAACGTTGGCTCGGGTAAAGCAAGAACATGGAATGATTTGGTTGCGGCATTATTCAAATCAATGGGAGAACCATTGAATATCGAGTACATTAATCTTCCCGAACATTTAAAGGATAAGTATCAATATTTCACAGAAGCAAGGTTGGAAAAAATTAAAAATGCGGGCTATAACAAAACCATTACTTTGCTAGAAAAAGGTGTAAATGAATATGTAGACTATTTGCAGGGGGAAAAATTTTGGGGATATTAAATACTCTAATTATAGGTGTCATCCTCATCATCAAACAATTCATCGTCCTCATCCAGGGGAAAATTATCTTCTAGCAAATCCTCTTCATCCGGCTCCTTATCAAACGGATTATCATCTTCTTCGTCATTGTTATAATAATCATCATCCTCTACAATATCATCGTCTTCATCTTCATCCTTCTTGCTTTTTCTTTTCTTCGCGGCTTCGATTGTGTAAAAATTTTCCACGCCCATATAACGGATTTTGGCTTGTTCAAAATGAATTTTGCCGTTTTCCATATTCGGTTCTACAGAAGATATGACTTCCTGTGTCTTCATCAATTGGTTCTCCGAAAAATTTTAGTTGTCTCTTTGGTTTAACAAAATTACCGTGTGAAATATTTATAATAAATTTTTATTTACCAAACCAAATTTGTTCGTGCAATTTATTTAAATTCCCTAAACTTCAAGGGTAAAAATTCGGAAACATTTCTATAATCACAAAAACAGTATTTATATGAAGCTTGCAACACTTTGTTACCTAATGGACAAACAAAATAATTCAACCTTAATGATTTACAGGAACAAAAAGGAGAATGATTATCATCAGGGAAAATGGAACGGACTTGGTGGAAAATTTAACCCGGGTGAATCTCCTGAAGAATGCGCAATACGCGAAATTGAGGAAGAAAGCGGGTTGAAAGTAAAATCAGTAAAGATGAAGGGTTTTATCACCTTTCCTTTGTTTGATGGAAAGGACGACTGGTATGTTTTTCTTTTTACCTCTAATGACTTTGAGGGTAAACTGATAGATTCTCCCGAGGGTCATCTTGAATGGATAAAAAATAATAAATTAACAGAAATAAATCTTTGGGAAGGTGATAAAATTTTTATTCCATGGCTGTTTGGGGATAAGTTCTTCAGTGCAAAATTTTATTATGAGGATGGAAGATTTATAGATTATAAGGTTGAGTTCTATGGCTAGTGATATAACTTTTAGCAACAAAGCTACTACATATTTTACCTCGCTTCGCGAATCTACAAAACTTCCAGCTGGAATCAGCGTTATAAATCCTTATGAAAGTAATCGAGTTAAAACGGTTGTAAAGGAATTCTTCACAAAATACTATAATGATAATGATGAAAGACTTTTTGTAATCGGAATAAATCCTGGGAGATTTGGTGGCGGCTTAACCGGCATTTCTTTTACTGATCCTGTTGCACTAAGAGAAAGGTGCAAAATAGAAAATGACCTCGGCACAAGAAAGGAGCTTTCGAGTACATTTATTTATAGGATTATTGAAAGATTCGGGGGTGTTGAAAAATTCTTCTCAAAAGCTTTTTTAACCGCCTTGTATCCACTTGCGATAATTAAAGATGGTAAAAATTATAATTATTATGATGGGAAAAGATTATTCATATTATTAAGAGAAGAAATAATTAACTCGTTTTCAAAACAGATTGGCCTTGGTGCAAGAAGAGACAAAGCGGTTATCCTGGGTAAAAAGAATGCTCAATTTTTTATGTCGATGAACAAGGAACACAAATTCTTTAATAATGTAATTGTGCTGGATCATCCAAGATATATAATGCAGTACAAGCTTAAGAAAATTGACAGTTACATTGCAGATTATCTGGATGTGTTAGTTTAGAATCTAACCGCAAGTTTTTGATACAATTCTCAGATCTCAAGCACCAAATAACAAATAAATTACAATATTAAAATCATAAACCCCAATAGTCTAAACGTTGGAATTTGAAATTTATTTGTTAATTGAAAATTGATATTTGTTGCTTTAACCACTGTTCTAAATTGCTTTTTACAAGCTAATACCCCAATTCTAAGAGAAACTCTCTAATTGCTTTATTAACCGCCTCCGGTTTTTCAATCGGGGTCATGTGTCCTGCTTTTTCAACTAAAACAAAGTTTGCCTTGGGAATCTGATCAGCCATTGTTTTCATTATATCGGGTGGAGAGAGTTTATCTTCGCTTCCACAAATTACTAACGTCGGCAGATTAATATTTTTCAGATTGTTGGTCGTATCAGTTCTGCAAGCCATTGCAAGCACGCAGCCTTTTACACCAACGGGATTGTTACTTTTCGATCGATTAACCACGATTTCGTAACCGGTTTTATTTTCCTTTACATATTTTTCCCCAAAGCAGTTCAGCACAAATGATTGAACAAAGTTTTCAAAATCACCGTTGCTAATTTGTTTAATAGCTGCTGCTCTTTTCAGTTTTCCTTCATTATCGTCTGCAGCAGATTTAGTATCACATAATATAAGTGCGCTGAATTTGTTCTGGATTCTTTCAACTGCTCTGAGGGAAATATATCCTCCCATCGAGAGTCCACAGAGTATCGGTTTGCTCAAATTCATTTCATCAATTACCATTTCAAGATCGTCTACAAAAGATTCCATTGTAAACTGCCCTTCTCCTGCAGGTGAGGCGCCAAGCCCCCTTATATCATATTGAACACAATAATAATTTTTGCTGAGATACTTTACCTGTTCATCCCACATAAAATGATCGAACGGAAATCCGTGAACAAAAATAATCGGTTTGTTGATTTTATCTCCCTCGGTGAAAATGGCAAGATTGTTTATCATACTATTCATATTTTTGCCTTTAACTTTAATTTTATAAGGTTCAAAAGTAAAAATACAAAAATGAAAATTGCATTTGTATCAACCGAGTGTGTGCCCTATGCTAAAACGGGTGGACTTGCAGATGTTGCTGGTGCGCTTCCAAAAGAACTTGAAAAATTTGACTGCGAAGTTAAGCTGTTTGTCCCAAAATATTTTTTAATTGATGAGTATAAACACAGCTTGACTTATAATTGGGAAATCGGTGAAATGCCAATTCGAGTAAATGGAAAAATAAGATCGGTTCACGTTCATCAAAGTAAACTGCCAAACTCGAACGTTGAGGTAAATTTTATTGATTGCCCCCATTATTTTCATCGCCACAGAATTTACACAGACGATTTTGATGAGGACGAGCGATTTATTTTATTCTCGAAAGGAGTAATTGAAACCATGCAAAGAATGCAGTGGGCTCCGGATGTAATCCACTGCAATGATTGGCAGACTGGCTTGATTCCTCTTTATATTAAAGATAATTACAGCTGGGATGATCTGTTTAATAAAACTTCAACGCTATTTTCAATTCATAATATTTATTACCAGGGAAGATTTTCCAAATCATCTTTATTTGCTGCAGAAATTAAAGGAGATTTATTTTACCCCGGCGGACCGGTTGAGTTTGAAGATGGTGTTTCTTTTATGAAGACTGGAATCTCTTTTGCTGATATTGTGACCACTGTCAGCAATACTTATTCTCACGAAATCCAAACACCCGAACACGGTGCTGGTCTAGATGGTTTGTTAAGATGGCGAAAGGATGATCTCTATGGAATTTTAAACGGTGCAGATTACGAAGTTTGGAATCCAGAAACTGATATTCATATTCCCTATCATTATTCGCATAAAGATTTAAGCAATAAAATTAAAAACAAAAAATTTCTGCTTAAGCATTTTAATATGCCGTTTGATGAAAAGGTGCCTCTCATTGGAATTGTTTCCAGAATGGTTGTGCAAAAAGGATACGATATTTTTGCAGATGCATTAATTGATTTAATGCAATTGGATGCACAGTGGATCATTCTTGGAAGCGGCGAAGATAAATACGAAAGTATGTTTAGGGGCTTGTCCAACCGTTTGCCGCAGAAGGTTGGCGTTTACATAGGCTACAACAATGAACTTTCACATTTAGTCGAGGCTGGTGCAGATATTTTCATTATGCCTTCCAAATATGAGCCCTGCGGATTGAACCAGATCTACAGTATGAAGTACGGAACTGTTCCCGTCGTTAGAAAAACCGGGGGTCTGGCAGATACAGTAAAGGACTGGGATGAACAAAATCATTTTGGATTTAGTGATGGAAATGGTTTTTCATTTCATGATTACAGCGGCTTCGCACTATATAAATCCATTGAACGTGCAGTAAATACTTTTCAACAAAAAAATGTGTGGCTAAAAATCCAGAAAAATGGAATGAGAAAAGATTACTCGTGGGGATATTCTGCAGAGAAGTATTTAGAGGCATATAAGCTGGCAATAGAAAAGCGAAGCTGATATTTTGACTAACATCAACATAGAAATAAAAGCAAGATCAAGCGATCGAAACAGAATCAGAAAAATTTTGACATCGAGCAACGCTGATTTTAAAGGTGTTGATTATCAGATTGATACTTATTTTAATATTAATAACGGAAGGTTAAAATTAAGAGAGGGTAATATTGAAAATCATCTTATTTTTTACAGCAGAGAAAATAAATCTGGTCCAAAACAATCCAACGTAATTTTATACAAACCAAATCCCGTATCGAACTTAAAAGATGTTTTAACCAATGCACTAGAAACTCTCGTTGTGGTTGATAAGAAAAGAGAGATTTATTTTATTAACAATGTGAAGTTTCATTTGGATGATGTTAACGGTTTAGGAACGTTTGTCGAAATAGAGGCAATTGATTCGGATGGATCAATTGGAAAAGAAAAATTAGTCGGGCAGTGCAATTATTATTCTAATTTGTTTCAGATTAAAAATGAAGACCTGGTTGCGGAATCGTACAGCGATATGCTTTTGGCTAAAAACTAACAGCATGCCCGATTGAAAAATAGAAAAGCACATCACCCCAAACAAAAGATCCCTCTTTTATTCCTTCGCTAATTATAAAGCTTCTACCCACAGAAAAATCCATCGGTCCGATTGGTGTGTCGAATGATAGTGTGCCACCAATGCCGTGTTTTAAATCTTTAAATCGTATTTCTTCCTGTACAATCCACGTTGAGCCCAAATCGTATCGAAACCATAAATATGTATCAAAAAATATCTTGAACGGAAACTTATACTGATACATTAAAGAGGCAAGGAAAATTTGTCTGCCCCTATACTCGTGTTCATGCGCACCGAAAAATGAATATTGTCCCCCTAAAAGAAACTGTTCGCTAAGAGGCAGTGTCTTATCTCCAAAGCCTAATTGAATTCTTGGAGATACTACATGACGTGATGCTAGCTTAAAATAATATTTTAAATCTGCACCAACAACTAAATAACCTTCATCGCCACCTAAAAAACCTTGAGCGGTTTCATAAAATCCGTTAAAATATAAACCGTCTTCCGGATAGGGATATTGATTTTGGCTGTCTATTGTTCCGCTTATTCTCAAACTAACGATTTTAGTTTTGTAGGGGGTGGCGGGCTCTTCCTGCGTGTTTTTTACTTCATCGAGCTGGTATTTTCCTGTAAAAATCAGTCTTCCAAATTTTTCTAGCTGCGTTCCAAGCGAAAGCGACATTCCATAAAAAATCTGCCGGTAATTTCCAATCTCGATACTCTGAAATGTGTTACCCGATTGAGATGTTTCCTGTTTATAAACTTTTATATCATTAAACTTATAAAACGCACTCAGTTTGTAAGTAAAATTACTGGCTAAAATTCTGTGTGCAATGTGCTCAAGTATGTATGCACGGTTACTTGCGCCGCCAAAAAGGAACAAGCCCAACTCGGTTCCGGAATCCACAATATTGACGTCTCTGAAATCCAATCCTACTTGTGCATTGTAAACGTTATCTACAAGAAATCCAACTCTTAGCAGACTCGAAATTTTCTTTTTTACTGAAATCGTGACTGAAACCGAGTTTGTTTTATCGATTTTATTTATTTCCAGATTTATACCATCGAAAAGACCTGTGCTTCTTAAATTGTCTAGCCCGGCTTCAACGTTTTCATACAAAAAAATATCGCCATTATTAATGTTTAGTTCACGTTTTACAACTGTCTCGCTGGTTTCATCGTTAATATTAATTTCTTCAACTCTGCCTGCAGAAAAAATCAGCTCTAGTGTGCCATCCAATTTATTAAAACTATATTTGTCCAAATCGAAAAGCAAATATCCTTTGCTCTTGTAGTGCTTAATAATTTCTATAGTTGCTTTTGTAATTTTCATTCCGTTAAATGGTTTGCCGCCGACTAAATCTTTTACAATATTTTGTTGAAAGACTTCATCGTCTGTTGTATCGGTTACATTTTTGTTTATGTTTAATATCAGTCTGTTTACGGGGGGATTTAGTTCATACTGAAAATCAATTGTTGAAAAATTATTTTCTTCGGTTATTACAGCATTAATATTTTTGAAATCGCCGGTCTTAAAAATGTCTGCAAGGTCCGCTTTAATTTCGTGACTTGAAACCGAATCACGGCCTGCATATTTCTGTTGATATTTTATCTCAAAGGGTTCGATTGAAGTTGGAAACTTTACATTTTTAATAAAATATTCTTCATCATTTAAATTGCTTTTGAATAAAGCATCCAAACTAGTTTTTAATCCTTTTATAAACGGAAGTGTGCTGTTGTAACCCAAATTAATAAGTGAGTCTGCTTTGCTAAAATCTGCAGCAGACCATGTGCCTAAGTTTGGTTGTATAACCAAATCGGCTTCCTTAAGCTGCTTTTTCTCCAACTGTTTCATTGGAATGCTAACCGTTTGATCCGCGATATTCCATGGTAAAATTAAATCATCCTCTTTTCTTAAAGGACTCGTTGTATTAACGGCAATTACAAAATCAGGAAATAAATTTTTTACCGCACTAACGGGGATGTTTGAAATCAACCCACCATCAACAAGTGTGAGTGAATCTATCTGGGTTGGTGCAAGAAAAAATGTAACGCTCGAACTTGCCCGCATTACCTGGCTTATTGAGCCACTTTTTAATATTACAGCTTTACCATTGATTAAATCTGTACAAACAGCGCGATACGGAATTAAGAGATCATCAAAATTTTTTCTTGCTGAAATAGGTGCATTTAAACTGAGAAGCGTTAGATAATTTGAAAGTTTTAACCCTTCATTAAATGAAGTTGGAATTACCGGGCGGAACCAATCTAATCTTAGAGTAAAAATGGATCGGTCTTCAGCTATTTTTTGATCAATAAAAAGCTCACGTCTTCCGGTTGAGCCGGAAAGTGAAAGCAGATCATCCCAATTTGTAATTCTCACAATAGAATCTAGATCATCGATTGAGTAGCCGGAAGCATAAAGCCCACCAACAATGCTTCCGATACTAGTTCCTGCAATTGCGCCGATATTAATATCTGCTTCTTCAAGAGCTTTTAAAACACCTATTTGTGAAAAGCCTCTTGCGCCACCCCCGCTGAGTGCAAGACCAACAACCGGCTCGGCCGAAGGAATTTGCATTTCTATTCCAAACGGGTTTTGAGCAGTTCTTGTCTCAAGCGTAATTACACGTGTAGTTTGAGCAAAAACTATCTGCCCGAATATTATAAAACAGAAGGTTAATATTTTTTTAATTAAAAACACTCACAAAATTTATAAAAAGGGAAGTAAAAATGATGTGGTTTGGGCTATAAATATTTATACAGCTATTTGTGTTTCTTTTGCTGCTTTTTCGATTGCTGCTCTGCAGCTTCCATTAAGCGGGACATAAATCCTTTCTTCTTTTTTGATGGGTCCACAGGTTTTAATTCTACGTCTCCCTGCTTATGGTTTATGTAGTACTGCTGTGCAATTGAAAAAACATTAAACATAAAGTAATATAAATTGAGTCCGGATGGGAAAGTCATAAATAGTATTGTAAGCATTACCGGCATAATATAAACCAGTGATTGCTGCTTGGGGTCTTTAATGGACATTTTTTGCTGTGCAAATGTTGTAATGCCCATTAGCAACGCAAGCCCGCTAATCTGCTGTATTCCAAAAAGTGGGAGTTGAAAACCAAGATCGTAAATAACATCCGGTCTGGAAAGATCTTGTATCCATAAAATAAATGGCTGCTGTCTCAGTTCAATTGCTGCTTGAAATAATCCCCATAAAGCAATAAAAATTGGCATCTGCAAAACCAGTGGCAGGCATCCGCCTGCAGGATTAACGCCGTACGTTTGGTACAGCTTCATCGTTTCTTTGTTCATCTTTTGTGGATCATCTTTAAGCTTTTCTTTAATCTCCAGAATCTTTGGCTGAAGCATTTGCATCTTTTTCATTGATTTGTAGCTTTTTTTAGTAAGCGGGTAAACCACAATCTTTATTATTAAAGAAAAGATTATAATTACGAAACCATAGTTTGGTATAAAATTATGAATGAAGTTAAAGAGTGGAAGCAGCAAAAATTCTGCGATGGGACGCACAATAAATTTCAGCCCGAAAAATGTACCAAAATCTACTAGTGCTTCAAGATTATATCCAATTCCCTTGAGCCGGTCGTAATCTACAGGACCTATGTACAGCCTAAAGGATTTCTTTTCTAGGCTGGTGCCTTTAAAGGGCATAATTAACCTTGCGCTGTAAATTTCATTCATGCCGCTGTTGCTTAAAGGTACGGTATACCCTTCCATATAGGCCCCCTCGAGAGATGAAGGATCAGAGGGTATAATAACTGCAGCAAAGTATTTGTTTCTCACAGCAAGCCAATCAACGCGTCCGTTAAAATCTGCATTTATTTTTTCACCGTCCGTTGGTGCGTCGAAAACAACCTTTTCATCTCCATAATAAATACTTGCGTTAGAATAGTTGGCTTCATTGACGGAATTTTCTTCGACAAAACGTATGCCCGATCCCCAAACAACATCGTAAGAATTATTGCTGATAAGTCCGTTCATGTTTATCAGCTCTATGTTGTTTTCTATTGTATAAAGATCAGAGAAAAATTTATACTTTTTTACAATTGATCTGGCGCCACCAACCGTTAAAATAAATTCTATTTCCAGCGAATCATCTTCGTTTAAAATATATTTTGAATCCGGTGCTGCAGAGAAATTAAGCTTTCTTGTATCAATTGCTTTCCCATCCGTAGTAATAAAGGAAAGATCGTATGCGTTACCAACTGAGTAATTAATTAATTGAATTGCCGATTTATAGTAATCGCCCTTATCATTTAAATCGGTAAAATACCAGTTGTTATATTTTTTTAAATAAACTTTGTGGAAGTTAGCACCAAGTGTGCTCAGTTCATAGATGGCAAGATTGGTTTCAACAGTTATCACCCTTCCAGTATCAATAAGATGATCGGAAAATACTCCAAGCTGTTCGACAGAATCTTGCGGTTGTTCAATTTCAGTTGTTTTTTCAGGTTGTTTAACTACTTCTTTTCTATCGGGGGTGGTTATCGAAGTATCGGTTTGCAGCACTACTGTGCTGTCTTTTCCTGTGTTTTGGGTTTCCGAGGTTTCGGGGGTATTTAGATACAGCCAGACAACTAATATTGCGCCAATAAGCACAAAAGCTATTATTGTATTTCTATCCACTATTTCTTTCTATCTTTAACAAATTTATATGCGTAAACCTATTTACTAAAATAATGTTGTTATTTAATATTATTACACACTAAAGAGAAGATGCAATTAACTCTCCCCTTACCCTGTTTAGAATTTCCTCAATAGGTTTTTGAACATCATTAAGAGTAATAGTGCTGTTATTTGTTTCGTTTAAATTATTGGTTATGAAAATGATTTCGAGTTGTTTATTTTTTTGCAAACAGCTATCAAAAACCTCTTGGTTATTTAAGCGATTTGCTTCCCTAATTAATCTTTTGGCCCTGTTACGCCATACTGATTTACCAGCTTTTTTTGAGACTGCAACGGAGGATTTAATGCCACATTTAACAGAACTGCTGTGTATTAAGTAATGAGCTCTCAGACTTTTATCGGAGGAATAAACAACATTACCGGAGTTAAAAATTTCTTCTATTGCTTTTTTACTTTTTAATCTCTTTTTATTATTAATATCGGTCTTTCTCAGCAAAATTTAAAACTCGCTGCTAACCGTTAATTTTTTTCTTCCTTTGCTTCGTCTTCTAGAAATGGTTTTTCTTCCACTTTTAGATTTCATTCTTTCTCTAAAGCCATGCTTGTTTTTTCTTTTCCTGTTGCTTGGCTGATATGTTCTTTTCATTATTACTCCAATATTCTAAAAAAAGAGTCCAAAGTTAAACCCTTAGACCCTCATTATCAAGAATTGATATTCTTGAAAAATTATTAATAAAAAAAGTAAAGAATTAATTTGCTCCATATTGCCTTAGTCGTTATTTTCAATGTGAGGTAGGGCATTAAAAAAATGTGGATAATTTGTTAATTGGGGCGCGTCGTGAAAATGTTTCACAAACACACTTGGTTTTTATGGGGTTGCAGAAAGTTAAAAATTGTGCAAATATTTTTAGTTGAAGCCCCTAACGCATTGAAATTCAACCGGTTATCGTGATCTTTTTGATGTTGATAAGTTGTTCGCTTCCATATTCTAATTGTATTATTAATAATGCCTTACAATCATAAACTACAATTAACAATGTCTTTAAGCTGTGGATAAGTTGTATGGCAAATTCTAATTTAACTAAGGAGGCTATGATAGCAGACCCCTCCTTGGCTTGGAAAAATTGCCTCCTAAAAATAAAGGATAGCGTTTCACAAATGACCTATAATACGTGGTTTTTACCAATTAAGCCCGTAGACCTTCAGGACTCTACCTTAAAAGTCCAAATTCCGAGTCAGTTTTTTTGGGAATGGATCGAAGAACACTTTAACGATTTAATTTCTATTACAATTAAAGATGTTTTGGGGGAGAATGCAAAACTTACCTATGTAATTTCAGAGGATTTACCTCAAGCCGATTCATTTGAATCAAAATTGAACAATCAACCGCAGGCTATTCAAGAAAAAAAGCAAAAACAAAATTTCGAATCAAATTTAAATTCCAGATATACTTTTAATAATTTTATTAAGGGTGAAGGAAATCAGCTTGCGCGAGCTGCTGCTGGTGCGATAAGCGACAATCCTGGCGGAACTTCTTTCAATCCATTTTTTGTTTACGGTGGTGTTGGCTTAGGAAAAACTCATTTAATCCAGGCTGTTGGAAATAAAATTTTAAATAAGTATCCAGATAAAAAAGTTATCTATCTTTCTTCGGATAGTTTTACTGTAGAATTTGTCGAAGCAATTCAATCAAACCGTGTAAATGATTTCTCAAGTTTCTACAGGGGAATGGATGTTCTGATAATTGATGATATCCAGTTTTTGATTGGAAAAGAAAAAACACAGGATTTATTTTTTCATATCTTTAACACACTTCATCAATCAAGAAAGCAGATAATTCTTTCAAGCGATAAACCCCCAAAGGAACTTAAAGGTTTAGATGAAAGGCTTATCTCCAGATTTCAGTGGGGATTAACAGCAGATATCCAGCCGCCCGAATGGGAAACAAGAATTGCAATCCTTAAAAATAAAGCCGAAGCTTACGGAATGGTGGTTTCTAATGAAATATTAGAATACATTGCTACAAATATTACTTCCAATATTAGAGAACTGGAAGGGTGCTTAATTAAATTATTGGCCAATGCGTCTTTAAACTCCAAAGAGCTAACATTCGAACTCACTAAAAAAACAGTTAAAGAAATTGCAACAGAGAGAAAAACAAACAACATAACCATAGAATCAATCACTAAAATAGTTTGTGACTTTCTTGGTGTTGCTGAAAATAAAATACGTGATAAAACCAGAAAGAAAGAAATTGTTTTGGCACGCCAGCTAGCCATGTATCTCTCTAAAGATTTAACCAAGTCCTCTCTTAAAACAATAGGTCTCCATTTTGGTGGCAGAGATCATTCAACTGTGATTCATGCATGCAATTCAATTGAGAATGCAAAAAGCAACGATGAATCATTATTAAATATTCTTGAAACAATAAAAAACCAAATAGAATTTTCCTCCTGATTTTAATCTTTCTGTAAGTTATTAAATTATTAATTAAAGAATTTTGCTCCTTATGCATGTTAATAAACTGTTAATCATCAGTAATAAATTGTTGATTAGTTGAGTTAATTAACATCGTTTGTATAACACCTGTTTTATTTAGATGTACCCAACAATAGATGTTAACTCCGGGCTGCTGTAACTTTATATGTTATTTCATTTACAAAATGACCAACATATTAACATTGTAATTATTACAATTAATAAGTAAAAAATATATAGTAATAATTATAAGTGTTCTTGATTTCTTGATAAAATCGAACATTTAGTGCTTATTTGTTATTGGATTAAATAAATAATTGGTCTATTTTTTGTTTGATTCATTATCAAAGAATTGATAAATCACAACTTAGAGCATTTACTATGAAAAAAATATCAATATTATTTTTAGCAGCTGCTGCGTCATTCTTTTTATTTACAAGCTGTTCTTCTACGGTTGATAACTCTTTAAAAATTCAAAATCTTGCTTCCAATGATGTTTACTTGAATTTTAGAGCCAGTTTAATACAGGTTAGAAGCGGAGAAACTGTTGAACTCAAAGAATTACCAAAAGGCACTTATGACTATGAAACAATTTATGAAATTCCTAGCGGTGCTTCTGGTTCATCAACTGAAGGTGAAGCAGCAGGTGAATTAGAGATTAAAGCAGGAACAAAAATTCTTGTAGTTTATTCAAGTACATTTATTGATAATAGCTATACTCTTTTTGCATCTGTAACTTCATCAGATGACATGACTGAAATAGATCCAAATCCAATTGGTCCATAAAATATAGAACAAAATTTTGTGTTACTGGTTATTGGTGAGGGCTGGTAAAATTTTATAGTTTTGTACCCATTCATAGCTTCAATTTGATTGTTATTCGCTTCCGTTTTTAGTATTTTTCTGTGCTTTATTAGGAGAGAAATTAATGGAATTTAAAGTAAACAGTAAAATACTTGAAAACCTTCTATCTAGGGTAATTCCTGCTGTACCTGTCAGGACTCCGATGCCTATTTTAGAGAACTTTCTATTCGAATTAAAAGGCGGACAGCTTAATGTTTGTGCTACTGATCTTGAAGTTTCACTTAGATCATCCATAAACGTTGCTGCTTCTGAAGATATAAGTATTGTTATTCCCGCACGTTTACTTTTCGAAATAGTAAGATCGCTTGAAGACACTCAAATAAATTTTAGTTTTGAGAGCAACTCCAAATTAAAACTCACAACAGATAAAGGAACTTACTTCATCAGCTATTCTCCTTCAGAGGATTTTCCGGAAATACCTTCGATTTCAATGACTAAAGAAATTGTAATTAATGGTAAGGATGTAAAGAAAGCTATTGATCAAACTTCATTTGCAATGAGTAAAGAAGATATGCGTCCTGCAATGACAGGAACATTGCTTGAGTTTACTCCCGATGGTTTAAAATTTGTAACAACTGACGGACACAGGCTTGTGAGGTTTATAAATAAAAATGTAAAAACAGGAAGTGAAGAACAGTACATAATTCCTGAAAGAGCCATTTCAATTTTAACTAAACTACTAAGCGAGATAGACGTAAAAATTTATTTGGGTAAGTCGAATATTTTATTCAACATTAGCGATATTGAATTTATATCTAGATTGATTGGTGAAAAGTATCCCGCATACAACAGTGTAATTCCACTTGAGAATGAAAATATACTTAAGGTTAATAGGGCAGAATTAATTTCGACCATAAAAAGGATGATGCTCTTTTCTTCATCAGGATCAAAGCAAGTGAAATTTTCTATTACAAAAGGAAATCTGGTAGTTTCATCGGAGGATGTAGATTTAGGTTCAAGCGGTGTTGAAAATTTAACTTGTGATTATAATGGCGATTCTATGGATATTGGATTTAATACTCAATATGTAAATGATATTTTAACGCACCTCAGTGATGATGAGGTTATGTTCAAACTGCACTCGCCTACAAAAGCATGTATTATTGAACCGGAAAACGTATTGGAAGGCGAGGAAATTATGCTGCTTCTAATGCCCGTGCGGCTTAACTCTTAATAATGGGTTTAACCTCCATAAGTCTTAGAAACGTTAGAAAACACGTTGAAATCAAAATAAAATTTGCTGACGGACTTAACTATATTGTTGGAGGCAATGGGCTTGGTAAAACAACAATTCTTGAGTCTATTTACTACCTTTGCACTACTAAAAGCTGCTGTTCAAAATCCGATGCAAATGTAGTTAAGTTTACTGAAGATAACTTTGAAATTAAAGGAGTTTTTGAAGGTTTAACTAAAGATAGTGCCGCAGTAGTATATTCAATCTCCAATGGAAAGAAACTATATTATTTAAATGAAAAGCATGTGTTCAGACCATCATCGGTTATTGGAAAATTTCCCGTGGTGATGCTGTCTCCATCAGACCATTCTATTACACAGGGTTCACCTGCTGAAAGAAGAAAATTTGTTGATTCGGTTATTTCACAATCGAGTAAAACTTATCTTGACGTGCTTTTGGAATATCAAAAAATATTAAGGCAGCGCTCTGCACTTTTATCCAGAATAAGGGAAGGCGATGTTGTAAACAGTAAAAATGAGCTTGAAGCGTGGAACCAAAAACTTATATCAACTGGTGAACAAATAATTAAGTATCGCATAAAATTTTTAGAGGAATTCAAATCATATATTTCCGAATCCTATAAAAAAATTATGGGGAAAAAGGAATCACCTAGTATTACTTACGTTTATTTGGGTGATCTTTCAGATGATAACATTAGCACCCAGTTTAAAGAATTAATAAATGAATTCAGAGAAGATGAAATAAGAAGAGCTACAAACCTGGTTGGTCCGCACAGAGATGAATTTGTATTTGAGATAAGCAACATGAATCTTAGAGAGTTCGGATCGCAGGGACAGCATAAAACCTTTCAAACAGTATTAAGGTTTGCAGAGTTTTTTTACATTAAGGATGTATCGAATAATACTCCGCTTTTTTTGTTGGATGATGTTTTTGGGGAACTGGATGCCCAGCGAGCAAATAAAGTTAGCGAGTACTTAAGCGAAATAGGTGGCCAGGCATTTATTACACTAACCGATTTCGGAAATTTTTCTTTTCTTAAATCAGGTAAAGGAGATTCAGTTATAAAACTAAGCGAAGAAGGTAAAATATCTTATGCCTGATGGATTTAAAAGTTTAGGTGATGTATTCAGACGCGAGCATTCTTTTAAAAAGCTAAGAGATATTGTAAAACAATCTGATGTAATTTTGGATTTTCACACAATTTTTCCTGATTTTCAGAAGGTTGCACAACCCAAAAAAGTAGAACGAAAAACGCTACTATTAAAAGTTGAAAATCCTGCATGGAGAAATGAACTAAAGTTTAAAGAAACAGAAATAGTTGAAAAGATAAACAAATTTTATAATGAAGAAAGAATCAATCAAATAAGATTTATTGGTTAAAAAATGGTAAAAACTAAAACTAAAACAACAAAAGAATATAGCGCTAAAAACATAAATGTACTAAAGGGACTTGAAGCCGTACGCAAAAGACCCGCAATGTATATTGGCGATGTAAGTGCACGCGGGTTGCATCATCTTGTAAATGAAGTTGTTGATAACAGTATTGATGAAGCACTTGTTGGATACTGCGATAAAATCAAAGTAACAATAAACAAAGATAATTCAGTAACCGTTGAGGATAATGGAAGAGGAATTCCGGTTGATATTCATCCCGTAGAAAAACGATCTGCGCTGGAAGTTGTAATGACCGTACTTCATGCAGGAGGCAAATTTGATAAGTCATCTTATAAAGTTTCCGGGGGTTTGCACGGAGTGGGCGTTTCGGTTGTAAACGCATTATCGGAATGGTTGAAAGCTGAAATAAAAAGAAACGGGAAAGTATACTATCAAGAATATAAAAGAGGAATTCCTGTTAAACCGGTAAAGGAAATTGGCAAAGCAAAGCGTGGCGAAAGTGGAACAAAAGTTATATTTATGCCTGATAAAGAAATTTTCAAAACCACAGAGTTCAGATTTGATACTCTTGCCGAAAGAATGAGGGAGCTTGCTTACTTAAATAAGAACATAACAATAAATATTAAGGACACACGCAACGGTGGCGAAGAAGAGACTTTTCATTTTAAAGGCGGGCTAATTGAGTTTGTTAAATATCTCGATGCTTCAAGGCAAGCCTTGCATAAAACAATTTACATCGAAGGAGAAAAAGATAACACGCCCGTTGAAGCCGCCTTTCAATACACAGATAGTTATGCAGAAAACATTTTTTCTTACGTTAATAATATTAATACACATGAGGGCGGAACTCATCTTGTAGGCTTTAAAACTTCTCTTACACGAACATTAAATAATTACGCGTATAAAAATAAACTTATAAAAGAAGGTAAAATTTCACTTACCGGAGATGATTTTAGAGAAGGGCTCACCGCAGTTATTTCAGTTAAAGTTGCAGAGCCGCAATTTGAAGGGCAGACCAAAACTAAACTCGGAAACAGTGAAACAAAATCTGCAGTAGAAACTTTAGTTGGGGAAAAGCTTGCAGAATTTCTCGAAGAGAATCCATCGGTTGGTAAAAAAGTTATTGAAAAATGTTTGCGCGCGGCAGAGGCGAGAGAAGCAGCACGCAAAGCACGCGATCTTTCAAGGAGAAAAAATGCGCTGGATAATCTTAATCTTCCAGGCAAATTAGCAGATTGCAGCATTACGGATCCTGAGCACTGCGAAATTTATATTGTTGAGGGTGATTCAGCGGGCGGATCCGCAAAGCAAGGCAGAGATAGAAAATTTCAGGCTATTCTTCCGCTAAGAGGTAAGATTCTTAACGTTGAAAAGGCAAAAATGAATAAAATACTTGAGAATAATGAAATTCGAGCCATCATTTCAGCAATTGGCGCCGGGTTGGGTGCAGAATTTAATGAAAAAGATTCGCGTTACGGAAAAGTAATTCTAATGACCGATGCCGATGTAGATGGCAGCCATATTAGAACGCTGCTTCTTACTTTTTTATACAGGCACATGAAAGAATTAATAACTGCTGGAAAAGTTTATATTGCACAGCCACCACTTTATAAAGTTAAAAAAGGCAAAGAAGAGTTTTATGCTTATGACGAAGATGAAAGAACAAAAATACTCAAAAGACTTAAAGTAAACGGTAAAGACAACAAGAAAAAGAAAAAAGGCGAAGCTGAAGCACAAACAGATTTAAAGGGTGTCAATATCTCCCGTTATAAAGGTTTGGGCGAAATGAATCCCGAGCAGCTTTGGGAAACAACAATGAATCCTGAAACAAGAACTATTCTTCAGGTAACGTTGGAAAGTGCTGCCAGTGCAGATAAAATTTTTGAAACACTAATGGGTGATGACGTAGAACCCAGGAAAGCATTCATTGAAAAGCATGCAAAGTATGCAAACTTAGATATATAAATAATTGATAAAATAAGAATTAAAATTGTATGGCAACAATATTTGAAAAAATAGTACCTATTACACTCGAAGAGGAAATGAAATCCTCTTATATAGATTATGCAATGTCTGTTATCGTTGCAAGAGCATTACCGGATGTTAGAGATGGGTTAAAACCGGTTCATAGGCGAGTTCTTTTTGGTATGCACGAGCTTGGAATGACGCACAGCAAACCCTATAAAAAATCGGCGAGAATAGTTGGTGAGGTTTTAGGTAAATACCATCCGCACGGCGATACAGCGGTTTACGATAGCATGGTTAGAATGGTGCAGGATTTTTCACTGCGCTACCCGCTTGTTGATGGACAGGGCAACTTCGGTTCTGTTGATGGTGATTCACCTGCAGCAATGCGTTACACTGAAGCGAGACTCGCAAGAATTTCTGAAGAGATGCTTCGCGATTTAGATAAAAACACAGTTGAATTTATTCCTAATTTTGATGACTCTTTGCAAGAGCCAACCGTAATGCCATCATATTTGCCCAACCTGCTTATTAACGGTGCGAGCGGTATAGCTGTGGGAATGGCAACAAATATTCCCCCGCATAATTTAGGCGAAGTTGCTGACGGATTAATAGCCCTTATAAAAAATCCAAATGTGACAATTGAAAAATTGATGAAAAACATTATTGCGCCCGACTTTCCAACTGCCGGAATAATTTATGGATATGCAGGAGTTAAAAGTGCGTATCTCACAGGTAGGGGAAGGCTTATAGTTAGAGCAAAAGCTAATGTGGAAACGCAAAAAAACAACAGAGAACATATAATAGTTACAGAATTACCATACCAGGTTAACAAAGCAAATCTAATTGAAAAAATTGCAGACTTGGTTCGCTCAGGAAAGATTAATGATATAAGCAACATACGAGATGAATCCGATAGAGACGGATTGAGAGTTGTAATCGAACTAAAAAGAGATGCGCAACCGGCAGTTGTATTGAACCAGCTCTTTGTTCACACACAAATGCAAACCACATTTGGTGTGATTATGCTTGCCCTAGTAAATGGAATACCAAAAGTTCTCAATTTAAAAGAAATGTTGCAGCACTTTCTGGAGCACAGAATGGATGTGCTTGTAAGAAGAACAAAGTTTGAACTAGATGCTGCAGAAAAACGTGCTCACATTTTGGAAGGATACATTATTGCGCTCGATAATATTGATGCGGTTATCCAAACAATAAAAAAATCCAAGGACGTTGAAACTGCAAGAGCAAACTTGATGAAAAAGTTCAAGTTAAGCGAAATTCAAGCAAAGGCTATTTTGGATATGCGTCTGCAGCGCTTAACTGGACTTGAAAGACAAAAGATTGAAGATGAGTATAAAGAAACCATTAAACTTATTGAAAAATTAAAAGGAATTCTTAAAAGCGAGGAGCAAAGAAATCTTATAATAACCGAAGAAATAAAAGAGGTAAAGAAAAAATATGCAGACGAAAGAAGAACAGAAATAGTCTATGATTACGAAGACTTTTCACTTGAAGATATTATTGCAGAAGAAGATGTCGTTGTAACAATTTCTCATAATGGATTTATAAAAAGATTTCCTGTTAGTGGATACAGAAAACAGGGCAGAGGTGGCAAAGGGGTTACAGGCGCAGGAACTAAGGACGATGATTTCATTGAACACATGTTTGTTGCTTCCACTCATCAATACATTCTGTTTTTTACCGACAAAGGAAAAGTGTACTGGTTAAAAGTACACGAGATTCCCGAAGGCGGAAGAGCTGCAAGGGGCAGATCAATCCTTAACTTACTGCGAAAAGATCGAGAAGAATCGATTACTGCCTTTGTAACAGTAAAAGAATTCCGGGATGATCAGTACCTAATTATGGCTACCGAACAGGGAACGGTTAAAAAAACAGTGTTGGCTGCCTACGGAAATGTTCGTAAGGGAGGAATTCAGGCCATCAACCTTAAGAAAAGCGACAGACTTATTGAAGTTAAAATGACTGACGGAAATAACGACATAATGATAGGAACTCGAAACGGTTTTGCTGTTAGGTTTAATGAAAAAGATGTTCGTGATATGGGCAGAACCGCTACAGGTGTAAGAGGTGTACGACTGGGTAAAGGTGATATTGTCGTAGGACTGCTTGTTATAAAACGCCAGGGTATTAGCGTGCTTGTTGTTACCGGAAAAGGATACGGTAAGAGATCGGATATAAATGATTATAGAATTACACACCGGGGTGGAAAAGGTGTTATAACAGTGAAGACAAACGATAAAATAGGCAAGATGATTGCAATGATGGAAGTAAACGATGTAGATGAGCTGGTTATCATTTCTACAAAAG
This sequence comes from uncultured Ignavibacteria bacterium, assembly GCA_965365225.1. GTDB lineage: Bacteria > Bacteroidota > Ignavibacteria > Ignavibacteriales > Ignavibacteriaceae > IGN2. Next base: position 4,823 of record CBDUAV010000021.1, on the reverse strand, counting down.
GAATGGTAATACGGCAGAGCGTTAAAGATATTCGCGTTATGGGCAGAGCAACTCAGGGCGTTAGGGTAATCAGGTTAAAGGATGGCGACTCTATTGCCGATATTGCAAAGGTTGTTACCGACGATGAACCAGAAGCATAACAAATTATAAATTCTTTTTAAAAAGGGGACTTTTGCACGTCCCTTTTTTAATTTTCATTCTTTTTATTTGTGATGATATAAATCACAATAAATAAATTTTTATGAAAAATAACAATTCAAAAAAAATTAAAATATTATTTTTCACTATTTCATTAGTTGTTTTAACCCTTTTTAGTGGTTATTCTCAGCAGGTTGAAAGCGGCTTGAATAGCATTAGTAATGAAGACTTGATGGAAGTAGTTAGTCTACTTTGCTCTAGTGAGTTTGATGGAAGACTTTCTGGGAGCGAAGGATACAATAAAGCAGTAAATTTCGTTGCGAAAAGATTTGCAGAGCTGGGTTTGGAACCCGCGGGAGAAGAAGGATATTTCCAATATCTTAATGTTGAATATAATAAAATTGATACACCCGCCGTTTTTAATCTCATAAATGAAAATGGAATTCAGGCCTACAGGCTTGGTGGAGACTATGTTTTCAGGGGTTTTACCGGAAGTGCAGGTGTTGTATTACCCGTTGCTTTCTGCGGTTATGGAATATCAAGACCCGATATAGGTTTTGATGAATACGAAAACATAAATGTCACAGATAAAATTGTAATTGTCTTCAAACAGAATCCACAGTGGAAAATAAATGACACTGAATGGGGAAATAATTCGCCGAGAGAGAAATCAAGAGTTGCATTTGAACATGGGGCAAAAGGAATTCTTTTTGTTTCATCGCCTAATGATAGATGGTCTCAGGTTCTAATCGGAAGTGTTGCACATGGTGATGGGGAACAAATTGAAGATTTTCCACAGCTCCATATTTCGCCTAAAGCAGCAAATGATTTTATTAGTACTTCCGGCTATGTAATTGAAGAATGCCAGGAAAGAATAGACAGAAAGCAAAAGCCACTTTCATTTCTTACAAGGAAAAAAGCAGAAATAAAGGTAAGTACAACGTATGTAAAAAATGCGAAAACTATGAACCTGGTTGGGATGATTGAAGGAAATGATCCTGAATTAAAAGATGAACATTTAATAATCGGCGCGCATCTCGATCATGTTGGTTCGCAAGCCGGGTTGCTATTCCCCGGGGCAAATGACAATGCTTCCGGTTCAGCGGGAGTATTGGAAATTGCAGAAGCATTTCAATCAAGTGATTTAAAACCTAAACGAAGCATTCTTTTTGTTTTGTTTGCAAGCGAAGAGCAGGGCTTATACGGCGCGGAACATTTTATTGAAAATTTAAATATCAATCCTGAAAAAGTTACAGCTATGTTCAATCTTGATTGTGTCGGATATGGCGATAGCATTCAAATTGGAAACGGAAAAAGCTCACCAGAACTTTGGGGCATTATAAATAAGATTGATGAAGAGAGTTCTAATTTGATGGTAAGCGAAACCTGGGGCGGCGGCGGCGCAGATGCAACACCGTTTCATAAAATAGGAATTCCGTGTTTATATTTTGTTTCAAAGTACAGCTATGATCATATTCATCAACCAACGGACACACCTGAGACGTTGAATCCCACCGTTTATGAAAACATAGTTAAACTTGCTTACCTGACAGCAAGAAAAGTTGCAGACGGAAATTATAAACGAGAGGCTGTAATAAACTAGTGAATTATTTCCACAATTGTTTCTACACTTCCCTTAAAGATTCTAAATGAGCCGAAATGGTTTTATCCAAATCTTCTTTTGAATGAGCAGTCGAAACAAACATAGCTTCAAACTGTGCTGGGGCAAGATAGACTCCCCTTTTCAACATTTCGTGAAAATATTTACCATAAGTTTTTGTGTCCGATTTTACAGCCGCGTTAAAATCATTAACAGTTTCTTCTGTAAAGAACATACACATCATTGAGCCAACACGATTCATCGCATAATTTTTGCCAATGCTTATTAGGTTTTCTTTAAAGCCATTTTCAAGATAAGACGATTTTTCTTCAAGCGATTCATAAATGTCGGGATTATCTTTGATATGTTTCAAAGCTGCAAAACCTGCGGCCATTGCAAGCGGATTTCCGCTCAATGTTCCCGCCTGGTAAACCGGTCCGCTCGGCGCAATCTTTTCCATTATCTCTCCCTTTCCTCCAAAAGCACCGACGGGTAATCCCCCGCCGATTATCTTCCCGAATGTTGAAATATCAGGTTTAATTCCTAGCACTTCCTGTGCACCACCGGCAGCAACTCTGAATCCTGTCATCACCTCGTCAAAAATCAAAACAATTTTTTCTTCATTACAAATAGCACGGAGTTCTTTAATAAACTCGTCTTTTACTTTCACAACACCCATATTACCAGCTATCGGCTCAATGATTATTGCAGCAATTTCATTTTTATTTAAAGCAACAAGTTTTTTTACTGACTCAATATCATTGTAATCGGCGAGCAAAGTATCTGCAGCATTTCCTTTTGTTACCCCGGGAGAAGTTGGAACACCCAGCGTTAAAGCACCCGAGCCAGCTTTAATTAAAAAGTAATCCGCATGTCCATGATAACACCCTTCAAACTTTATAAATTTTTCTCTTCCTGTATATCCCCTTGCTGCTCGAATGGCGCTCATCGTTGCCTCTGTTCCGCTGTTGACCATTCTCACTAATTCGACGGAAGGAACAAGTTCCGTGATTATTCTTGCCATTTCAATTTCCATTGCTGTGGGAGCACCGAAACTGGTTCCGTTTTCCAGCGCATTCAATAGAGCATCTTTAATGAAAGATGGATTATGCCCGAATAAGTGTGGTCCCCAGCTTCCGATATAATCTATATATTCATTTCCATCCACATCCCAGAACCTTGAACCATCTCCACGCTTAATGAACAAAGGATCTCCGCCAACGGATTTAAATGCGCGAACAGGAGAATTTACTCCGCCGGGGATGTGTTTTTTTGCTTCTTCGAAAAGTTTTTTACTAGTTTCGGTTTTCATTATACTATCCAATTATATTATTCACTTATTAATTCAATAGAGCTGCTTTCAATCTTTTTTTCTTTATTACCGAAGATCAATCCGTAATCTTTTTGTTTTCCCTTTTCCCACCAGTTTTCAGGGACAACTTTCCAGTTTCCGATTATTGCTGGTGCTACTGATTTTTTTTCTTTTATCCACTTCTTCAAATGAAAGCGAAGGTCTTTTTCTGTTGAGCTGATTATTCTTTTTGATAATTCTTCTTTTGGAATTTCCGCGCCGCGTGTTAAATGTCCACCACCGCCGTTTCCACGATAAGAATTGATTGCAATGGTATACATTTGATCATAATCAAATGGTTCGCCATTAATTAAATTTGAAATGGTAACTCTTTCTCCAACTGGTTTTGACACATCAACAGTGTAATTAATTCCGGCAGCAGATGAATAGTTGTAATATCTTTCTTCAAACTCGGGAGAATTGTAACGCTCCGAAAAAATAACATTTCCATCCGCATTGTATTTAAATTTTAGAAGATGATCGTTTTCATTTTTCATTTGATTAAACCAGTTACCGAACGAATATTCAAGATAGTCTTTTATTTCCTGCCCCGAGAGCTCCATCGTATATAAAAAGTTTTCGTAATGGTAAAGTCTGAACATATCGCGAATTTTAATCCAACCACTGTCTATTGTAGCATTAAACGAGAGCGGAGACACAAAGGAAATATCTGCACTTGTAAGATCCAATTGAGCCGAGTGAATTAAGTCTACAAAACTGGAGGGTCCGAATAACGATTCTTTTGATGAAACATTTTTAGTAATTTGTCCCAAAGGTGAAGAAACATAATTCTTAACAACGTTTAGCGGGATCAATAATTTGTTCATTAACATATCATCCGGCTTGTAGTTTTTAATTTCAACAATTTCTCCCACCGTTGATTTTAGATTCCAATTCTTTGTGCTTTTATTAAGCTCAAAAGACATACTTGCAACAGCAACCGTTTTTGCCCTAGACCGAGCACCCAGAATTAAAACGCTATCACCTTTTGTGTTTGCCACTTTATAATTCCATCCCACGTGATCATGCCCGACAAACACAACATCAAAACCGGGAACCTGCTCAGCAACAAGTTGTGAAGCATTTTCATTTTTATATGTTTCTCCCTCTTCATTATTATACTTATAATTTACCCCAGCGTGGAAAAGACCGACGATTAAATCAGGTTCTTCTTTTTCTTTAATAATTGACACCCACCTTTCAGCAGTTTCAATCATATCATCAAAGCGAATTCCTTTCCAAAGTATTTCCGGAAGCCAGGTTGGTATTGCGGGTGTAATTAATCCAAGTACTGCTATCTTTATACCTTTTCGATCTATAATAGTGTAAGGCTCAAAATAAGGTTCGTTAGTTTCTGTGTTAATTGCATTTGCAGCAAGCCAGGGAAAATTTATCTGTTCTCTGAATGTATCATAAACGGGGTGACCGGCTTCTATATCATGATTTCCAATTGTAGCAGCATCGTATTTCATGATGTTCATTGCCTCAGCAAAAATGTGAGTGCCGCTTGTATCTTCGTAATTGTAGAAATAGGACATTGGATCCCCCTGCAGAAGATCACCGTTATCTAATAAAACCACCTCAGTATTAGCCTGCCATCTTAAATAATTAGCAAATGTGTGAACCTGTGCAAGCGAGCTTGAAGTTGTAGTATCTTTAATCAAATCATATGGTACAATCGCACCGTGCACATCACTTGTTTCTATAATTTTTACATTTATTGTTTGAGAAAAA
>CBDUAV010000020.1:0-33118 GCA_965365225.1 uncultured Ignavibacteria bacterium | reverse complement strand
CTTACCGTTACTTGGCTGTCACGAACCATTTCCTGACAATAGGAAATATCGAACCTCGAATGATGAATAACGAAGTATTCCCTTGCTTTCACACTATTTAGTATACTTCTGGATATGACAGATTTAAAAAATCTGGCATACCTGTGTTTAATTCTCTGGTTGTCACCCGGCAGTTACCGAACACCTGAGAATGATAATATGAAGTGCACATAAAAAGGTAGTCATTCCCGGGACTCTAAATTTATTAGGAGGACTCGGGAATCTGAAGATCGTGGAAATTAACAGCATTATAGAAGTCAGATTCCGGACTCGTCCCGTTTTGCGGGACTTCGCCGGAATTACAAAACCTTACAAACTCAGCATATCTTTAAATTTCACCGCCTGTCGTCGTGAGACCTCAACTTTGTGTCCGTCTTTAAGCTTAACCAACAAACCACCGTTCAGCCATGGTTCAATCGAATCGATCCATTTAAGATTAATAATGTGTTTTCTGTTTGCACGGAAAAAGGTTTTGTCATCTAATCTTTCATCTAGATAATTAAGCGTTCGGAGAATGAGTGGTTTATTTTCTTCAAAAAATAAGCGAACGTAATTTCCTTCAGATTCAAAGAGTCTTACTCTTTCCAGCTTAACAAACCAGCAACGGTCGCCGTCTTTTACGAATACCTGGTCAGTTTCTGCAAGTATTTCTTTATCGGATTCTACAGCAGATTTTTTCCGGCTCTTCTCTATAAGTTTCTTTACTGTGTCTTCAAGTCTCTGCGGCTCAATGGGTTTTAGTAAGTAATCTAAAGCGTTGTATTCAAAGGCTTTTAATGCATATTCATCATAAGCAGTTGTAAAAACCACGGTTGGTACGCTGTCTAATTCTTCTAAAAGATCAAAGCCGGATTTGCCAGGCATTTGAATATCTAAAAAAATCAGGTCGGGTCTTAACTGGTTTATTTTTTCTGCAGCGTCTTCGGCATTTACAGCCTCTCCAACAACTTGCAAATCTTTAAATGGTGTTAAAAGACGTTTAAGCTCTGTTCGAGCAAGTCTTTCGTCATCAACTATTAAAGCTTTCATTTTTTGTACCTCCTGGTTTATCCTGTAGATGCAGGAATGGGAATTTCTAACTCTGCTAAAACTTTATCTCCCTTTATGTTCTTAAGAGAAAATTTAGCTTCTTCTCCGAAAAGCAGATTTAACCTGTGTTTTGTATTGTTGATTCCAAACCCGCTTGAACTTTTAAGCTCGCTTTCGCTTAAGTGCCCGCTGTTTTCAATTTCTATTTTTAGCTGCGATTTACCATTTGCAATTTGCAAGCTGGTTTTAACTTCTATTTCCCCGCCCATGGTTCTTTTAGAAATACCATGCTTAATTCCATTTTCAACTAAAGTTTGAATCATCATTGGCGGAATCTCTATATTTTCAGATTGCGGATCAACGTGGAGATTATATTTTAATCGTTCTTCAAATCTTATTCTTTCGAGATCGAGATAATTGCGTACGGTCTCTATTTCATCTTCAAGAGGCACGCTTTCCATTTTTTCCATCTGAAGAGAATATCTCAGAATGTTTGATAATTTAGTGAGTGCTGCTTTTGCGGCTTCGCGATCTTCTTCAATTAAGGCACGGATGCTGTTCATTGCGTTAAACATAAAATGTGGGTTAAGCTGCGACTTTAAAGTTTTTAGCTCGTAATCTTTTACTGCTGCTTCCCAAATAAGTGATTCAATTTCTTTCTTATTATAGTTTTCTAAGTAGTGAACTGCAAAGTAAATTAGCGACCATAGAAAAATAACTCCCGATGTATTTATCACCCCGGCAATTGGTGTTGCTATAGTCAGTTCATCACGATTCATCGTTCCCGAAAAATAACTTGCTGCAAAAACCATGGCATAGATAATAGTGCCCGTTATAAAACTAACAGTAAATATTCGCGGTATAATTTTTTTAAGTGGAAAATCAAGCCACCTTTTTCTTCTGATTATTTTACGAAGAAGATGTGTGAAGAATATTCCTATAACTCCAAAGAATATCCACACTAAAATTCTTTGCCAGGTGAGTTCTTCGAATGAAGCGATTACAAGCAGGTTAATTGAAATGAATAGAGTCCAGCCTGAAAGCTGGCTTACCCAATAAATTTTTTTGCGGCTTAATTTCATTTTATCAGTTATTTTTTCTTTTTTAACCGCATTGCTGAAGTTTTGATTGATTTTTAACTCTGTGCTCATCAAATATAATCTTATTATTACTGAAGAGAAAGAAACCCCGCTTTACGGGGCTTAAATTTCATGTGAAACTTATGAAGAGTTAATTGCAGATAGGAAATTATTTTACTGCAGGCTTTATAAAATGATAGAAGGGTTTAAAATTCAACCAAGCAATTGAAATTTTAGCTAACCACTAAAGCGAAAGTATATCGTTATAAATAATAAATGCCATTAAAAGTAAAAGCAGAACAAATCCTGTATTGTTAATTGCAATTTTTACTTTAACTGGGATCTCCCTTCTTGCAATTGTTTCAATAATTATTATCAGCAAATGCCCCCCATCCAAAACGGGGAAAGGCATAATGTTTATTATAGCTAAACTTAAACTCAATATTGCTAAGAAGAAAAGAAAACCTTCAATTCCAACATCAGCAGATTTAGCTGCAAGCTGTGCTATCCTAACCGGTCCGCCAAAAGCTTTTCCAAATTCAACTTCACCGATAATTACTTTCTTTGCGACTTTAAAGGTGAGCTTTGTGTAATTGACTAAATCCGAGCCAGCAAGGTAAAATGATTCAAAAAAACCAAATGTGCGGTATTCAATTTTTCCTTCAAAGGTTTCTGTGATTGCTATTCCTATTTTGCCATCATCGGCAGGAGTTACTGTAACAGCAAGAGTATCTTCGCCCCTTTTAATTACTGCAGAAAGTTCGTTGCCTGCATTTGCGGAAATTACTTGTACAAGCTGCTTGTAAGATGCTAAGTCAGCATTATTAACAGAAAGAAAAATATCCCCGGCTTTTATTCCTGCAATTTCTGCGGGTGAACCTTCATCAACTGCATTTATATATGGTCGTAATCCCTTTGGAAGAATAAATTCCCCTTGTTTTTCTAAATCAGGAATTCTGTTACGTGGAATAAACAAATTTTCAGTGCTGCCGTTTCTTTCAACGGTTATATTTAAATCATCACCAATGGTATTAATATAGAGTGCTGTTCTTAAATCTTCCCAGTTGGTAACCTTTTCGTTATTAACAGATGTAATTTTATCGCCACTCACAAACCCTAGTGAATCTGCAATGCTGCTCTCTTCAACATATCCAACAGTTGTAGTTTCAGTAACAGGTTTGCCTTTAAAGTAATTTGCGCCCCAGAAAACAAATATTGCAAGAAGCAGGTTCATTATCACACCGGCTGTAATAACAAATGTTTTTTGCCAAAAACTTTTTGAACGAAACTCATACGGCTCTGGTTCTTTTTTTGCAAATTCTACATCAAAACTTTCATCCACCATTCCGGCAATTTTAACGTATCCTCCAAGAGGAAGCATTGATAATCGGTAATCGGTTTCGCCCTCACCTTTGTAATCTTTCGGAAGTTCACCAAAGGTGAAACCTGTTTTTTTATTCCATCCGAATAGCCTTTTTCCGAATCCTATGGCAAAAACATCTGCTCTCATACCAGTTAACTTTGCGGCAAGAAAGTGTCCAAGCTCATGAATGAATACTAAAATTCCAATTGTAATAGCAAAATAAATTATGTAATCCATCTAAAAAGAAACTCCTAAATTGTCTTTATGTTAATGAAGTAAATCACTTGTTCAACACAACCCGTCAAATTTAAAAATCGTTCAAACGGTTATTTTTGCTTGGTTTTAATCAAAGCCCACGCTAAAATTGCGGGTTAATTTAATGTGTTCACGAATTCGCGTGTTTTTCTATCACAGTCAAATATTGTTCCTAAATCCTGCGAAAAAGTGTTTTCAACACTATTCAAAGCTTTATTTATAAGCAAGGGAATATGTGAGAACTTAATTTCCTTTTTAAGAAATTTACTTACTGCAATCTCATTTGCAGCATTTAAAATGCAGGGTGCTGTTCCGCCTTTGTTTAAAGCTTCAAATGCAAGTTTAAGACATTCAAATTTATTTAAATCTGGCTCAAAGAATGTTAATGAACCGATGGACGGCAGGTTTGTTCTTTCAAAATTATTTTTCACCCTTTCGGGAAAAGTAAGTGCGTATTGAATCGGAAGTTTCATATCGGGCAAGCCAAGCTGTGCTTTAATTGAGCCATCAACAAACTGTACCATTGAATGAATTATAGACTGCGGGTGAATCACAACGTCTATCTTCTTAACCGGCAAACCGAACAACCAGTGAGCTTCAATTACTTCCAATCCCTTGTTTATCATCGTTGCGGAATCAATTGTAATCTTACTACCCATTTTCCAGTTCGGATGATCGAGCGCTTCTTCAACAGTAGCATTTTCAAAAAATGATTTATCCTTATTTAGAAATGGTCCGCCCGATGCAGTTAGAATTAGTTTTTCAACTTCATTTAAATTCTCACCAATAAGACACTGATAAATAGCACTGTGTTCTGAGTCAACAGGAAGGATTTCCGAGTTATTTTCTCTGCAAAGATTTGTAACCAGTTCTCCTGCAACGACTAAAGTTTCTTTATTGGCAAGTGCAATTCGCTTTCCTCTTTTTACTGCCTTGATAGTTGGTGCGAGTCCGGCAAAACCCACCATAGCCCCCACAAAAATATCATAATCCGTTTCCGAAGATGCTTTAATTAAACCATCTTCACCTGTTAGCAGTTGACAATCCCTTGGTAACTTGCCTTCAATTTTTTTTGAAGCAGATTCATTCTTTACGGCAACAACCTTAGGACTATATTTTTTTACTTGTTCAAGAAGTAAATCGGTATTCGAGTTTATAGTTAATCCAACGACCTCAAATTCTTCATTTAAATTATCGATTACATTAAGGCAATTAACACCAATTGAGCCAGTTGAGCCGAGTATAAATACTTTTTTCATAGATGTAAAAATAACCATTTATACCAATTAAAGAATTCGTTTAAAAGTATTTGTGGTTATAAACAAATATTTGTCATCTATAGCAGGAAGTATTGCACTAATTGGCTTGAAACGGGTAGATTATTTATTATTTTTTGTACAATGTTGAATAAAGTTATCATACTTTTTGTTTCAATTGTTGCATTTCAACCACTCTTTGCACAGCAGGATGTTGGAATGAATCTATCGCTTGCCCAAAGCTATGAACAGGCTGGTGATTTTGAAAGTGCGGCAAAACTGTACGAAACTCTTTACGAAACCAACCCTCAAAACATGCTCTATATCAATTCTCTTTACAGGGTTTATACACAATTAAAAAATTATGCTGCTTTAGTTGATGTACTGGAAAAAAGAATAGCCGATGCACCCGACGATATAAGTTCGTATGGAATGTTAGGTTCTACATTTCATAGGATGGGTAATGAAGCCAAAGGAAATGAAGTTTGGGAATTGCCTTTAAAAAATGAAAAAGAGAATCCATTAACATACAGATTGATTGCAGACTATGCTTTAGAGCGAAGAGCTTTTGAAAAAGCTATTGATTTTTATTCGAGAGGAAAGGCAATTGCAGAGGATAAAATAATTTTCTCTTTTGATCTTGCAAGGCTTTACACATTAACAATGCAATACGATAAAGCAACTGAAGAGTACTGCTTTATCCTGCAAAACGAACCGAAGCAAATGACCACAGTTGAAACTAGAATTTTTGAGTACATCAGCAAGCCGGGCGCGCTAGATGCATCCCTTTCCGTAGTTGAAGATTTTGCCGACGATGGAAATTTAAGTCTGAAGTATTTACTTGCACGTTTATATACCGAAAAAAAGTTATTTGATGAAGCATTAGATATTTATTTATTAATAGATAAAGAGCATTCAAATGGTGGAAAAGATTTATTTATGTATGCTGATTTATTATTAAAAGAAAATCATTTCAAACTAGCTTCAGAAATTTATCTTAAAATTATAGAACTGTATCCCAATTCACCTTTAACTGCGCAGGCAAAACTGGGTTATGCCAGATCGCTTGAATCAGAACTATTTGAAGAATATGTAAAATCAATTCCATTGTGGAAACCGTTTTTTCCTCTTTCTAAGTTTGAATCGGATGAGATTGAAAAAGTTTTAACTGCATTTGATGAGGTCGTTAAGCTGTATAAGCATTCTGAACCAGCTTATGAAGCAATTTTAAGAATGGGCATAATTAAATTTTATCTGCAAAATGAATTTAACGAATCTACAAGTTTTTTAAATGTTGTAACCACCGAAGCACCACTTTCACGAAGTGCAGCGGATGCATTCTTTGAGCTCGGAAATATTTTTTTAATTCAAGGAGACCTTAATGCAGCAGAAAGAAAGTATTCAGCACTTTTAAGCAACAACAGGGCGCAGAACGATAAAAAGAATGCCGCGGCTTACAAACTTGCAAGAATTTACTTTTATCAATCAAAGTTTGACAAGGCAACAGAATATATATCAAAAGTATTAATTAACTTAAAAGATAATTCAGCTAACGATGCTCTGGAGTTGTCACTTATACTTAATTCAACAATGAATGACTCCATTAATATTGCACTGTTTGCTAAAGCAGAATTTCTTGCTGAACAGAAAAAGTTTTCAGAGGCAGCGGATATTTTCAAGAAAGTTTCAGAAAATCCTCAAGCATTTGTTTTGCATTCAATTTCACTTTTAAGAAGTGGCGAAATGATGCTTGCTGATAATAATTTTACAGAGGCAATATCAACTTTTGAAAAGGCTGCTGAAGAAGGTGAAAAAAATATTTATGCTGATAAAGCATTATATTTAATGGCTAAAATTCATCAATTTGGATTAAAAGAATACTTAAAAGCACAGGAATATTATCAAAAACTACTTGCCGATTTTCCAACTTCAATTTATGTGAATGAAGCAAGAGAACAATTGAAAGTATTATTGAATAAATCGAGTTAAAAGATGAGTAAAAAAGAAGAACAAAAAATTGTAAAATGCTCTTTTTGCGGCAGAGATGGCAATGAAGTCGGTAGCATGATTGCCGGACCCGACGTTTACATTTGTGATATTTGTATTGCAAGCAGTGTAGATATTTTGAAAAATAATCTTGCTGCATACAGAGGTGCCAAAAGTAAAGAGCATAAAAACCGCACACCGGAGTTGATAAAAAAGCAGCTAGACGAACATGTTATCGGGCAGGAAAGAGCTAAAAAAGTTCTTTCCGTTGCAGTTTACAATCATTATAAAAGAATAAACTCCCGTTCATCTTTTTTTGAACTTGATGATGTTGAAATTGATAAAAGCAACATTATGTTAATCGGGGCTACAGGTGTTGGAAAAACTTTGCTGGCACAAACACTTGCAAGAATACTTGATGTTCCTTTTGCCATTGCGGATGCAACTACACTCACCGAAGCCGGTTATGTTGGAGATGATGTTGAAACTGTGCTTGTTCATCTTTTACAGGCTGCAGATTATAATCTTGATCGTGCACAAAAAGGAATAGTTTATATTGATGAGATAGATAAAATCGCACGCAAGAGTGAAAGCACATCAATTACACGCGACGTTTCCGGCGAAGGTGTACAACAGGCGCTGTTAAAGATTTTAGAGGGAACCGTTGCAGGTGTTCCCCCAAAAGGAGGAAGGAAACATCCAGAACAAAGCCTGATAAATCTTAATACAAAAAATATTCTTTTTGTTCTGGGTGGTGCGTTTGCAGGTATTGATAAAATTATCGCCACGAGAATTAATAAAAATAAAATGGGTTTTACAGGAGATATAAAAGAAAATGAAAAAGATGAAGAGATTCTTCAATTCATTCAGCCTGAAGATTTACTCAAGTACGGTTTAATTCCCGAACTGATTGGGCGTATCCCTGTTGTTGCGCCTCTTCATTCTTTGAATGAAAAAGCGATGAAAAATATTTTAACCGAACCAAAAAATGCAATTGTAAAGCAGTATAAAAAACTGTTTTTAATGGAGGGAGTAGAGTTAGAATTCGATCCTTTTGCTCTGGATGAAATTGTTAAACTTGCAATGCTAAAAAAAACAGGTGCGCGTGGGCTACGTTCTATTGTTGAGGATATTATGCTTGATATTATGTACGATATTCCAGATAAAAAAGATATCGAAAAGTGCATCATCACAAAAGATGTTGTAGCAGAACGTGCAGAACCTATTTATCTTAAGAAGGAAAAAAAATCTGCATAACCTTTCAAAATGCTTTATTGCTGAATTGTCCTAAACAATAAAACAGTATAACAATTAAACAATTCCTTTATTGAAAATTCAAATTACAATGACTTTTAGATATTACCTGCTAAGTTTATTTATTTTCTCTTCTGTTAACGTATTCCCCCAATCTAAAATTCTAATTCCCATGGATCTAGACCAGACTGATCATCTAAAAGCGTACGGAATAACTTACCGAGCAATAACAAAAGGCTATAAAGCCGATTGGCTGTTAAACCACCGTAACGGTTCATTTCTAATTGATTACAGTGCTGATGTTGCATCGGAATGCAGAATTGAAGGAGTGGTATTTGAAGCAGTTTCTTTTTCAGATGTAACTCAGATTTATGCTTTCGTACAAAGTGAAGAAAATAATATGGATGTTATCCGGCTTGAGCAGGCACCAAAGATTGCAGTATATGTTCCGCCCGGTTTCCAGCCATGGGATGATGCGGTTACACTTGCCCTTGAATATGCAAGCGTTCCGTACGATAAAATCTGGAATGATGAAATATTAAAGGGTGATTTAGATAATTACGATTGGCTTCATCTACATCATGAAGATTTTACAGGACAATATGGAAAATTTTACGCTAGTTTTAGCAACGCCCAGTGGTATATAGATCAGCAGTTGCAGTACGAACAGAATGCAAAACAGAATGGTTACAAAAAAGTTTCCGATATGCTTAAAGCTGTAGCTGTTGAGATAAGAAATTATGTTGGTAAAGGTGGATTTCTTTTTGCAATGTGTTCTGCAACGGATTCGTATGATATTACACTTTCTGCGTTAGGAGTTGATATTGCTGAATCTATGTACGACGGTGATGCTGCAGATCCAAATGCTCAACAAATGCTGAATTACAACAACACACTTGCTTTTACAGATTTCAAAGTTGAAATGAATCCTTACATTTATGAGTACAGCGATATAGACATTCAACCTATTGAAATAGGAAATTTTGCAAACGATTATTTCACTCTTTTTGAGTTTTCTGCCAAGTACGATCCTGTACCAACCATGCTAACGCAAAGCCATGCAAATATTATAAGAGGATTTATGGGACAAACAACTATGTTTCGCAGAAGCACAATAAAAAATTCTGTTATAATAATGGCAGAAAGAAAAGGAACAGACCAGGCTAAATATATTCACGGAAATTTTGGAAGAGGCACATTCACGTTTTACGGCGGGCACGATCCTGAGGATTATCAGCATGCTGTTGGTGATCCGCCAACCGATCTTAATCTTTACAAAAACTCGCCGGGTTACCGTTTAATTTTAAATAATATTTTATTTCCCGCAGCAACAAAGAAGAAACAGAAAACCTGAAATGAAGAAGAGCGAGAAATTTTTATCGTTCGTTCAGGATAAAAATAATATTAAAAATATTCTCGTTTTCAGAAATGGACTCTTGGGTGATACTGTTTTTATCACCTCACTACTATCCAGATTAAATCATACCTATCCAAAAGCAAATATTGATGTAATAGTGGGAAAAAATTCTGTCGAAGTTTTAAAATATTTTCCCGGAATCAGAAAAATTATTCCTTTTAATTATGATTTTTCAATGGTTTCTATATTAAAACAAATTGGTTTTTTCATTTCGTTGATTCCCGCCAACTATGATTTGTTAGTTGTACTGGAGGTTAACCCACACTACACAATTGTTGGTAAGTTCTCATTTCCTAAAAAGATCGCATCCTTCGCAAATCCTCTTGGTTTTAGTGACTATCAAATAAATCGTTCCAAAATAAAGGCCACATTAGCAGAAGCTGAATTAGTCAAGAAGTGGACTCAATTAGATGGTAAAGATAAATCAGTATTATTTGTCTCCAATGAAGAAAAAATAAATATTCGTAAACACCTGAAATCATATGGTATAAGTGAAAAGGATAGAATATTATTTTTCAATCCTAGTAGCAGCACACAATATTCTGAAAAGGATTGGGCATTTGAAAATTTTGCACTGGTTGCAGATCATTTTATTACTAAACACGGTTATAAAGTTGTCTTTAACGGATTAAAAAGAGATAAACAGGATTTTGAAAAAATTGCATCGATGATGCATTCCAAAGCAATTATGCTAGCTGGAGAAAATGCAATTGATGTAAGAAGTATGGTTGCGCTTATCAGTATTTCAGATTTGGTCTTAGGTGTTGATACAGGCCCAATTCATATTGCAACTGCATTAGATGTTCAGGTTCTTTGTTTAACTGGGTTTACAGATGCAGAAGAAACCGGGCCGTACAATCCAAATAATTTAGTTACAATATTAAAATCTGATATGCCTTGTATTCCTTGCGTAAACTCAAATCCCCAACCGGCTCAGTGGGAAATCTGTAAATGTACACGCCCGGTTGAATGTATGAGGAGAATTACACCAGAAAAAGTTATTTTGGAAATAGAAAAATTATTAAATAAATGAAAAGATTTATTTAATGAATACAATTAAAATCAAAAACAGCAATAAAGAAATTACAATAGGCAAAATTGTTTGCATTGGAAGAAATTATGCGAAGCACGCAAAAGAACTTGGGAATGAAGTACCGGACAAGCCGGTTTTGTTTTTGAAACCTTCATCTGCAGTTATTTATTCGGGTGGAGAAGTTATACATCCAACATTCGCAAATGAGCTACATCACGAAGTTGAACTTTTATTGCTTATTGGTGAAGATCTAAAAAACGCATCAAGAAAAGAAGCAGAAAAAGCAATCATCGGTTTTGGAGTTGGATTGGATATGACTTTGCGAGATGTTCAAAAAAAACTTAGAAAAAATGGTGATCCATGGACACTTGCAAAATGTTTCGATACTTCCGCAGTAATCTCAGATTTTATTTTGAAGAAAGATTATCAATTAAAACTTGATGAAAAAATTGAGCTGAAAGTTAATGGAGAAGTTAAGCAGAGTGATACGTTAAGCAGTATGATTTTCAAACCCACAGAACTTGTGGAATATATTTCTTCTGTAATGAAATTGGAAAAGGGGGACTTAATTTTTACAGGAACACCTTCCGGTGTGGGCAAAGTAGACAGGGAAAATAAAATAGAAGCAAAGTTAGGGGATATAGCAGAGCTAGTCTGCACAGTTGTTTAAAGATTAGCACTAATTTGTGACAAAATAATTATCCGTTCAATTCCTGCAAAGATCGTTTAATCAATTCTTCCAAACCACAATCAGAATTTTCCGAAAGAATTTTGTTTATTGCTTTTTCAGCGGTTGTTAAATTATAACCTAACGTTATTAGTGCAGCAACAGCTTCTTTTTGAGTGCTGGCTTTCAAAGGCTTTACACCTTCTTCTTTAATATCCTTTACTTTGTTTTTTAATTCAAGAATTAATCGTTCGGCAGTCTTTGCGCCTATTCCGGGAACCGCAGTTATTCTCACCACGTTTCCGGTAGTAATAGCATGCTTTAAATCATCAGTTGAAATTCCTGCTAATAAGCTGATTGCTAATTTTGGCCCAACACCCGAAATTGAAATCAACAATTCAAACATTTCTTTTTCTGCTTCAGAATAGAAACCAAAAAGCGATATAGAATCTTCCTTTACATTTGTGTGGATGAAAAGGGAAACTGTTTCTTTGCCCGAAATTTTTTCAAATGTGCTTATTGAAATCTGTACTTTATAACCAACGCCTTTTACATCAAGTAAAATTTCAGTTGGCTTTGCTGAGATTATTTTGCCGGTTAAAAATCCAATCATTTTCTATACCAACACTCTGTTTGGATTAGCATCGATAAATTCCTTCCAGCCTTTTGTTTTTTTAAGTGATGGAATTTTTAATCTGAATGCATGGCAAAGTGCAATTGCAAGTGCATCACTTTCATCAGGTTTAAACTTAACTCTTTTCAAGTTTAGAATCGATTTAACCATATATCCAACCTGCTCTTTAGAAGCCGAACCTTTTCCGACAACAGCTTTTTTTACCTCTCCGGGAGAATATTCGCTGGCAGGAATTTTATTGTGAACTGCTGCTAAAAGAGAAACGCCTCTTGCATATCCTATTTTCATTGCTGATTGCACATTCTTTCCATAAAAAGCAGTCTCAATTGCGAACTCATCTGGTTTATAAATTTTAATTAGTTTAGCTAACTCGTTGTAGATTATTTCTAATTTTTCGGGAAGTTGTTTTTTGGGGGGTATTTTAATGCAGCCGTTTGCAATACGTTTAAAATTATTTTTTCTAAAATCAATTATACCGTAGCCGGTAATTGTGGTACCCGGATCAACACCCAGAATTACCATTATGTTTGCTGTTTAATAAATTCTTCGTCGAAATCAGCATTAGTGTAAACGTTTTGAACATCATCGCAATCTTCAAGTGCTTCGATAAGTTTCATAACCTGTTCGGCATCTTCGCCTTTTATGCCTAGAGTATTTTTAGCCACCCATTGCAAAGAAGCATTTTCGATATTTAGATTATTCTGCAGCAATCCCTTTCTTACCGGCTCAAAGGATTCCACGTTCGTTTGAATCTCAAAAAACTCTTCTTCGGATTGTAAATCTTCGGCGCCAGCATTTAAAACTATTTCAAAAACTTCATCTTCCGATTTATCCTGTTTTGGGAGAGAGATAATCCCTTTCTTTTCAAACATCCATGCTACCGATCCACTTTCTCCCATACTCCCGTTGTGTTTGCTAAACAAGTGTCTAACTTCTGCAACAGTCCTATTTTTATTATCGGTTGCTACTTCAACTAAAAGTGCAATTCCTCCAGTTGCATAGCCTTCGTAAGTTAATTCGTGATAAGTCACTCCTTCCAGTTCGCCTGTTGCTTTTTTAATTGCGCGTTCGATATTATCTGCAGGCATATTAATTGCTTTTGCATTGTCCACGGCAAGTCTCAATCTTGGATTCGCAGAAGGATCACCGCCGCCTTCCCTGGCAGCAATGGTGATTTCTTTAATGGCTTTAGTAAAAAGCTTACCGCGCTTTGCATCAGCAGCACCTTTTTTACGTTTTATTGTAGACCATTTTGAATGACCTGACATTATTAGTTCTCCTCACTAACAGATTTGAATTTTATATCTTTTAATTTAAATTGGGGAAATACTCTTCCATCTCTAATAGTTTTGTCAATTGAAAACACAATATCAATTTCGGAATTATTCTGAATAATTTTTTCGAAGTGTCCACCCATATTAAACCCAATGCAATCGAATATTTTTTTTGATTCTTTCTGCTTAACGCAAAGTAATAGATGATTGTTACCTACTACTCGTGGTGTGTTCGATACTTCCACATTTTCTGTCAGAAACAATGGTCGCAAATTTCCAGGACCAAACGGTGCAAATTGATCGAGTATTCTTAAAAACTTTGGTGTTATTTCAGAGAATTTTAATTTTGAATCAATAGCCAGCTCCGGAAATAAATTCTCTTCAGTAACAGACTCCTTTACAATTGCATTAAACTTTTCTCTGAATTTTTCTACTTTACTAACTTCCATTGCTAATCCGGCTGCTGCCTGATGACCGCCAAAATGAATGAGATGGTCTTCACATTTCTGTAATGCTTCGTAAATGTTGAAGTTAGAAATACTTCTTGCTGAACCTTTTGCAACACCATCCATTGTTGCAAGTAGTACAGTTGGACGATAGTACTTTTCAACCAATCTTGAAGCAACAATTCCTATTACTCCCGGATGCCAGTTATCGTTATGTAAAACAATTGCAAGCTCATTTTCCAGATCAATTGTATCTTCCACTTGTTTGCATGCTTCATCGAAGGTGTCTACGTCAATTTTTCTGCGCTCATAATTTTCCGATTCTAGTATTTCTGCAAGTTCGATAGCTTCTTTATCGCTGTTTGTAATAAGAAGATTAACTGCTCTCTCAGCATCGCCAAGCCTACCTACAGCATTTATTCGCGGGGCAATTGTAAACACCACCTGACCCGAATTTAGCTGTCCAGGATATAAACCGCTTTTTTCAATTAAAGCTTTTATAGCAGATCGGGGATTACTATTAATTTGATTTAAACCTTCATTGACAAGTATTCGATTTTCATCTGTCAAAGGAACAATATCTGCCGCACCTGCAAGTGCAACAAGATCCAAATACTTAAGCGGCAAGTCTCTCTTACCAATTCTTTCGCAAACGCCCTGTGCAAGCTTAAATGCAACTCCGGCTCCTGAGAGATATTTGAAGGGATAATTGCAGCCGGGTTTTAAAGGATCAAGTACTGCAATAGCTTTTGGCAATTCTTCTTTCGGCTGATGGTGATCGCAAATAATAACATCCATCCCAAGACTATTTGCATACTCCGTCTCTTCAATTGCAGTGATACCGCAATCAACTGTAATCATTAAACCAGTTCCTTTAGATCTTACAACATCAATAGCAGAAGTTGATAAACCATATCCTTCTTCTAATCTTTTAGGAATATAAAATTCAACATTAGCGCCGAGCTCTTTCAGAAACATATAGAGTAAAGCAGTAGAGCAGGTGCCATCTACATCATAATCACCATAGATACATACTTTTTGATTTTCAGTCAATGCTTGAATTACACGGGTTGTTGCTCGTTCCATTTGATCCATTAAAAACGGATCATGAAGGAAATCAAGGGAAGGGCGGAAAAATTGCCTGGCATCATTAAAGTTTGAGATATTTCTGAGTACAAGAAGTCTGGCCAAGATTTCAGAAATATTTAAAGAATCAGCCAGCACCTGTATAGAAAACTCATCTTTTATTTCTTTTATTATCCAGCGGTTCTGTACCATAGGCAATTTCAATTAAAATAAAAGAACAAATAAAATAGTCCGTCCCTGTAAGCCGAATTCTGTTCCCGACAATAGTCGGGAGGCAATTATTTATCTAGCCCATGCATTACTGCATGGATCTAGCGATCTACCCGGAGACCTGCAGAGCGAACAACCCTACTTTCTGTCAAAGCAGAGAACGATCTCCCTATTTGATCTTGCTTCAGGTGTGGTTTGCCTTGCCAATCCGGTTACCCGGAATGCGGTGAGCTCTTACCTCACCTTTTCACCCTTACCCAGCCGAAGGCGGGCGGTATATTTTCTGTGGCGCTTTCAGTATTCCTTAGTACGGAACCCCGGATGTTAGCCGGCACCTTGTTCTACGAAGTTCGGACTTTCCTCCCCGAAAAAACGAGGCAATTGCCCGGACCGAACCATTTTATTTTTCTTAAAACTTATTAATTATTAACTGACGCCAAATATACTAAAATCAGGTGTGCAAATCAGCAGCAAATTGGCAGTAAAAGTTAGTCTTCTTTCTCAACCTCTTCAGCAATTTCGCTCGAAACAAGAATCCTTCCGCAATATTCACAGAAAAAGAGACGGTTGTTGCGTCTAATTTCCAATTGTCTTTGAGATGGAACAATATTATGGCATCCGGAACAAGCAGATCTTTTAATTGTAGAAACTGCTTTTCCTCTTTTGGCCTTTCTGATTCTCATATATGCAGAAATGTCCGGCTTTTTAACTTCACTTTCCAGTTTTTTCCTTTGGCCGGTTAATTTTGACTCTTCCTTCGCATTGGCTTTTACAATCTCCTTAAGATCAGCTTCTTTTTCAATCAGTTCTTTTTTTAGCTCATCTAGCTTTAGTTTTATCTCTTCAATTTCCTGAGTTAGAGTTTTACTTGTATCGGCGAGCCCATCGTTTTCAGTTTCAAGTTTTTTCATTTGTTCTTCAGTATGATCAATTTCTTTTGTTAACGCATCGTACTCTTTATTATTTCTAACCTGGTAGAGCTGCGATTTGAATTTTTTTTGATTTTCTTTGAGTCTTTCGATTTCATCTTCATTAGAATCTCTTTTTTTAAGTGATTCTTTTTGTTCTTTTTCTTTGGATTTGATATCCTCTTTAAATGAATTAATCTTTTCTTCAAGCTCTCTTACCGAATTAGGAAGATCGCCACGAAGCTCTTCAAGTTCATCTAACTGATCATCAATTGATTGAAGCTGATATAAAACTTTAAGTCTGTTATACAATTCTAATTAGCTCCTAATTTGTTATAAAAAACTATCGGGTTGGTTGAACCCTTAAACTTATAAACTTTATTTTGTTTGCTATTGCGCAAAAATCTTTTTAGTCTATTCTGAAGTTCATCGAGCACGGGCAATTCAGTTTGATAATGCCCCGCATCTATAGCTAATATCTTTCCCTCTGCATCCTGGAAATTATGATATTTCAAATCTGCTGTTATAAATGAATCATAATTTTTCCCGATTGCATCTTCAAGTAACTCCACACAAGAACCCCCGCACACTGCAACAGTTTTAATTTTATTTTGTTTACCAGGCGTGTATCGTAAATTATCAGTTTTTAATTTTGTTGAAACCAGTTTCAAAAATTCCCTTACAGTTAATGATTTTTGTAATTCACCCACAGCACCTATTCCATAGTCTGCGTTTTCGTTTTTAAGTGTTAAAATATCGTAAGCTACTTCTTCGTAAGGGTGTACCAGTTTCATAGCACTGATAACAGCACTCAATTTCCATTCATCAACCAATACCTCAAGCTTAATCTCTTTAATGGTTTCAAGTTTGTTTGCGTTCCCAAGAGCAGGATTAGAATAATCGGAACCCTTAAATGTGCCTATTCCTTCAGTTCTGAAACTACAATGAGAGTACTCGCCGATTTTACCACCGCCTGCTTTATGAATTGCTTCAGCAACTTTACTTAGATGAGAATTGGGAACAAACACTGCCAGCTTTACCTGGTTTTCGGGAAGGTGTTTGAAGAATTTGATATTCTGTAATTGTAATTTTTTTGCAAGCTGAAAGCTCACACCATCTTTTGTAAAATCTAAATTTGTGTGTGCTGAATATAGATTAATATTATTCTTTATAATTTTCTCGATTTGTCTTGCGATACTGTCTGCTGAAAAGTCAAGTGTTTTTACAGGGTGGAAAAAAATTGGGTGATGAGTTATGATCAGGTTACACTTATTTTCTATTGATTGATTGATTACACTGTCTGTTAAATCGAGACTTAGCATTATATTCTTAATTTTACTTTCGGGATTGCCAATTTGCAAACCGACACTATCTTTTTCCCAGGCAATTCCTTTTGGTGCCCATTGTTCTATATATTTTATTACCGCTTTACACTGCATTTCAAAAAAAAGCACCCCGATTATCTCGGGGTGCTTTTTCAATTTCATTTTCCTTTAAGAAGTTTACGTTCCGCTATGTATAAGATATCAAGGAATTTAAGAATTTTATATTTCAATACATTCATATTAAGTATCAAAATATAATTTAATTCGACCAAAGGCGCAACAAGAAATTTTCAGACAAAACTTTCATTTTTACTCCTTATTAACCCAATTCCCATCTTCTTTTATCAATTCAATTAGTTCGTTCACTGCATTTTCTGCGGGAACACTTCGCTTTACAACATCTTTATTGCGGTAAAGAGTTATCTTATCTATACCCGATCCAACATAGCCGTAATCTGCATCTGCCATTTCACCTGGACCATTTACTATGCAGCCCATTACTGCAATTTTTACACCCTTTAAATGTTCTGTTCTTTTTCTAATCATATCAGTGGTTTCCTGCAAATCAAAAAGTGTTCTTCCGCAGGATGGACAAGCTATGTATTCTGTTTTGGAAATTCTAACACGTGCGGCTTGTAAAATTCCAAAGAGAGTTCTGTTAATAAATTTTTCTTTTGATTCGATGCCTGAAAATTTTGTTGATTGATTACTTGCATTTTTAGATTTATCTAAATTTTCTGAAGTAATCCAAACCCCATCTCCAAGTCCATCAATTAATAGTGCACCCAAATCAGTTGAGGCAAACAATCTCAGCTCATCGGATGAAATATTTTTATAATTTCTTTTAACAATTACCGGATTATTAATTTTTTCTTGAATCAATTTAAAAAATACTCGACGCTGTTCTGCCATCCCGTGTTTGTTATCCGTTTCGATGATAAGAACAACATTGAGTTCAGATTTTAATTTCGTAATAAATTCTGGATCCAAATCATGAATATTTATTTTAACAAAATTTATTTGCTCTGAAAATACGTCACTCTTTAAAAATTGTTTCTTATTAAATAGAGGATAACGAATTTTCTTTGATTTTAGATTTATCCATTCTTCATAATCTAAAACCAGTTTAATGTTTTCGGGGAGATTAAAATTAATATCATTGTATTGCAGATAGATAATATCCGCTGCCATATCCGTTAGCGTCCATTTATCAGTCTTTTCATCATATTTATATCCAACATCAATAAGATCTTTTGGGGAAGTGATTAACTTCGAACTTAAATCTGCAACTACAAAAGGTGCATTCGTACCACCAACTCCAATAACTTCAAAGGTATTTCTTCTAGTATATTCAATAGGATTAATTGGAATCATTACAACAGGCTTAATTGGCGCATGATTAGCACGATGCTTGTAACGATCTGCAAGTGAAATTGCCACAGGCGCTTCATACTCAGGATCTTCCGTTAACGATACTCTTATTGTATCACCAATTCCATCTTCTAGCAACGCTCCAATTCCGACAGCAGATTTTATTCTCCCATCTTCACCGCCACCAGCCTCTGTAACTCCGAGATGAATCGGATAATTCATTCCCTCTTCTTCCATCTTTTGAATGAGTAGTCGATAAGCCTGAACCATAACTTGCGGATTGCTTGCCTTCATTGAGAGAACGATGCTGTTATAATTTAGGTCTTCGCAAATTCTTACAAACTCCAATGCTGACTCAACCATTCCGAGTGGAGTATCACCAAAACGATTCATTATTCTGTCTGAAAGAGAACCATGATTTGTTCCGATTCTCATTGCCGTTCCATACTCCTTACAAATTTTCACAAGAGGTGTAAACCTCTCTCTAATCCTTTCAAGCTCCTCCTGGTATTCCTGATTGGTGTATTCAAACTGTTCAAACTTTTTCTTATCAACATAATTACCCGGGTTGATTCTAACTTTTTCAACAATTTTTGCTGCAAGCTCAGCAGCATTAGGTGTGAAATGAATATCAGCAATTAATGGAACTGTATATCCACGTGCTCTTAATTCCTTTTTTATATTTTCAAGATTTCGGGCTTCATTTATACTTGGTGCAGTTATTCGAACATACTCACATCCGGTCTCTACCATTCTGATTGTCTGTTCAACCGTGGCTTTTGTGTCCATTGTATCTGTGATCGTCATAGATTGAATGCGTATAGGGTTATTTCCTCCGAGCGGAACATCACCAATTTTAACTTCGCGGGTGTTGTATCGCGAATATTCAGTTAAACTATTGCAGTATTTTTTAGATATTTCAATCATTTTCAAAGGATTAATTATTGCTTTATTAGATTTAGAATTGTTTCCGCAAACTGCTGCGCTGAACGTGAGTTATCTGCAGTAACGACATTAACATCTATAACTAAATTCTTATCCTGATAATCAATTCCGGAATTGATAAGTTCCATTTTATCTTCTGAATAACAAGTGGCTTTTTTATTATTTAAAATTCCTGCATTTGCAAGTATTATTGGTGAGGAACAAATTGCAGCGACTACTTTCCCCAAAACAAAAAACTTTATTATTATCTTTTGAAGTATATGGTTATTCCAATAAGCTTTGCTACCAGCACCGCCCACTAAAATAAAAGCAGAAAAATTGTTTACATTAATGTTAAAGAAACTGGTATCTGATTTCACTTTCATTCCTTTGCTTCCTGAACATACAAAATGGTCGTCGGAAGTAATGAAAATCTGCTTACCTGCTTTCGATAATAGCCTCTTTAGAATTGTGAATTCCTCCTCATTAAAATCTTTCTTTGGAAGAAATATCAAAATGCTGTTTTTTCTGGGATCATTCATTTTATCCATCAAATATTTATGCAAATATATAAAATATGTTATGCTGAATAAAAGAAAGCTACAAAGTAACAATCAAAACCAATATCTGCAGGCAGTTCAATAAAATTTCAGTTATATTTACAGCCCAATTGAGTAAAAACATATGAGAATTCCGGAATCAAAAATAGAAGAGATAAGAAACACTGCTAGCATAGTTGATGTGGTTTCTGAGCACGTTCAGTTGAGAAAAAGAGGAAAAAACTATGTGGGTCTGTGTCCTTTTCATTCAGAAAAAACCCCTTCGTTTACGGTAAGTGAAGAAAAACAAATCTTTCACTGTTTTGGATGTCATACAGGTGGAAATGTTTTTAAATTCTTAACTGAGTTCCACAAAATATCTTTCGTTGAGGCTGTCCAAGAACTTGCCGAGCAGCAGGGAATCACAATAGAATTCGATAAAGCAGAGTATACAGAACAACAATCCGAGCAGGAAGTTCTTTATGACATCAATACAGAAGCAGCAAAATATTTTTTAAATAATCTTTTAAATGATGATGAAGGAGGGTTTGCAAGAAAATATCTTCACGATAGAAACATTAAAACACAAACACTTCGTTCGTTTGGATTGGGTTATGCTTTAAGAGGCTGGGAAAACTTTATCAGCTATGCTAAAAGCAGAAACTTGAACATTGATAAATGTATTCAGCTTGGTTTAATTGGTAAAAATTCGGAAGGAAAATTATATGACAAACTACCGGGTAGATTAATCTTTCCAATCTTCTCTCCGAATGGCAGAGTAGTTGCATTTGCAGGAAGGGTGCTAGACCCAAAAGAAAAAGGAGCCAAGTACATAAACTCTCCGGAATCTCCAATATATATTAAAGGAAGAACACTTTACGGACTTTCATTTGCAAAAGATGATATTCGCCGTTGGGATAAAGCTATCATTGTTGAAGGCTATATGGATTTAATTTCATTATATCAAAGTGGAATTAAGAATGTGGTAGCTGTTTCGGGGACCGCTATGACAGATGATCAGGTTCAGCTTTTGTCGAGATACACAAAAAATGTTGTTCTTCTATTTGATGCTGATGTGGCTGGCATAAAAGCCTCAATGAGAAGTATTGAAATTCTGCTTAAAAGGGATATGGAAGTGAAGATTGTATCTCTTCCTAAAGGGGAAGACCCGGATTCATTCGTGAATAAATTTGGTAAGGAAGAATTTGAGGAATTGATTAAAAAAGCGGAGAACTTTTTAGAATACGAAACCAAGTATTACGAGTCACAGGGCAAGTTTGACGATCCTGCAACTGCAGCAGAGGCAATAAGAGATCTTGTTAAACCTGTGGCTTTAATTAATGATGAATTGAAAAGAAATCTATTGATCAAGAATATTGCAAAGAAATTTAATCTTCGGGAAAAGCTTCTTGAGTCAGAGCTGGAAAAGCAAATAAAACAGGTTAGGAGATTTGAAAAGTCTGATTCTAAAGTATTTCAAAATAGAAGTGTCGAAGAAAATACATCAACACTTATTGATGCGGTTCCGGAAATTTCACCTGTTCTTTATAATCTTGAAAAAGAAATTTTAAAGTTATTATTTGAAGCAGATAAACCAGTTGCGGAACTTATTATGAGTTATCTACATCCGGAAGATTTTAGTAGTTCTATAAATCGTGAATTGTTTGAGATGATAAAAGATGAATTTGAAAACGGAGACAACTTTACAACAAGTGGATTGATAAGTGTTATATTGGACGACAGAAAAGAAGCTTACGTTAGAGAACTTACTTTTGATAGATATTCTGTTAGCAGCAGCTGGGAGGAAAGGTTTCCTAGCTTAACTGCCGAGATGACTTTGATGAAGTTTGCAAAAGACACTGTGAAGAATTTTGTATTTGAAAGAATAGAAAAACGGATTCAATCCAACCGTAGAGAAATTGAACTTACCGATGATGAGGGAAAGCTGTTGCAACTTATGAAAATTAATAACGATCTGGAGAGGGAAAAGAAAAGAACAAGAGAAGAATTAAGTGAGAAAGAAACTAATTGATATTTTATCCTTCTAATCCCGTAATCAATTCCTGCCTTATTAAATCAATGTGTGATGAGTTAAGAGTGTAAACACCTAAATTTATTTTATAGTCACCCTCATCAGAAGAAATGATTTCAATTATTGGCTCTTTTCTGATCAGATACCAGGGAGAATTAAAAATATTTCTTCTAAGTGTTTCCCGCAAGGTCTTAGTATCGGTTGCTTTATTCAATTGAAGAGTGATTGAATGACTTTCATATTTTACAGTAGGCGTGAGTTTGGCAAAGTATTCACCAATTATTTTACTGTAAGGAACCCTTATTGCTTCTCCATCATCGGTTTCAAATTCAAGATATCTTAAAGTAGTCTTAATAATTCTCCCGCTTTGATTGTTAAGTCTGATCAATTTATTCTTTTCAAAATAATTTTCACTCTTAAGAATAATTCCGGCGATAAAGTCTCTTCCCAAAAGCCATCCAAATAAACTCAATAAGATTAAAGCGACTATAGCAATAATTATTGGTAATAAGTCAGAGTCTCTGAAGATCCATGAAGTAAACCAGAAAGTAACTGTAATTAATATTGCAAGATCTACTAAAGGAAAAAATTTCTTTATGAATAAATAAGGTTTTCTTAAGACACTGATGTAGCTGATAATTTTTAGAGCAACTCTGAGAAGAATATAAATTAAAAAAATAAACACTAAAAATTCGAATGCAGAAAACAATGGAAAAGAAAATGAATTAGGCATTATATAATTACCATCCTATCTTTAAGTAGTTTGGTTAAATAAGGCTCGAGGAAGAAATTAATACCATAAGTGTCCGCAGATTTTTCAATAATAATTCCGCATCTGAGTAAGGACATAACTACATCTTTGCATCTTTCATCACTTGCTTTCATCAGTCTTTTTAGTGTCTCGAAAGAAATTCTTCTATGAAGCATAATTTGTGAAATATATATCAACCAGTCATCATTAAGAAAGTCTAATGGTGTTGTATTAGGGATGACAGGTTGTTTAATTTCGACGGTGTTGCTTTCTACCTTTATAATGTTAGCTACCCAGGCATTTAGTGCGACTCCAACATTTCCGTTGGAGTAATTAAAATAATCATCAAACAGTCCGGCTAGTTTTATTTCTCCCAGCTCATCATCTAATTTATTACCTAATTTGAATTTAATTCCGCTTGAATCATGTCTTAAGAGAATTACTTCCTTAAGTAACTCAGAATCGAAAGGTTCACACTCAATAATAGAGATAAATAATCCGTCCAACTTATTTATTGAGTTCATTAGCTTGTAGGTGTGAATGTTACAATTAACAATAAAAAAAATTTTATTTGAATAATCACGGATCAGCTTATCAATCTTATCAATTACTTCGAATCCTTTTTCACTCCTTTCCCACCATAATTCAAGATCATTAATGATTATAGTGCTGTGTTGTGGAAGTCCACCAATAATTTCGTCAATTGATCCAAGGTTGTTTGTAGACTTTTTCAACATTTCTTCGAATACATCCAATTGAGCGGAATTAGTTTTTGGTGCTTGAATTTTAAAGATATGATCCGCTTTAAAATATTTTGAAGCAATCATTCTCGATAAGGTGGTTTTCCCCGAGTTTCTTTCTCCCAGAATGAGTAATGCACCAAGGTATCCAGCCTTGTAATTTTGAATTGCTGATGCAGCTTTGGCAAGCTCGTTTTTCATTCCCACCTGAAAATCGCTGCTCACACGGGATGTACCGCTGAAAAGTTTTTTATAATAGTAGGGAATTAGTCCATAAACATTAGGTTTAGGGCTAATTGAATTTACAATTCTGAGTACTGAATCAATAACTGAAATATCATTTTCTTCTAGTGCTTTTTGTTTTCTGGCAAATAATCTACCTTTACTCTTTCCGTAAATAAGGTTAACAACTATGTCTCTAAATATTTTTGAAATTTTTTCAGAAAATTCAGATATGCTGCTTAATACTTTTTTGCCTTCTTTATGCCTTATAAGTTGTCCAAGTTCTGTTGAAGCTTTTAATATGGCGTACGAGTTAAGGGATTCGGTGGTTAAAATAAAATCCTTTTCAACCATATCAATAAATTCATCTTCAAGATCCGATAGTTGCAATAGCTCCTCGTTTAATTTACTTTCAAATTCTTTTATCGTGTTATCAATAACTTGTTGCTTCTGAGAATTATCCAATGATTCATCTTCAAGTGTGGCGAAGTTAAAATTCGTACGATTTACTATGTCTCCAAGATTTTCATTTTCATCAATCAACTTTTCGCTGAAAGTATCTATTTTATTCTGAATTGACTCAATAAAATTTGTCTCGATCAAATGT
This sequence comes from uncultured Ignavibacteria bacterium, assembly GCA_965365225.1. GTDB lineage: Bacteria > Bacteroidota > Ignavibacteria > Ignavibacteriales > Ignavibacteriaceae > IGN2. The sequence continues at coordinate 8,671 of CBDUAV010000020.1, read as the reverse complement.
TCTGAAAGTCGTCTATATTGCACCACTGATACTTCGGCTTGTTTGAATTTCCCCTCCTCAGCAACCCTATAAAATTCCTCTGAAGGAATTTCAACTTTCTCTGGTAGATCAGAGTAAAGTTTTCGAGCATTCTCAAAATCATCCTCAAACAATTTTACCAGCTCAGTAAAAGGCTCACTTGATTGCAAATACTTTAATGATGCTAATTTTCCCCCTTTTATTTTGAGGGAATCTTTTTTCATTTCCTCAATGGATATGTAATAATGTTCATTTAAGTAATTACCAAGACGCAGTAAAAGATCAGATTTTATAGTCTTAAGTCTCCCCTTAAGTAATAGGGAGTTGCTTATAAGATTAATACTCTCAACAAAGTATTTGTAATTTTTATTCCAGATGTAGGGAAAACTATCGAGGTATTCAACTTGTAAACGGGATGATTTGTTACTTTTTAGTTTTCTCTCCAATTCGAAATTTGCGATTGGTTTATTTGTCAATTCGTTCATTTCGGACAAATCTTCCCGCCAATTAAGGAGCAATTTATTCTGCAGGTTGAGATTAATTGATAATTCTTGATCATTAATTTTATCAAACCTGCCCATAATGTCCTCACGCTCTTTTTCAATTAAACTGATAGACATTTCATTTTTTGCATCCAAAGCAGATAATCGGTTAAGAGAATCATTTATTGCATTAATTATTAGCTTAACCTCAGAAAAGAAGGAAATAACTTCTACACCAAAGTTGTTTAGCATATCTGAAATGCTAGTTTCTCGCCGGTGGCGCAAATACAATTGAAGCATTTGGCGGTATTTTATTTCAATTGAGATTGGTTTTTCTTTAAACCCGGCTTTTATTTTTTTTCTGAATTTGAAAAACCTAACCGCGAGATTCTCCTTCTCATTTGATCTAAAATCTTCTTTGTAAAAGTGAACAACTAACTCTTTTGGTTGGACATCTATTAAGTTGGCAATTCGAGTTCTATAAGCTTCAATCGAAGCTTTAAATATATTTTCGAAAGGCTCGTCCAGTTCCGCCCGGTATTCTTCAGCAACCCTGTTAACCTGGAAAAGAAGGTCATTCGTTGATTTATTTAACAATCGAGTGAACCTTGGTTTATCGGTTTCTCCCATTGCTTTTGATATAGATGTAAATTGCTTCTCCACTATTTTTTGCAAGGGAATAAGCAACTTTTTGTGTTTTTTTATTATTTGAAAGAAGGAATCTTTACAAAAAGATGTGATAACATTGCTTATATCACGATCAAGTTTTTCCCAGTTACCCGCGATAATATCGTTTCTTGCAAGCGGTAAGGAAGGTAAAGCTGTTTCCTCTGATAATTGTATCTCTTCTTCAGCTTTATCTGTTTGGGATATTCCAACATCAATCTTCTCAAAGAAAGAAGAAGAATGAATTAACATTACAGAACCAAAGTTTTCCATAAAGTTATTCATCTTCTCAATGTAGGCAGTTGGTCCACTGATTGTTTCTTTAGATATCCCTAATATTGTTAAATCTGTCTCGGATGATTCGCTTTGAATAATTTGTGTTGTTGATTTTCTTTCAATTCCGTTATTTATGATTTTTATTTCCGCATCAATTCTGTATTGATCTAAAACCTGATAAGCATTTTTATAAATTTTCTCGGGGTTAGCGCCATCTTCGATAATAAACAGAACTCTTAGAGCTGCTTCTTTCCAGGATGGGTTTGTTTTAATGAACCGGAGTATTGTTAATGCAAAAGAAAAATAATTTCCATGACCTTTCCACCAGATATCAATCGATTTTCTTTCTCCGAATCCTTTTTCCTTATCATAATCAAGAAACACAACATTATAATCAAGCTTGTCTAAATCTTTAATAAGGTTTGCAAAATTTTCGGCATGTTTTGTATCTCTTGCCCAACCCATTAAAACGGTATTCGGTTCGATACCAGTAAAACCATAGACTCTTGTAATTGCTTCAATGCCTTGAAAAATGTTTCTACAGGTAAGACGTTTAGAAAAAATTCCGCTTTCAGTTTCTTCAAGGTTCTCTTCTTCACTACTTAACACGTTTGAGAAAAGCATGTCGGAATTTGGATCTTCAACCAAATCAAAATTCGAGATTACTCCAAGTTTGCCGGTTATGGCTTTTCCCATTTCTACAAGATAAGGTCTCGTCTGCAGCCCACCGCTGAATAAAATTATATTCGGTCTCCAATTTCTAACTGCACGTACCTTCCCTTTAAGCTTGGTTAAACCAGTCCTAACAAGTGAAGCCCAGATTCCTTCCCAGGTATCACCGGTTTCAAGCGTGAGCTCTTTTCTTTTAAGATAAATGAATAAAGCTCCAAGTATTACGGTGGCACCAACCATTGCAACAAAATCAAGCTGTATCATTACTATAAAACAAGCAACTGATCCTATAAGACTTACTATTCCTGGTACCTTGAAATCAGGATGGAAATCCGAGCTTGCCCATCGTTCAATCGCACAACTTAAGTTAAGGAATCCGTAGGTAGTAATAAAAAACATCGATACAATGCGTGCAATTACATCAAGATCACCGATTAAAATTCCTGCCTCTGCAATTATGAAAGTTAAAAGTAAAGCATTACGTGGTTCGTTTGTTTCTCCAAATCCTATTCCGAAAAACTTCGGAGTAATTTTATCAACTGCGGTTGCCTGTAAAATTCTTGGCGCACCGAGTATGCTACCTAAAGCAGAGGAAAGAGTAGCTCCCCAAATACCAGCAATAACAAGTTCCGGAATCCAGGAAATTTTTAATAGTGCCTTCGGATCATTTTCTAAAAGGTCTGCACTTACAGATGAGGAAAAGAAAAAGGCCAGAAAAATATAAACTACTAAACCAATTACTATTGCTGAGATAGTTCCAACCGGAATTGACTTTTTCGGGTCTCTAAGGTCGCCAGACATTGATACCCCAGCTTCAAATCCCGTTACAGCAGGAAAAAATATTCCAAATAATACAATAAAAGGTGCAGCAGTTGCGGTTGGAGATAATAATGGTGCTGAAGGAGTGAATTCATGATTTCCAAGAAAAATAGAAATTAGGGAAAGACCGATAGCGGTCATAATAATGTATTGTGTTTTAATTGCCAGAGATGTGCTGATAAACGTAATGATAGTTACAGAGACCAGAATAATAGTTCCTGTCATTCTGATTGTATTTGTGTCCAGAGAGAATCCCCAATAACCAAGAAAACTTTCGGCGAAACCAATCAGATATAAGCTAACACTAAAAGACAGACCTACAAATAGTGCTAAACCAAGAGTACCACCAATCGGTAATCCTAAACTCCGGGAGATCATGTAATAAGTTCCGCCGGCCTTTACTTTCTTATCTGTTGCGATTGATGAAACACTCAAACCGGTGGTTACAGAAATAAGGTGAGCTAATAAAATTATCCCAATGGTCATGTACAAACCAGCCTGACCTGCAATCCAGGGGAGCCTCAAGTACATTATTACGCCAAGGATGGTTAAGATGGATGGAGTAAATACACCACCAAATGTTCCGAACTTTTTTGATTTTGCCATATACTTATGTTTAATATTGGTTATAATTTAATGAAATTCTTAATCAAAATTTTATAAAGTTATTTGTTTATTGTTAACTAAGTTTTAATAAAACCCAACCTTTGATTAACTTCAGACAAGAAAATTTTATTCATAATTCTAAATTATTTTTAATTGATTTGAACTTTCGTCAGGCGAAAACAGGAAAACTTATGATCGAAATCCTTCCGGATAAGTGCGACTTCTGCGGTTGCTGTGTTGGTGTCTGTCCAGAAGATGCAATTGAACTTAAAGAAGCAGAGATTTTTATTATCGACCCTCGTTGTACTAATTGTGCAAAGTGTGTATGGAGCTGCCCGATTGAAGTGATTAAGTTTAACAAAAACGGCGTCTTAGCAAAGTGAAAAACGAATACGACATAATCGTTGTGGGCGCTGGTCCCGCGGGATCAATGGCAGCAAGATTTGCAGCTGAGAAAGGCGTCTCGGTTTTGATGCTGGAAAAAGATCGTGATGTTGGCTATCCCGTAAGATGTGGAGAAGCAGTAAGCAAAGCTGGTGTGGAAGAATTTATTCCCTCCGATGAAAAATGGATTGCTGCAAAGATCAGTAAATTTTCTTTTAATGCACCCGATGGAACAGAAGTGATCCTGGATTTTGGTGAAGCTGGCTATGTACTGGAACGAAGAATCTTTGATTATGAACTTGCCAGAACAGCAGCGGATACTGGTGCAGAAATTATAACCCGTGCTTATGTAAATGATTTGCTATTTGATAATGGAAAAGTTAGCGGAGTTAAGTATGAATATCATGGTGAGCGAAAAGAAGTTAAGGCAAAAGTTGTAATTGCTGCTGATGGAGTTGAATCACGCATCGGTCGCTGGGCTGGACTAGAAACTCACATTGATTTCCGTGATATGGAAAGTGCTGTTCAAATTACTGCTACGAATATTCCGATTGATCAAAATGCTCTTTACTTTTATTTTGGGCAGGATGTTGCACCAAACGGATACTTCTGGATTTTTCCGAAAGGTCACAACAAAGCAAACATTGGTCTTGGAGTTAGTGGAATAATTGGAAAGAATAAATCTGCACAAGCTTTTCTTGACGATTTTATGCATAAGCATTATCCTAATGCACCAGTGTTAACTAAAATTGCTGGCGGTGTTCCTTGTGCGGTAACGCTCAAAAAAATTACAGCTCCCGGAATTATGCTTGTTGGGGATGCAGCCCGGCAAGTAAATCCATTAAGCGGTGGGGGAATTGCAAGCGGAATGATTGGTGGAAAAATTGCTGGAACAATTGCCGCAGAAGCAGTAAAGAAAAATAAGTTGGATCAAATTTTAACTTACGATAAAGCCTGGGCTGACAGACTTGGCAAGCGTCACGAAATTTTTAACAGAATTAAAGAAGGCATATACAATTTCTCGGATGAAAAGTTTAATAACATTGCACATGCCTTCAATAAAGTTCCTTATGAAAAAAGAACCCTAGGCAAAGTTTTTACAACCGCACTATTTAACCAGCCATCTTTACTGATTGATGTGGCCAAAGTGTTTATATTATAAACATTCAGAAGAATAATCTTATTCTCATTTATAACAAAACCCTTATAAAATTCTAAAGAATTTTGAATATTATCAACCTGTTAAAAGATGCAATTATTCTTTATTATTGAGATACAGATTTACATAAAAATAGAAATTGTTTAAGAAATTATAGTTCAATTCTACTTATGAATGAATCCCTGAATATCAGCTTCGACGAAACCATAAACAGCCTCGACGGAATGTTTTTCCGGCTGGAAGAAATTGATGAGTCAAGAACAGAAATTCATTTTTCCGAAGGAGTTTTTAATGTAACAGGTTACCACACAAATGAAATTAAGGAGATGGAAAAAGGGTGGGAATCACTAATAATTAAAGATGATTTACCCGAATACAAAAAAAGACTCGATCTTTTTGAAATAGAAGGTGATAGTGATATAATTAAATTGGAATATAGGATTACAAAAAGCAACGGCGACACAATTAAAGTTTCAGATAGGATAAAAGTAAACCGTACACTTGAAGGAAAAATTGTAAAGAGATTCGGAATAATTTTAGACATTACTGAATACTCGTCCGAAATTGAAAAACTAAAAAATAAAATTGAAGAACTCGAACAGCTAAATTCATCGAAAGACAACTTCATTTCAATTCTATCACACGATCTTCGTGCTCCATTTACAAGTATTCTAGGTTTTTCAGATGTTCTTTTACAGGAAACCGGTTTGGGTGAAAAAGAAAAAATAGAATACCTTAAATACATTAATGATTCTTCTCACAATCAACTACAATTAATTAATTATTTGTTAGATTGGTCTCGTTTACAAACAGGCAGATTAAAAATTGATCCACAAAGAATTCACGCGCAAAGTGTAGCATACAATTGTATCTCTGCACTTACAGGGATGGCAGTTAGAAAAGATGTTAATATAAAAGTTGATATCCCCGATTCATTATATATTGATGCAGATGAAAGACTCATTTCGCAGGTGCTTACAAACCTTATTAGCAATGCAGTAAAGTACTCCAACGAACATGAAAATGTTGAAGTGAAAGCCAGTGTATTCAACGAAGATATGAGTGAGTTTATTGTTAAAGATGAAGGTGGCGGTATATCTGATTCAAACCGGGACAAGCTTTTTAATATTGGTAAAATATTTTCAACTGAAGGAACGAAGGGAGAAAAAGGAACCGGACTGGGGCTTGCACTGGCAAAGCAAATTATTGATAAACACAATGGAGATATTTGGTTTTATTCTAACGAAGGCGAAGGCAGTGAATTTCATTTTACTGTTCCATCCTCTGAGAGTTCTATTTTACTGGTGGTTGAAAGCGAAGAGGAAAGAGTAATTTTTTCAAAAGTAATTAGTGAACATTTTAGCTCGTTTAAAATTTTATCTGCACTTAATGGCTTTGAAGCCTTAGGTATTATTTCTGCAAAAATGCCTTCTCTAGTGATTGCCGATCACAATTTGCCCTTAATGGATGGTGTGCAGTTTGTTCAAAGCGTACGGAAAGAAAACAAAAATTTAAGAATTCCTTTTATAATGCTAATTAATTCTGAAGAGGATGACATTACTAAATCGTACCAGGAAATTGGTGTTAAGACTTTAAATAAATTATCATTTGATTCTGAACTGCTAAAAGAAAAAATTGAATCCCTGCTATTTAATTAAAAAATTTATCGGGTGATTTTTATTCACCAGCTGGAAGTATTGATTTTATTTTAAATCACTAATTTAGATTTTGATGACAGCTCAATCAGATCTATCAACTCTTGTAAAGGGCGATCCGGTAGATCATTATTTGCTTATACGCCGAATAGAATTAAGAAGCACACGAGCCGGCAGCGATTATCTTTCCCTTGAATTGGGAGACAAATCGGGTTCGCTGAATACAAACGTTTGGGAAAATTTCAAGGAGCTAGCAAATGGGGCTGAAATTGGCAACGTTGTAAAAGTTAAAGGCTCAATTGAAGAATTCCAGAACAGCCCGCAAATTAGAATTTCAGCAATAAGACTATCAAAAGATTCAGATAAAGTAACCCCGCAGGATTTCCTCCCTAAATCCACACGCGATTTAAATAAAATGATTGATGAATTTAAAACGCGCATGCAAAAAATTTCGCAGCCGCAGTTAAAAACTCTTTTAGATAGTATCTTTTCGGGCGAACGATTTGATAAATTTTCAAAGGCTCCTGCTGGAAAATCTTGGCATCATGGTTACATCCATGGGTTAATTGAACACACACTTGAAATAATAAAAATTTGTGATTTAATGTGTGATTTTCACTCGGAACTGAACAGGGATTTACTCATTGCTGGGGCAATGCTCCATGATTTTGGCAAAACCGAAGAGCTTAAGTATGATTCTGCATTTGAATATTCAGATAATGGAAAACTTATTGGGCATATTGTTATGGCAGCAATTTTTGTGCATGAGGAAATAAAAAATTTCCCTGGCTTTCCAGAAGAACTTAAAAGAAATCTTATTCATTTAATTTTAAGTCACCAAGGCAAACTGGAATATGCTTCTCCTGTTGTTCCCAAAACAATTGAAGCTGTTGCATTATACCAGGCGGATGAGTTGAGCGCAAAATTAAATGCTTACAAAAATGTAATTTCATCCGAAATTAGAGGAGAGGGCCAATGGACAAAATTTATAACACTTGCACAAACAGATCTTTACAAGCACAATTTAAAAAATGAGTCGGAAGGGAAAAATAATAAATCACTTTTTGATTAATTAAAAGGAAAGAGCATGAAGATATTTACAATCGTTTATTTATTCTCTTTTATAGCTTTTGTAAGCAGTTCATTTGCACAAAGTGTTGAAGATTTAATTAAAGAGGGTGATAAATTTAATCAGGAATTTAATCATCAAAAATCACTTGAAACATATTTAAAAGCAGATGAATTAATACCCGCAAATTGGGAAATTCTTTGGAGAATAAGCCGGGCTTATGTTGATATCGGAAATAGAATGCCCGAAACTACCGATGCAGAAAATGATGCAAAAGTTGCGATCTATGAAAAATCGTTTCTCTATGCTGATAGTGCTGTTAATCTTGCCGAAGATCAATCGGTTGTATATGTAAGGCGTGCAATTGTTAACGGAAGAATTGCATTGTTCGAAGGTGTGTTTTCAGCAATCGGAACTGTAAACGATGTTAGAGACGATTGCGAACGAGCAATTGAATTAAACAACGGTGGTAATTACATACAGGCACTTGCACACTATGTTCTAGGAAGAGCACATGCTAAAGTCTGTGAAAAACCCTATTTGCTAAGACTACCGCTTGGATTGGGATGGGGCGACATGGAAGTTGCAATAAGGGAATTTCAAAACGCGATTAAGTTGAAACCAAATTACAGAATGTTTTACCTTGAACTTGCAAAAGCATATGTGGAAGAAGGTGAGTACGAACTGGCTAAAGAAAATCTTTTGCTGGTAGAAAAAGCACCTTTTGTTTTGGAAGACGATGATTTGTATTTGCAGGAATCAAAAGACCTTTTAAAAGAGGTAAACGAAGAGCTGGATTAATGCAAATTGATAAAAGCCTGATTGATAAATTAAGCAGTTCGAAATCTATTGTTTTTTTTACTGG
>CBDUAV010000019.1:0-33964 GCA_965365225.1 uncultured Ignavibacteria bacterium | reverse complement strand
CATATACTACAGTCCATAGTTGGGTACGTCTTATCAAGTGCAGCCATTATACCGCCAATAGATGGCTGTTTCTCAACAAGGTAGACCTTGTGACCGCCATCCGCCAGATCCAGTGCAGCTTGTATACCTGCAACACCGCCTCCAATAACCAACGCAGCCTGAGTAACGGGCAAAGTCATCTCATTCTGCGGTTCAAGAAAGCGGGCACGGGCAACTGCACTTGCAACGAGATCCTTAGCTTTTTCTGTTGCACCTTCTTTATCGTCAACATGAACCCAGCTGCAATGCTCGCGAAGGTTTGCCATCTCCATTAAGTATGGATTCATTCCGACATCCCAAACGCATCCTCTGAAAGTAGGTTCATGCATTCGTGGTGAACAGGAAGCTACAACAACCCTGTTAAGATTGTGTTCGGCAATAGCTTTTTTGATCTCGTTCTGACCCGGATCAGCGCAGGTATACTTATTACGGATAACGCAGACAACATCAGGTAGTTTTTCCGCGAATTCCGCAACAGCATTTGTATCAATTGTTCCGGCAATGTTCAGACCGCAATCACAGACGAAGACCCCGATTCTTAGTTTTTCGTCTTCCATAATTTACTCCTTGCTATTGCAAGTGTGTTCCTAAAAAGTTCCACATGTCATTTATTTTTATTGAACCATTAGTTGGTTCGTCTTTTCCATCTTGTGCACAAGTAAGATGGATAAAACACTTTGGACAGGCTGTTAAAAGATTTTTAGAGCCTGTTGCAATAACTTCTTTCATCTTTTTATTTTGCAATTCTTTTGTCCCTGCATCGCAGGAAATCCAGGCAGTGTTTCCACAACAAATTGAATTCTTTTTATTGTGATGCAATTCCTTTAATTCAATTCCTTCAATAGAATTAAGTATGTTTCTGGGTTGATCATATAAACCTGAATATCTGCCAAGCCGGCAAGGATCCTGATATGCAGCAGAGAAATCTGTTTTCTCAAACTTAAGCTCATCCAGATGTGACTCTATAAGCTCTGATAAATGAATTAGCTCAACACCTAGATTTCCGATTACTTTCGGATACTCGTCCCGAAGGGTTACCATACACTCAGGGCAGGTAAATACAATTCGTTTTGCATTTGTATTTTTAATTTGATTGGTGAGTAGTTCAGCAATAGTTTTAAACTTTTCTGGTTCTCCTCTTAAAAGAAAATCATGACCACAGCAAATTTCATTTTTGATCAGCAGTGGCTCGATCCCGATTTTATTCATAAGTCTTATTGCTGATTTCAATGAGCCGACTAATGTGTCAGCATAGGGCTCACCAAAATAGGCAGCAAAGTAGGGCGAGCATCCTGTGAAGAATAGTGTATCAGATTTAGCGTCACCGATCTTTAAATCATTTGATACCCATTCTAATCTGTTCTGTTTGATATCCTGTCGAGTCATTAAATTGGAGATTTGCTCGAAGACACCACCATGTGTGCATGTTCTTTCAATATTTAATTCCTTTGAAACAGCACGGACTTTTTTGTTCATTTCAGAATATGGAATATCGGCGGGACAAACATTCTCGCACTGTTTGCAGGTTAAGCAAGACCAAATGGTTTGGTCGCTACTGAGTGAAGCTAAACCTTTTGAAATGCCTCTCGATAAAATTCTTCTCGGTGAAAATTGATGATGAGTTTTAGCAACAGGACATATGCCTGTACATCGTCCACATTCCAGGCATTCAAATATTTTATAGTTTTTCAAGTCAATAAGATTTTCTGACTTTAAAGTTTTATCATAACCATTAACAAATGGACTGGGTCCCATCTTTCGAATTTGTTCAACAAAACTGTTAATTACTTCAGCGAAACGCGGACCCTCGGCAGCTGATATCCACTCAAGTGCAATTCTTTCAGGATCCAATCCTAAAAGATTTACAATTTCTTGTAATTTTTTATATTGTTCTTCGGCTCTATAATTACCAAACATGTAATGACAATCACCAAAATGGCAGCCCGAAACAATAACACCATCCGAACCTTCAACAAATGCTTTTAAAACATGAGATGGATGAACTCTTCCAGAGCACATTGTACGCAGCAATCTTACATTTGGTGAGTAGGGGATACGGCTTACTCCAGCATTATCTGCGCCGGCATAGGAACACCAGTTACAGGCAAAGACAAGAACTTTTGGCTCAAAAGTTTTATGCTTTTCTTGTTTTTTATTTTTTATTTTCTCTATTTCTATCTCTTCTTTATGCATAATTAAACGTGATAATCTTCAAATAATGCGGTTATCATTGCACCTATTTGATCATCGGTAAAATGCCTGGCTGTGATTGAATTTGTTGGACACCAAACCGCACATGTTCCACAACCCTTGCACAACGCCTTATTGATTTGTGCAATTTCTTTTCCGTCCGGTTGTATAGCCATACCGGGTGCGTGATATTCACAAATATCAACACAGGTTCCACAAGCTCTGCACAAATCAGGGTTAACTTCGCAAACCGTTGGTTCAATGTATAGTTTATCTTTATTCAGTAACTCGCCAGCTTTAGCCGCTGCTGCTGAAGCTTGAGTTAATGTATCTGAAATATCTTTTGGAGCTTGAATTGTTCCGCATAAAAATACACCATCTATGCATGTTTCAACTGGTCCCAATTCAGGATGCCGTTCTAAAAAGAAGCCATCGTCACCACGCGGAACTTTAGTTAGTTGTCTTAATGTTTCCGAGTGTTCTTTTTCATTTACCATCCCCGTTGCAAGAATCACCAAATCAGCGGGAACAGAAACTTCTCTCTTAAGCAGCGTATCTTCAAATGAAATGCTCTCAATTTTTTTATCACCCTTGAAATTTAAAGGATGATCTAAATCATAGCGGAGAAAAAGAACTCCCTTTTTTCTTGCATCGCGGTAATATTCTTCTGCACCTCTGCTAACCATTCGCATATCACGATAAAGAATTGTACTGTCAATACCTATTTCTTTCAGTTCTATGGCCTGCTTAACTGAAGTCGGACAGCAATATCTTGAACAGCCGGTGTAACCTTCATCCTTGCATCTTGAACCAACGCACTGAATAAACACGGCACGTTTAGAATTTTTAAGTTGATTTTCTTCATCACCACTGGAAAGAATATTTTCCAATTCCATCGATGTAATTACATTCGGTTTGTCGTAATTCCATTTTTCACTTGGGGTGAAGAGCGAAGTACCAATTGCTATTATTATTGCACCGGTTTTGAGAGGTCCCAGATTTTTTGTCCCGTTGTTTGATTTAAATATTACTTCAAAGTTTCCAACGAATCCTGAAATTTGTTTTACCTGTGAGTTAAGTAAAACATTGATATTTGAATTATTTATTTTTTCAATTAATCCATCTGCTGGATTTGAATTCATTTTATGAACTGGGAAAACTGAATGAAGATTTTTTACTCGACCACCTAAGTGATTGGAATTTTCAACTAAAGTTACATCAAATCCCATCGATGAAGAATCTAATGCAGCCTGCATACCTGCAACTCCGCCACCGATCACTAAAACATGTTTTGTTGTTTCCACTTCTGTAGCTTTTAGCTGTTCAAGATGAGCAGAACGTGCAACTGCCATTCTAATTAAATCAATAGATTTTCCGTATGCTTGTTCTCTTGCTTTGGAATGAACCCAAGTGCACTGATCCCGAATATTTGCCATTTCAAGCAGGTAAGAATTTAGACCAGCTTCCAGACAAGCCTGGCGAAAAACCGGTTCGTGTGTACGCGGTGTGCAAGCAGCTACAACAACTCTGTTTAAATTATATTCCTGAATCTTTTCTTTGATTTCATTTTGTCCGGTATCAGCACATGCAAATAGTGCAACACCCGAGTATACAACGTTTGGAAATTTTTCCGCTTCTTTTGCGAGCTCATCAGTTTTAACGACTCTTCCAATATTTGCACCACATCTGCAAATAAAAACACCGATTCGCGGTTCGGCCTCTGCTTCAATTGATTTTGGTATTAGCGGCTCAGGATCGGGTAACTTATCTTCTTTAACATAAATTGATGCCTGAGCAGCTGCTGCAGACGCTTGTGCAACACAATCCGGAATTGTCTGCGGACCACCGGCGCTACCGCAGATAAACACACCGCGTTTAGTAGTTTCAATTGGCTTTTCTTCGGCACCAATTGCAAAGAAACCTATTTCATTTGTCTTTAATCCTAAAATATCTGCAAGCTCTGCAGTGCCCGGATTTGGAATTCCCGCACAGCTAAGTATTACTAAATCAGAATGCATACGCAACTGTTTTTGTGTCTCTGTATCTTCGACAAAAATTTCAATATCATCGTTTTCTAATTCCATCAGTTTACTTGGTCTTCCACGGATGAATTTTATATGATCTTCCTGATCGGTTCTATCAACAAATCTATCAAATCCTTTCCCAAATGCCCGAATATCGGTATATAAAATTGTGCAGGATTCAACATCAGGTTCATGTTGTCTGATAAGAAGGGCATCCTTCACAGCGTTCATACAACAATAGCGAGAACAATTCGGTCTTCCACCTTCACCTCTTGCTCCAACGCATTGAATGAACACCAGGTTTTTAGGTGCCTTTTTATCCGATGGCCTGATTACATGTCCTTCAGTAGGTCCCGAAGCATTTAATAATCTTTCAAACTCCAGGCTTGTCATAACGTTTTGCCATGTCCCATAACCATAATTTTTCATTACGTGTGGATGAAACTCTTCAAATCCCGTGGCAATAATTACTGAACCGACATTTAATTTTTTTGTTTCGGGTTGCATATCGTGATCAATTGCATCACGTTTGCAAGTATTCCTGCATCTTTCACAGACAAAATGTGTTTCTGTATTCAAGCATGTTTCAAAATCAATTACGTAAGCGGAAGGAACAGCTTGAGGATATGGTCTGTAGATAGCTTTACGTGCTGCCAATCCAAGATCCCATTCATTTAGAGTTGTTTGAGGGCAGGCTATAGTACAATCTCCGCAGCCGGTACATTTGTCTGCAATAACGTAACGCGGTTTACATTCGACTGTTGCGGTAAAGTTACCAGCAATACCTTCAAGCTTCGTTACCTGTGCGAGAGTCAGTAGTTCAATATTAGGATGCCGACCGACATCCATGGCTTTGGGCCCTAAGATTCAAATACTGCAATCCATCGTGGGGAAAGTTTTATCGAGCTGTGCCATTCTTCCCCCAATGGCAGGGTCCTTTTCAACTAAATATACCTGATACCCGCTGTTTGCAAGGTCCAGCGATGCCTGAATTCCAGCAATACCGCCACCTATTACTAACACACCTTTAGGCATCTTTTTTCTTTTAAGAGAATTATTCAGTTAGTTATTTTTTATGCTTCAGCTTTTTCAGCTTCAGAAACTTTAAATTCAAAACCAAAATCCAAAGCATCAGTATTAAGTTTAATCATTCTCTGCGGAACAACTGATTTTACTGCTTCGGTTATTGCTTCTCTAGTTACCACACCTGTATAAGAACTTAAATAACCCAACATTATTATGTTTGTTACAATTCGATTATCGAAATTTTTCTCTGCAAGTCTTGTTGTTGGAATTTTTGCAAGATCAATTTTTTTTGGAAGACTGTTTGTTATTTCAACTAAATCTTCATCGATTAAAACAGTGCCACCATCAACAGTACTTTTAATGTGTTTATCAAATCCTTCTTGCGATAATCCAACTAAAATATCTTGCTGTTTGATGAATGGATATAATATTTTTTCATCTGAAATAATTACCTGCGCACTGCATGCGCTTCCACGTGCTTCGGGTCCGTAGGATTGTGTAAAAGTAGAATGCTTGTTATCATAAATTGACGCTGCTTTTCCAAGAATATATCCTGCAGTAATTACACCCTGCCCGCCGAACCCAGTTATTCTTACTTTTTTAATCATTTTGCAAGCACCTCCTCTCGGCGTTTTTCAAGTCGCTCACGAAAAGTTGGTTTGTCAATATCTAGAAATTTTCCACAGATTATTTTATCCTGAAATCCTATTTGTGAAGATTGTAAGTCTGCCCCATGCTGTATTTCACAATTGTCATGATAAAAGTGCAGGAGATCTGTACCTGTTCCTAATCTGTTTTTTCTTGCATACAGTGTTGAGCAGGGAGCAATTACTTCAACAACGGAAAAACCTGGTTTTAGTATTGCCTCCTTAATAGCACGAGTTAATCTTTTTATATGCAGTACAGTCCATCTTGCAACGTATACAGCACCGCAAGCCGATGCCAGATACGGAATATTAACAGTGTATTCAAAGTTGCCGTACGGTGAGGTTGTAGTTTTTGCATCCTGTGGTGTCGTAGGTGCTGATTGTCCGCCGGTCATTCCGTAAATAAAATTGTTTACGCAGATAACAGTAATGTCTAAATTTCTTCTTGCAGTATGCAGAAAATGATTACCTCCGATGCATGTTAAATCACCATCACCGGAAAATACAATAACCTTCATATCTGGTTTTGCTAAATGCAAACCAACCGCAAACGGTATTGCCCGACCATGAGTTGTATGGAATGAATCTAATTTTACATAACCCGCAACTCTGCCTGTACACCCTATGCCGGAAATTACAGCAAATTTATCAAGCGGAATATCAGTTTCTTCAACCGCGGTTACAAAACAACTTGCAGCAGTACCGATTCCGCAAGTTGGACACCATATATGAGGAAATCTATCTGTTCTAAGGAGATGGTCTTTTGGGTGAACATCTACTTGTTCTATTTCAATCATTTTAGTATCTCCTCAACAATTTGTAATATTTCTTCTGGTTCGTGTACTCTACCACCTGGATTTGGTGATAATGCAACTTTACATTTTCCTGAAACAACTCTTTCAACTTCGTAAACCATTTGTCCCATGTTTATTTCTGCTACAACAATGCCTTTTGCTTTTTTAGCAATTTCTCTTATTCTTTTTTCAGGAAATGGCCATGCTACAATTAACCTGAAAAATCCTGCTTTAATACCTTTCTCCCTTGCCATATGCACAGCCCATTCCGCAATGCGTGAAGTACAGCCATAGGAAAGAATAACTACTTCTGCATCATCAATATTTTTTTCTTCAAATTTGCAAATCTTATCTGCATTATCTTTTATTTTATTTACAAGCCTTGGCACCATTATATGCTGAGTCTCTGAATTTACAGCCGGATAGCCTCTTTCATCATGGGTAAGACCAGTGGTATGTAATTTGTATCCTTCACCAGCTAAACCCATTTCAGGAATTCCAGTTCCATTTCTAATTTCGTAAGGTAGATGATTTTTTTGATCACCTTTTGGTCTGGGGCGATTTATAAGTTCAATTTTATCAGCTTCTGGAATTTCAACTCGTTCATACATGTGCCCAATGGTTTCATCTGTCATTAATAAAACCGGAACACGATATTTTTCAGAAAGATTGAAAGCTTCAATTGTCAGATCGAAGCATTCCTGCGGTGAGTTTGGACAAAGTGCAATAATCTCATAATCTCCGTGTGAACCCCATCTTGCTTGCATCATATCCTGCTGCCCAACCAGAGTTGGCAAACCCGTTGATGGACCTCCTCGCTGAACATTTGCAATTACGCATGGAGTTTCCATCATTACTCCGAGTCCTAGATTTTCCATCATTAAACTGAAACCCGGACCAGAAGTTGAAGTCATAGATTTCATCCCACCCCATGAAGCACCGAGTAATGCATTCATAGATGCAATTTCGTCCTCCATTTGAATATAGATACCGCCCTCTACTTTTGGAAGACGCTCGGACATTCTTTCTGCAACCTCAGTCGCCGGTGTAATAGGATAGCCTGCAAAAAATCTGCACCCTGCAGCCAATCCACCCTCTGCAACTGCAATATCTCCGCTGATAAAATGTTTGCCCGTTAATACGGGGGATTCATACCCGCTCATGTTAAATCTCGATTTTTTTATTGGATTCTTGTTCTGTTATTTTTTCCTCCACTGAAAAGACTGCAAACTCAGGACATATATTTGCACATAAGCCACAGTTAACGCATAGGCCATGTTTCATAATATCGGGATAGTGATATCCTTTTTTGTTAAACTTTTCAGACATGACCAAAACGTCTTTTGGGCAGTAGTCAATGCAGTAACTGCAGCCTTTGCAACGTTCGGTTATAATACGGACTGTTCCTTGGGGACGTTGAATCTTATCGGCGTCCAAGGGAGTTCGCCAGAGTTTCATAATTGCCAACTCCTTTCCTGATTAAGATTTTCAACGCCTTGGGGGGAGGATGTCTGGGTTCAGAACAACATTACTAATACAACATTCTACAGACCCTTCCTCTCAAGGTGTGAATTACTGTAGAATTTCTAATTGTAACTTGCAATTTTATTTTTTGATAATCAAGTTTAGTTGTTGTTTGTTTAATATTGTTAAATAGAAAACATTAAATAAAATTAAAATTAATTTGAATGAAAACTGACAGGCAAATAAAATTAATAATTCAATTTTATTGGTGAGATAAATGTAAACCGTTTGTTCGAGTAAATAATTATTAATTCTATTGTAAAGTTAAAACATATGCGTAACAGCATGTCTCATATCTTTTTCATAAAAATAATCTTCAAGCTCTTGCCAAAGTTCAATTAAACTGCATCGCATTATTACTAAATCTTGTTTATGACCGTGCAGGTCCTTAACATAGTTGGAAAGCGTTATGTCATGATGAAATCCAAGTTTATGAAAGATTGATTGAGCACCGATTTGAGGTTTCATCATTTTTACTACTAGTTCTTCGACTTTTTCTTTTTGTGCAAGTAGATATAGTTCACCAGCCATAATAATTCCCAATCCTTTTCTCTGGAATGTACGTGAAATTATTATTCGTAGTTCTGCAACACCCTCTTTCCATCCGACGCCTTCCATTTCAAGTGCTGCATCCGCAACAATTTTATCATCACATAAAGCAGCAATGCGTTTTACATTTTTGTCTTTCATGGTTTTGATTCTTTGCTCAACCAAATCTCTTTGTGTAACATCTACTCTTAAATATTCTCTATCCTCGGGAGGAAGCTCTTGAAAAAACTGAAAAGACTTTTCAAAGTCATTATCTGTTAGCGATCGGATTATAACTTCGGTGCCGTCTTTCAGGGTTTTAACTTTTTTCATAATTGTTTCTCCTTATTTATTGTAATGAGTAACAACCTGAGAATTTATTCCGACGGACTATAGATTGAATACTGGATGGAATGAAATTAAATATAATCTAAATTATTTAATATGCAAGTTTACTTGCGGTTTGCAGATAATTGATAAATATTTATTGTTTATAAATAATAAACAGCTCTATGATAAAGATTTTTCTTTTTTAAGTTCTTCTTTTAATGTAACAATATTTTTTACCGCATAAATTGCTGTATCGATATGTTCTTCAGTATTAAAAGGTCCTATGCTTAAACGCACTGTTCCATGCAATTTATCTGTCCCTAATTGAGTGTGAACTAACGGTGCGCATTGTAATCCTGTTCGGCATGCAATGTTATAATCGACATCAAGCATTGTTCCTATGTTTCCGGCGTCCCATCCTTCAACATTAAAGCTAAGAACAGCATTATGGTTCTCTTCACTATGTGCGCCATAGAGGGTAACACCATCAAGTTCTGCAAGGGCGTTTTTAAGTTTACTCCAAAGTTTCATTTCTTTTTTATGAAGATTTTCCATTCCTTCTTTTTTAATCCACTTTTGTCCAGCAAGTAAACCGGCAATGCCAACAATATTAAGTGTTCCACATTCCATTCTGTAAGGAAATTCCTCCAAATGAAATGGATAAGCAGAACGTACTCCTGTTCCGCCAAAGCGTGTACCTTTTATTGGAACATTTTCACGAATATAGGATCCACCTATGCCGGTGGGACCCATCAAACATTTGTGTCCTGTAAATGCAACTATGTCAATATTCATTTCTTCTATATCTATTTTAATTGCACCTGCAGTCTGGCTTGCATCAATCGCAAAATATATTCCTGCTTCCTTACAATATCCTCCAACTTCACGGACAGGTTGAATGGTTCCGATTACATTAGAGCCGTGATTGAGAATTACCATCTTAGTATTTTTTTTAAAAGCTTTTTTTACATCATCCGGATCAATATATCCTTTCTCATCAAAAGGTATATAGGTTACTTCGATTTCACCAGCATGTTTTTTATGGTAGAGTGGGCGGAGCACTGAATTATGTTCTACATTGCTAGTAATTACGTGATCACCTTTCTCCAGCATTCCGCCAATAATCATATTAAGTGAATCACTTGCATTATAGCTGAATGTTAATTGATTTGGATCGGTGCCGTTAAAAAAATCTGTTAAAGTCTGCCTGGTTGTATGTACTATTTCTTCAGTTTCCAAAGACATATCATATCCAGAACGACCAGGATTTACACCATGCTTTTGGTAGAAATCATTCATAAACTGATATACTTCGGTAGGCTTAGGATAGGCGGTAGCCGCATTATCTAAATAAATTATTCCGTCCATACTGATCCCCGTAATTAGGAAAATGAATTAATGCTAACGTAAATGTAATCAAATCGATTATCAAAAATAAAATTTGTGATTGATCATTAATTCATATAAAAAAAATATAAACATTTCTGTGGATGAATTTAATCTAGTCTTTGAAAAGTATTCTCAAAAAATTAGCTGCTATTAAAAATATTTCATGAATAATCATACCAACATGTTGGATACAAAAATCATTTCTAAAATTAAACCTACACTTCTTGATGTAGCTATTCTTTATTTTTACGATGAGTTTTTATTTAGTTTTATGAGCAATTTCAATGAATAATAATTCGTTAGATGCGGTTATATCGATTGGCACAATCGCAAAAAAGGTAGGGCTATCCGTTTCTGCTATTCGCAAATATGAAGAAGAAGGACTAATTATTTCGCATCGGAGCGATTCAGGTCATAGACTTTTTTCTTATGAAGATATAGAAAGGCTTCGAACCATTCAATATCTTATTAAAAATCTAGGTTTCAACATTGAAGGCATTCGCAGGATGGAAGCGATTTTACCCTGCTGGGATTTACTGCCTTGCAGTGAAGAGGTTCGGAATAATTGTTTAGCTTTTAATGGTAGTACAAAACCATGCTGGATGATAAAAGATGCACACTGCACAGTGCAAGGGAATGAATGCAGAAAATGTAATGTCTATCGCTTCGGGACTTTGCACACTGAAGGTATTAAACTACTGGTTCACAGCACCAGCGATAGAAATAAGCAGCGGGAAATTATTAAAAGTGCGCTCGCGGATTAAATTTTAAAATTTAGAAAAAATACAATTCTTAATAGCTGACAAAATATTTAGGGGTTAAAAAATGATTTTCATATATCTGTTCACTTATTTTTCATTATTTGTATTCATTGCGCTGGTCATATCTAAAATATTTAAATATTCAAGTGCACCGGTACACATTAGATGGGAATTATACCCTGTTGCACATGAACCCAAAAAAAATAAGTATGGTGGTTCCTACTACGAAGAACCGGAATGGTGGAAATCTAAAAACAAGAAAAATCATGTTGCCGAACTCTGGGCAATGTTTGAAGAAATAATTTTTTTGAAAGGTGTTTTTATCCATAACAGAAAACTTTGGTATTTCTCTTTTCCTTTTCATTTAGGGCTGTATTTAATCACAGCTACTTTCTTTTTAATCGTTCTTTCTGCTCTGCTTGATTTAACCGGTGTTTTAATATTAAACAGCAGTGAAACTTCCTTTGGGATTTTATTCAATAGTCTAATAAACGTATTTGGATACAGTGGGCTTATATTAACCTGCTTGGGCTGTATCGGTTTAATTTTTCAGCGTGTGACTGATAAGAAATTTAAATTTTACAATGCGCCTATGGATTTTGTAAACCTATACTTCATTTTAATTTTAGGTGTTGTTGTATTTATTACGCTTATCAATTCCAATTCCGGTTTTATTGCCAGTAAGGTTTTTGTAAAAAATCTAATGACTTTAAATTTTGCAGCTGTAAATGATGTTTCATTTATCATCCACATAATTTTGCTTTCGTTATTTTTTCTTTACTTTCCTATAACACGAATGATGCATCTCTTTGCAAAATATTTTACATATCACAAAGTACGATGGGAAGATGAACCGAATGTAAAAGGGAGTAAACTTGAAAAGAAGATCAGAGAGGCTTTGAATTTCGGCGTTAGCTGGGCTGCTCCACATATTCAAACAGGTAAAACATGGGCGGAAGTAGCAACAACTCATCCTAAAGCGGAAAAAAAATGAAAAACGATAAAATGAATTCAATTAAAGATTTTTCAATAATTGATAAACAAATAACCGAGCTTGATCCTGCTGAATTTATTAAGCTTCCGTATCCTTATGAAGATTGGGTCGATCCGCCAATGAAAGAATTAACGGATGATCAAAAAAACAGGCTTGAGCATTCGCTTGATGGTTTTTCAGGTATTGCAATTCCTAAACCCGAAACCGAAGAAGAGAAGCAGGAACTGGTTGCTAAGTTTTTATCAGGACTAAAAAAATTATTAAGTAAAGAAGATAACTGGATTTTATTGCAGCCGCTTCTTCTCTCAATGGAGAACTGTGTTAAGTGCCAATCTTGTTCGGATGAATGTCCAGTTTATACTGCCAGCGGAAGAGAAGAAATCTATAGACCAATTTTCCGAGGAGAAATTTTAAGACGTATTATTAATAAATATATGAAACCCGGAGGGAAATTTTATAATAAATTAACCGGATCAGATATTGACTTAAATTGGGAAACTGTTGCAAGGCTTGCAGAACTTTCTTACCGCTGTACACTTTGCAGAAGATGTGCACAAGCCTGTCCTATCGGAGTTGATAATGGTTTGATCTCCAGGGAAATAAGAAAATTGATGAGTCAAGAATTAGGCTTTGCAGCAGAAGAGCTTCATAAATCAGGCTCGATGAAACAATTGGAAACTGGATCTTCAACTGGAACAAATCCAACTGCGATGCTTGATATTGTTGAGTTTATTGAAGAGGACTTAAAGGATTTAACAGGTATAGATATTAAAATGCCTCTGGATAAAGAGGGTGCTGATATTTTACTAATTCATAACTTCGGTGAGTTCCTTTCCTGGCCTGAAAACATTATGGCGTTTGCAATTATTTTTGAAAAAGCCGGAATTAATTGGACGATGTCCTCGCAAATGGGTGGATACGATTCCGTAAACTATGGTCTTTGGTATGATGATGCACAACTTGCAAGAGTTGCGCTCGAACATATTAGAATTGCTAAAGAACTCGGTGTCAACAGGATTGTTATGGGTGAATGCGGACATGCACATAAAGCTCTAATGCCAGTTGCAGATAGGATTCTAATTGATGAAAATATCGTTCCGAGAGAAAGTGCCTATCCTATTTTGGAA
This sequence comes from uncultured Ignavibacteria bacterium, assembly GCA_965365225.1. Lineage (GTDB taxonomy): Bacteria > Bacteroidota > Ignavibacteria > Ignavibacteriales > Ignavibacteriaceae > IGN2. Next base: position 20,591 of record CBDUAV010000019.1, on the reverse strand, counting down.
GAAATAGTGTTTAGTGGGAAAATAAAATTTGATCCGAAGAAGAATGATTTTCCTGTTACACTGCACGATCCGTGTAATGCCGTTAGAGCAATGGGAATTGTAGAACCGCAAAGAAAAATTCTTCGTTACCTTTGTCCACAGTTTGTAGAAATGGAACCGCACGGAGTTCATAATTACTGCTGTGGCGGCGGAAGTGGATTTGCAATTATGCAGGGTAAAAATTTTCCTGATTGGCGAAATGGTCTTTCATTCAGGATGAAATTTAAACAGATACTGGATGCTTTTCAGGATAAAATTGATCCATCAATTTATAAATATGTTTGTTCTCCTTGCTCAAACTGCAAGGGAACATTCAGGGATGGATTGACTTATTTTAATGCATTTGAGAAAGCAGGTATAATCTACGGAGGACTTGTTGAACTTATTGTAAATGCAATGGTTGATATCGAAAAACCATTCATCGAATGGGAGTTGAAATAAAATTAAATTGGTATTTCATTTTAGTATTTTAATAATAAAAATTTAAGTATAAGGGCTGAATATGGCAGAAGCAAAAAAAATTTTAATAATAGATGATGAAACGGATGTAATAACTTATTTAACTACATTCTTTGACGATAACGGATTCGATACAATTTTTGCGAATAACGGTAAAGAGGGAGTTAAAAAAGCAATTGAAGAGAAACCTGATATTATTACCTTAGACGTGTCAATGCCGGAGGAATCGGGCGTTAAAGCTTTGCGTGAATTGCAGGAAAATGAAGTAACTAAAAATACACCCGTAATAATTGTAACCGGTGTTTCATTAGACTTTAAACGTTTTATAGAAACACGCAAACAAGTTCATCCGCCCGAAGGTTATTTTGAAAAACCAATTGACAGAGACAAACTTTTAGAAAAAGTAAAAGAGCTGTTGCAATAATAATAAAGTAGATAATAATGCCAAGTTTCAAATGGCAGTATTGAACAAATTTAATCTGGACGTTTTTTCAACATTTTAACCGTAAACTCACTTCCTTTACCTTCTTCAGATTCAATTCTAATTGAACCGCCATGTGCTTCTGCAATTTTATTTGCAATAAACAAGCCTAAACCTGTTCCGCCTGCACCTTTGGATGAGAAGAATAAACTGAAAGCTTTTTCACGTGTCTCCTGATCCATACCAATACCATTATCCGATACATTAAACACAATTTGATCAGGATTGTGATCTACTTTTAATGTTACTGTATGAATTTTCTTTTTAGTATCAATTCTACATGCATCCAGTGAATTATCCAATAAATTAATTAAAAGAGACCGGAGTGCATTTCTATCAGCCTCCAATCGTTCAGCACTGGGATCAATCTCGCATATATAATCTATGTTATTTCGTTTAGCACGATCACTAAAGTTCTCACAAACTTCTTCCATCAATTCTTTAATAGGGATTTCTTCCCATTGCGGTTCGCGATCCTTCGCATAGTAAAGAATATCCATTACCATGCTTCTAATTCGGCGTATATTCCTTGAGGCAATTTCCCAGCCCTGATCTATCCTGTTTCTATCGTCCTTTTTCAATCCTGTATTCACTAAGTAGATGCCGCCGTCTAAACCGTTAAGCAGCCCTTTGATTCCATGTGAAATTGAACCGATCAACAATCCAACTGATGCAAGCTTATCCTGCAATTGACGTATTTCAGTTATGTCTGTACTCATTTCAATAACATGTTCAACACTCCCATTACCATCTTTTATAGGTGCAGCATAAACCATGACATTTATTCTTTTATTATCCTGAGAAGTAACGACTTCTTCCTGCGAATGTACTTTCCCATCTTCAAAAGCTTGCTGTATGATGCACGGTTCGCATTTTGTGTTACGATGTTTATAAACTTTGTAGCACATGCTTCCGAAAGACGTTCCGAATGCTTCTCTGTGCATACGATTTGCTTCTACAATTTTTAAATCCTTATCCTGAATAGAAATAAAACATGGCACTTCTTCAAAAAGCAATTGATATTTTTTCTGGCTTATTCTTAATTGATCTTGTAGATTTTTTGCATCCGTAATGTCAGTTGACATTTCCATTACGGAAACTATCTTTCCGTTTTCATCGTAGATGGGTGAAGTATTAACAATAACCCAGACTTCATTTCCATTCCGGGTTTTTATTTTTTCTTCGCTACTATGTGACTGTCCATCCCGGAATGTTTTTTCAACAGGGCATACTTCACATTTTTCAGAACGGTTTTTGTAAACCTGGTAACAATAGCGACCTTCAATTTCACCAAAATCATTCTTAAATCTTTGGTTTGCGTCTAAAAGATGAAAATCTTTATCCTGTATGGTAAGATAACTTGGAACGGAATCGAAATATTTTTTATAGATCTCATCCATTTTAATTTTATTGATTTATTTTTCTACAGAAACTTTTTCCTGATGACCGACTTCAAAAATTTTCCGGAGGTTCCTTATCAATCCTTCTTCTGTAATAGGCTTATCCATGTATCCTTCAGGATGAGAAACAGGATGTTCATATATAAGTTTTCTTAGTTCAGGTTTACCTGTAATTATACAAATTGGAATTCTATTTAATTCTTTATCTTTTTTAATATCATCAAATACTTCTACACCTGATTTACCCGGCATTGAGATATCAAGTGTAATTAAATCCGGTTTTTCAATTCGTGCAAGTTCTAAAGCTTGTTTTCCATCGTAAGCTTTAATTACCTCTGCACCGTTATCTTCAAGTATTGCAGAAATGAAAGTAACAAAATCCGGTTCATCATCTGCAACAAGAATTTTACGACCAGCAAATTCGAGTTCTTCAACTTCAGGAACAACTTCAACTGGCACCGCAACTTTTTCTTCAACAACTAGTGCGTTTGAGACTAAGTTTACAAGCTGTGTTACCTGCATACCAAGCTTATAGTGTCTGATTACATCGGTTAGACCATCAACACAGTTGTGGCAGGATGTAACAACAATTGATGCTCCGGTCTCCTTAAGTTGATTTGCTTTTACCTGACCGGATTTCAACCTCCGATTTGTATACTCGGACATTGACATTGCACCACCGCCGCCAGTACAGCAATAGTTCTCGGCCCTGTTAGGATACATTTCTCTAAAATCTGAACAAACAAGCTGGAGAAGTTCACGAGGCTCTTCATACAATCCGCAGCTTCTTGCATTGTTACAGGAATCGTGAAATGTTACCGGCGTTGTGTTTTTACTTTTATCAACTTTTATTCTGCCTTCTTTAATGTAACGTAGCATTGTATCAACAGAACTCTCCATTTTAAAGGGAACATCGTATGCACCCCAGTTGGGTCCCTCGCATCTTGTCGAACGGTAACCGTGTCCGCACTCTGAAATAACTAAAGTTTTTCCACCAAGCTCTTCAACTTTTTCATACAGTCTTCTTGCAACAGCACCACCAAGCTCATCGTCTCCTGAAAATAAACCAAAGTTGGTCATGTCCCAGCCTTCGCTCGGCATAGTCCAGTTTTCACCGGCGAAGTGAAATATTTTTGCAGCATCTGCAATCGTTCTGGGATCGTATTTTACTTCTCGAGGATTAATTGAATACACTACATCACAATCTTTTTTATCAATTGGTATTTTAATGTTCGGATCATCAAATTCGCTTTGTAATTCTTCCTGCATCCAGTCTAAAGTATCAAGATATTCTTCTTTAAGAACACCCATCTGGTTTCCAATTTCCCACTGGTCTTTACTTACTAAAGCAACACCTTCAGGCATAACGCCAACAGAAACAAGCAGCCCGCGAGCCATGCGGTTAAATGATGCATAATCTACACCCATCGGACAATTAATGGAACATCGTCTGCAGTTGGTACATTTCCCAAAAACAATATCTTTTAATTCTTCAAGCTCTTCATCTGTGTGAATACTTTTCGATTTTACCCACCACGGAAAAACTCGTCCAGTCCAGTCGTAGTGCCTTTTGAATATTTTTCTAATTTGATCGGCTTTGTAAACCGGAGCATAAGTTGGATCACCCGGATTGGCAAGAACGTAATGGCAAGTTTCAATACACATTCCGCAGTGAACACAGCCTGCTAAGGATGTAACCATTTGGCGGTTGAGCTTTTCACCCATTCTTTCAATTACTTTTTCTGCTTTATGAGATCTTTTATTATTTTCCATATTCCACTCCTTCTTGTTTGGTGCTACGGTGCATTGGATAAACACCCCTGTAGCCCATACTTTTTCCGAACCAATACCTGGAAAACGGGTAGTAAAGGTAGTGAGAGATTTTACTAAATGGAACATACATCAGAAAGAATGCTGTTAGGATAAAATAAGTTAGTAGAATTCCTTCGCTCTGCTTGTAATTATTTGGAACTGCAAAAAATGCAAATGCGAACCAGACTGTAAGCAATATTAAAGAAAAATAATCATCCGGTGAACTGATTGCACGAACATATTTGCTTGTTATCCGGCGGACAATTCTTCCACATCCAACAATAAAAGCTAAGCCGATTGCTATTTGAAAAATTAATACTACTGCAGAAGATTCAAGAATGGACGGTGCGTAAGGGATTAAAAATGAAAGTAGGATCGCTGCTACAACCCCGATGTGGAAAACAACAAACTGTGTATAAAAGAATGCTTTATTTCGGGTGCTTTCCATCGTCCAGGGCATTGCGATTGCAGCCCATGAATAAATTATGCCTTTTCGTTTGGTAGTATTAGGCAAACCGGTCGGTGCCTGCCTTTCGCGCCCCCCTTTAAATTTAAATAGCCACCTGATACGAAGAGTATAGACAATTGCCATAAATATCAGTGCTACTTCCTGCAGTGTATGTTCGGAAAAATAAAGTAGATCGCTCATAATAAATCCTTTAAACTTTTTCTTTTACTTTCCAGTTTTTTTCAAATGCCAGGTATTCTCTTTTATCCATCACACAAATTAATACTTCACTTAAATTACTTTTACCCGAAAGATGATTTTGTATTGCATCCAACATTACTTTTGATGATATATCTAAAGAGATTCCATAAAACCCTGTGCCCATTGGAGGAAATGCAATTCTTTTTATACCTTTTTCTTCAGCAAGATTAAGTACACTCTGCATTGTTTTGTAAAGTTTATCCTCAGTGTCCGGTTCTTGAAAACGTGGACCAACAGCATGAATTATGTAATCTGCTTTTAATTCCCCGGCTCCTGTTATAACTGCTTCCCCTACATTAAGAGGATCAAAAGCGTTCAGTTCGTCTTGAATAGTTATACCACCACGCACTGCAATTGCATTTCCAAATCCTGAGCCTAATTTAAGATCAGGTTGGGCATAATGCACAATGGCTTCTGTTTCGAGAACGGTTAGATCGCCTCTCTCAACTTTTAACAATGAATTTTTAATATCGATTTGCAGCATTGTTGTCTTTAAAAAATTAATAAAATTTATGTACTAAAGTTTTATATTTAATTTATAATACTTAAATGTGTTCCTTCATTAAAAGTTAATTAAGTGAAAGTATTAAATCAAAACAAAACCAAATTTTGTATTCTACGTGTTGGCAGAGACTGCTAGTGTTCAAAGAAGACAGCAAATAAAGTAAACATCCAACTACTAATTTTTTTCAGATTGCTTGGTGAGAAAAAACCTTTTATTCGGCGTAAGTGTTTAATACGTTTCACTTTTTTTATTTAGCAATTGTTTTTTGTATTTAATAATCAATGGTTTATTTATTTGCAGAAAACTATTAACACGTGTAAAAATTTTTTAAAGTGATGCTTCAAAAATTAAACCATATAGAAAAAACTGCCTATAGAGATTTAAACTTCGATTTCTTTCGATTTTATTCTCAATTACAAGATTTTTTCCTTAAATTTTAGCAATGAATAAAAAAGATTTTGAAGATACTTCTGAAAATTCATCGGAGATTAAATGCCCTTATTGCAATAGTTTAAGAGTTATTAAACACGGAAAAACTTCAACAAAAAATCCAAGATATCGATGCCGTTACTGCCACAAAACCTGGGTCGAAAGTAAATTAACAAAAAAAGTTCCTGATTTTGGAGCTCTCACCGAAGCTTATTTAAGCGGTTATTCCTACCGTGATTTACGTTCGATTTATCCCAACTCTCCTACAAGAATTAATCAAAAAGTAAGAAAATATCTCTTAGGATGTGCTCATTGGGAAGAATATCTTGATGCTTGCTCTCCAAAACACGAATCAAGATTAATTCACTTAGTTGGAACAAAATTTAATTGCTCTTCGAAAGACAGCGATGAAAACTGTATGTTTCTCGCGTTAGCAATTGATGCTTTATCAACTGTAGTACTCGGTTTTGAAATTGGAAAAAGGGAATCGCACGATTTATGGATTACATTGTTAGATAGAATGAATTGCCGGGGAATTTTGTGTCCTACTTTTATGTCTTACGGATCAAAATTAATAGAGGATGCTTTAAAAGTAGTTTTTCCATTTGCAGCATCGTATCATAATTTTACCAGAACTTTTTACGATAAAGATCTAAAGAATAAAATTTATCATTCAATTGATAACAGGCAGTTAATTTTAGAAGCCATAAATACTTACGATGCAAATCAAAGATTTCATTTGGATAACTACTTGGTAATTTTTAAAGATAAACGTATGAAAAATCTAGTACTAAATTCACAGGAAAAAGTTGTTAATCGCCTTAAAGAAAGAATGCAAATGAGGCACAAAACCCGCTTCGAAGGATTGCTTGCTGCGTTTCATAAAAGATTCGAAAAATTTCACATGATTCATTACGATCCTTATCCAATTATTAATGGCTGGATTGCATGGTGGATGCTTGCAGCGCTACCTATAGGATTTAGCAGGATGTCTTTGTATTTGCAGCAACCTCACGTTACACATTTTACGAATTTTAATTGCGGTACTTTACCGGAACCCTTAAATCTATCTTTAGAGAGTAACCATATGAGGACATTTGTTATCGAACTTGCAGTCAGATCCATGCACATTCCAATTAAATGAACGATAAAAATATTTTAAATCGCATCAAAATAACTTCAGCTTAAATCTCTCCTGCATACAACACATAGAATACAAAACTTAATTTTTTATTGATTTTGCATAAGTGCTTAATTAGGTTTCATCAGTAATCTTATATCAGATTTCCGAAAGAGGATTGTAATGGTATTGGAGAAAAGATCTTTCATGAGCGAAGATTGGCTTTCGTTGTGGATAGGTCTTTTTGTTTTTATTCTCTCGCTCGGACTCTTCTTAAATCTTGATATTCTTGGTTGGGGAATCAAGACAAATGTATGGACGGACATTTCTCAATCATTTTCAGCAATATCGGAAAACTACGAGAGTCTTCCCGGTATTGTGTCCCTGCTCCTTACATATATTTTCCTGACTGTGATTTTAGGAATCGGTGTGAAGGCGCTTGGTGTAAAGTTTAAGGAATTTTTGCTTCCTTTCACGCTTGTATTTTTTATCAGCTACGTTTGCTGGGTTATTGGACACTTTGCGTATATAGCTGCAACTTCAGATAAACTTAGCCAGTTCAATCTTACATGGTCATTAAATTTAACAGGGGAGGCTGGCTATATTGTTGCACTTCTTGCAGGATTAGTAATTGGAAATTTTTTCCCAGGCTTGGTAAAAAAATTAAAACCAGCCACATTGCCTGAACTCTTCATCAAAACAGCAATTGTAATTATGGGAGGTGCTCTGGGAGTAAAAGCTGCAGAGTCTTTAGGATTAGCTTCATCCGTTATGTTCCGCGGATTGTGTGCAATTGTTGAAGCTTATCTTATTTACTGGGCGCTTGTTTATTTCGTTGCAAGAAAATATTTCAAGTTTAGTAAAGAATGGGCTGCACCGCTTGCATCAGGAATTTCAATTTGTGGAGTATCAGCTGCAATAGCAACTGGCGGAGCAATTCGTGCAAGACCAATAATACCAATTATGGTTTCATCTTTGGTTGTTGTTTTTGCCGTGCTCGAACTTATACTGCTTCCTTTTTTAGCGCAGATATTTCTTTGGGAAGAACCTATGGTTGCAGGCGCTTGGATGGGTCTTGCAGTTAAAACCGATGGTGCTGCTGTTGCTAGTGGAGCAATTACCGATGCTCTTATTCGTGCAAAAGTATTAGCAGAAACCGGAGTAAATTATAAAGAAGGCTGGATTGTGATGACTACCACAACCGTAAAAGTTTTTATTGATGTGTTCATCGGTATCTGGGCATTTATTCTTGCAATTATCTGGTGCTCTAAATTCGATAAAAGTAAAAGCGGAGAAAAAGTAAAAGTTAAAGAAATCTGGGATAGGTTTCCAAAATTCGTTTTGGGTTACGGTTTTACTTTTCTTGTGTTTCTTGGAGTCTGCTTATTAATTCCAGAAGCAATTGAAAATGCAAAAGCCGCTGCAAATGAATCAAATAGTCTAAGGAAAATGTTTTTTGTACTTACATTTTTTACAATCGGTGTTGTTTCGAACTTTAAAAAATTAAAAGAAGAAGGAATAGGCAAACTTGCTGTTGTGTATTTGCTTTGCCTTTTCGGTTTTATAATTTGGATTGGATTGTTGATATCGTGGATTTTCTTCAATGGTATAACACCGCCCGTTGTATGATAAATCGAAAAATAAATTGAAAGAGAATGGAAGAAGAAACAAAATTAGCAGATGAACTGAAGAAGATGGAATATGAACCTCTTCTTCCAATAGAAAAGAAACTTATTGGATGGAGTATTGGACTGGGTATAATTCTCTTAGCAGTACTAATCTGGATTAGTTATACATTCTTTTCGGTTAAATGAAAATGGAAACATCTAAACTTTAATGAATAATTATAACTCTTAAACTCAAAGGAGTAAAAATGGCTAAAGACAATGGTAAAACACCAAACCTGGATGAACTTGAAAAAGGAGCCTGGCCGAGTTTCGTAACAGAAATTAAAACTCAGGCTGAAAAAAATCCAATGGCAAAGGATTTACTCGGGCAGTTAGAACGTTCCTATGAAGAAAAGATAGGACACTGGAAACATGGCGGGATTGTCGGCGTTATGGGATACGGAGGTGGCGTAATCGGAAGATACTCAGATCTTCCGGAAGATTTTCCAAATGTTTCTCACTTTCACACATTGCGTATTAATCAACCGGCTGGCTGGTTCTATACTTCAGATGCATTAAGAAAATTATGTGATGTATGGGAGAAACATGGCTCAGGTTTAACAAATATGCACGGTTCTACCGGTGATATAATTTTCCTTGGAACCAAAACGGATGAATTGGAACCAACATTCGCTGATTTAACCGAAATTGGTTTTGATCTTGGCGGATCAGGATCTGATGTGCGTACACCAAGCTGCTGCTGTGGAATGGCTCGCTGCGAATGGGCTTGCTATGATACTATGAAACTAACATACTTTTTAACTATGCATTATCAGGATGAACTGCACCGTCCTGCATTTCCTTATAAATGGAAATTTAAAATGGCTGGCTGTCCGAATGATTGTGTTGCTTCTGTTGCAAGAGCTGATATGTCAATCATCGGAACATGGCGTGATGCAATACAGATGGATGATGAAGCAATTACAGAATACGATAAATCAGGAATGAATATTCAAAAAGATGTAGTAGATAACTGTCCTGCCAAATGTATGGATTGGGATGGAAAAAGACTTGCAATTGATAACAAAGCTTGTAGAAGATGTATGCATTGTATTAATGCTATGCCGAAAGCTCTTAGACCGGGCAAAGACCGCGGTGCAGCTATTCTTATTGGTTCTAAAGCTCCTATTGTTGAAGGTGCTTTACTTTCTTCAGTTTTAGTCCCATTTATAAAACTTGAAGAACCTTATGATGATTTAATTGAACTGGTTGATAATATCCACGAAGTATGGGCTGAAAATGGTAAAAATAGAGAAAGAGTTGGTGAATTTATTCAAAGAGTTGGAATGGGTAATTTCTTAGAGGCAATTGGGGTTGAGCCGACTCCTGAAATGGTTGCCCATCCTCGTGAAAACCCATATGTATTTTATGAAGAGTTTTATGAAGAAGGGGATGAAGAGGAAGAAGAAGAGAAATAAAAATTATCAATTAGAAAAAAATTATTAATAAAATATAAAATAAGGAATTAGAAAATGGCTGAAGAAAAAAAGAAACGAGTTACCGATATCGGTCCTCCGCATTACGAAAAATTCTTACCCCCGGTAATCAAGGAAAATTACGGCAAATGGAAATATCACGAAATTTTAAAACCGGGCGTAATGGTTCATGTTTCCGAAGAGGGTGCAAAATTATTTACTGTTCGCGCTAGTTCACCGCGTCTGCTCGGAATAGAGAAAATAAGAAAATATGCTGATCTGGCAGATAAATATTGCGATGGTTATTTAAGATTTACAAGCAGAAATAATGTTGAGTTCTTATTAACCGATGAATCCAAAATTGATCCTCTGATAAAAGATTTGCAAGCATATGGTCACCCTGTTGGTGGTGTTGGAAACGCAATTTCCAATATTGTTCACACTCAGGGATGGGTTCATTGCCATTCCGCAGCAACAGATGCATCCGGTATTGTAAAATCTGTTATGGATGAACTAATTGATCACTTTACCAGCACAAAATTACCCGCAAAAATACGCATTGCGTTAGCTTGCTGCTTGAATATGTGTGGTGCAGTTCACTGCTCCGATATCGCGATATTAGGAATTCACCGACGCCCGCCTAAAACTGATTTGGGCAAATTAAATTCAATGTGCGAAATACCTTCGGTTGTTGCATCTTGTCCCACAGCAGCGATTAAACCTTCAAGTTACGAAGGCAAACCCTCTGTTGAGGTTATAGAAGAAAGATGTATGTTTTGTGCAAATTGCTACACTGTTTGTCCTGCTATGCCCTTGAATGATCCTTTAAATGATGGGGTTTCAATTTGGGTTGGCGGTAAAGTATCTAATGCTAGAACAGAACCAATGTTTTCAAAGCTGGCAATTCCATTTCTTCCGAACAATCCGCCGAGATGGCCGGAAGTGGTTGGAGCTGTAAAAAATCTTGTTGATATCTGGGCAAAAAATGCAAAACCATACGAAAGAATGGGCGAATGGATAAATCGAATTGGCTGGCCAAGATTTTTCAAAATGACAGGAATTGAATTCCAGAAAGAACATATTGACGATTTCAAACACGCTGGATTAACATTTAAACGAAGTACACATTTAAGTTATTAAAAGGAGAATAAAATGGCTGAGCAAGTACCTGTTGAAGAAGTTGCTAATGCTATGTATAAAATGGTAAAGGATTCCATGGGTCAGAAAAAATGGAAAGCAACTGATTTAACAAAAGCAGTAATTGAATTATTTGGGGAAGATAAATGCGATAAAAAATTAGCAAAACTCGCCATTAGAGAATTAATGGATTCTGGAAGATGTGTTTACACCTACTTTGGCGGAAGCTTCATTGAAATTCCCCATAGAGAAGGTGCAGAAAACTAATTTTTTCCTTCACAGTGATGGAAATTAGAAAGATATGCAAAGTTTAAGTTATCCAAGGATTGTGATAGGCGGACTGTCAGGTGATTCAGGAAAGACTGTCTTGTCGTTCGGTATAATTGCCAGTCTTAGGGATAAAAACAGGAATGTTTCAGCCTTTAAAAAAGGCCCGGACTACATTGATGCCGCATGGCTAAGCTTGGTTTCTGGTAAACCTGCCAGAAATCTTGATACGTACTTAATGGGTTTTCCAAAAGTAAAAAATTCATTCTTAAAGAACGCTGAAAAAAGTGATATTAGTTTAATTGAAGGAAACAGGGGACTGTTCGATGGTGTCGACAGCCTAGGAACACATAGTACAGCGGAACTTGCTAAGCTGCTTAAAGCTCCATTAATCATTGTTCAAAATCTTACGAAGGTTACCCGCACTGCAGCAGCTACAATTTTGGGCTGTACAAAACTTGATCCTGACTTAAACATTGCAGGGGTAATTCTAAACCAGGTTGCAGGGGAGAGACACCTTAAAGTTGCTAAAGAAGCAATTGAAGAAACAACGGGAATACCTGTTCTCGGCTCCATACCTAAACTAAAAAACGATTACATATTACCTTCAAGACATCTGGGATTAATAACTCCAGATGAATACAATGGAAAATCTGATTTTATTTCAGATTTAAGAACAATTATAAATGATAATGTTGATGTTCCTAGACTAATAAAAATTGCAACTGATTTGCCTTTGCTTGATTATGATAACAATAAAATTATTAATCATGACATTGCCTCTGCTGAAGAAAAAGTGCATATAGGATACTTCAAAGATCAATCATTCACTTTCTACTATCCGGAAAATCTTGAATTATTAAGCAAAGCAGGAGCTAAGTTACATGCAATCTCAGCTTTTCGTGACAGCAATTTAGGAGATTTAGATGCAGTTTATATTGGCGGTGGTTTTCCTGAAACAAATTTAACAAGACTCGAATTAAACAAAGAAATTATGCACTCGCTAAAAGAGCTGGCAGAAGATGGCTTGCCTATCTACGCGGAATGCGGCGGCTTAATGTATCTTGCAAAAGAAGTTGAGTGGAAGGATCAAAAGCATTCACTCACAGGTATTCTTCCAATCAGTATAAAAATGCACGATAAGCCGCAAGGGCATGGTTATTATCGTGCAATTGTGGACGGCGAGAATCCGTACTTTAAATTAGGTACACAGGTTAACGGGCACGAATTTCACTACTCAGCAATTAAAGAATTTGATGAAAATATTAAAAGCGCACTTTCTGTTATAAGAGGTAACGGATGCTTTAATGAGAGAGATGGTTTAGTTTATAAAAATGTATTTGCAAGTTATCTTCATTTACATGCACTTGCCTCCCCTGAATGGGTAACCGGTATGATAGCTTGTGCAAGAAGATTTAAGGAATTAAAAAAAACTCAAATATTAATAGAAGGGTAAAAAAATGGCAAAACAAAAAGAGTTAAATGAAAAACTTGTAGCTACTTTAAAAAAGTGGCAAAAGATTGAAGATGCATCGGTAAAATCGACTTCAGAAATAATTGGTAAAACAACAAATCCGGTTGTTAAGCAGGTTATGGAAATAATTAAGCAGGATTCTGCAATGCACAAAAAAGTGCAGCAACTATTAATTGATAGTTTTGAAAAAGAAGCTATTCAACTTCAGCCTGAAGAATTAAGTGAGGTTTGGGGTATGATTGAAAATCATATCGAACTGGAAAAAGAAACAGTTCGGCTTGCAGAAGAATCAAGAAAAAACAGTAATAACTTTGTTGTGAGATATTTACTGGGCTATTTGATGACTGATGAACAAAAACATAACGACGTTTTGGCACAGTTGGAAGATGTAAAAAGGGGAATGTATCCATACGCAGGATAAATTTATTAGTAGCGTATCTAAGAAAAAAGTATTTGAAAGGAGAAATTAAGTGGCGAAGCTTGTAAAGAAAAAGAAAAAAGGATTAGGTGGCTTGAGAGGTCAATCAGCTGGTGGTTCATCAGTTGAATCATCTCCACTTCGTCCGGTATACGTTCCCAAAGCGGCACCCTGTCATAATAATTGTCCAAGTGGAAATAAGATTCGTGAGATCATTACCACCATAGGACAAACCGAAGGTGCAGAAAGAACTCCACATGAATCTTTTGAAAAAGCATGGCATTTACTAAGTGAAACAAGTCCTTTCCCTTCAGTGTGTGGACGCGTTTGCCCGCATCCCTGCGAAGATGATTGCAACAGAGAACATAAAGATGGTTCAGTTGGAATCAATAGTATTGAAAGATTTATTGGAGATTATGCAATTGAAAACAATTTTCAATTTCAAAAATTAACAGAAGAAAAACACCCAGAAAAAGTTGCTGTTATTGGTGCTGGTCCGGCTGGACTGTCGTGTGCATATCAATTAACACGAAGAGGTTATTCAGTAACAGTGTTTGAAGCGTTTAGTAAACCGGGTGGAATGTTACGCTATGGAATTCCTGAATATCGCCTTCCATCGGAAATTCTTGATAAGGAAATTAAGAGAATTGAAGATTTTGGTGTAGAAATAAAATGCAGCCAGATAATCGGTAAAGATATTCCTTACAGTAAAATACAGGAAGATTTCGATGCTATATTTGTTGGAATCGGTGCGCACAAGGGAAAATTACTCGGAATTCCAAATGAAGATGCAACAAATGTTTTTACCGGAACTGAATTTTTGAATAAAATTAATTCAGGTGAAAGAATAGAAGTGGGTGATAAAGTTCTTGTAATTGGCGGTGGTGATACTGCAATTGATGCGGCTCGAGTTTCAAGAAGATTAGGTGCTGAAGTGACAGTTGTTTACAGAAGAACAAGAACTGAAATGCCTGCTATTGAAGAAGAAATTGTAGGTGCTGAAGAAGAAGGAGTTAAACTTGAATTTCTTGCCGCACCAATTGAGTTCGAAAAGAACGGTGAACTGATTACAAAAATGAAATGCCAGAAAATGGAATTAGGTGAACCCGATGATTCGGGCAGAAGGAGACCTGTTCCAATTGCAGATGATTTCTTCTATATCGATGCTTCCACCGTAATTGCTGCAATTAGTCAGGAACCGGAGTTTGAAGGTATGGAGAATCTGCACGAAGGAAAAGATTGGATTAAAATAAAAGACGATGGATCTACTGATGTTGAAAAAACTTATGCAGGTGGTGATGCAATTGATCTTGGATTAGCAACAATTGCAATTTCCCAGGGAAGAATGGCAGCAGAGACTATTCATAACAAATTCCGTGGAATTGAACCAGAAGCAGAGGAAAAGAAACCTTTAATTACACACGATAAAATAATTTTAGATTATTATGAGAGTAAACTGAGAAACGAACCGTTTGTAATGCCTCCGGAAGAACGATTAAAAGAATTAGGTCTTGAAATTAGTTCTACTCTAACAGAAGAGCAGGTAATTAGTGAAGCAATGCGATGCATGAGCTGTGGTTCTTGTTTCGATTGCGGAACCTGCTGGAGTTATTGTCAGGATCAGGCAATAGTAAAACCAGTTAGAAAATATGAGCCCTACAAATTCAAAATGGAATTTTGTAACGGCTGTAAAAAATGCGCAGAGCAGTGTCCCTGCGGATATATTGAAATGAAATAAAACTTTAATTAAAAACTTATTTACTAACAAATAATGGAAGAATAAAATGCCAATTTTTGAACTTGGGGAAATAAAAGTTGAAGTTGATGAGGACGGCTTCATTCAAGAACCAGAAACTTGGAACGAAGAAGTTGCAAAAGCATTAGCTACAACTGAAGACGTAACTGACATGACCGAATCGCATTGGAAAATTGTTTACTACCTGCGCGATTATTACAAGCAATTTGGAATAGCTCCGATGATTAGAAAACTCTGTAAAGAAACAGGATTTTCACTTAAAGAAATTTACGAGTTGTATCCATCCGGTCCCGCAAAAGGAGCCTGTAAAGTGGCTGGTTTAACAAAACCAACAGGATGTGTATAAAACTTCTGATTTCTTATAAATCGTCGTTGCACTTTTTTAATTCTTTTCTGTGTGATTTTATAGTGCATTAAATTGAAAAATGTTCTATAGATCGCACAGAGCAAATTTTAAGTAGAATGGCTTAAGTGATTTTAATGTTGAACGAATTAGTAACTGAAAAAAAATCAATAATTGTTAAGAATTGGATTCAGCTGATTTTTGATACTTATTCATCTGAAACATCAAAATTTTTGAATTTTGAAAATAATCAGTTTAGTAATCCGGTTGGCATTACAACAAGGGAAGCGGTTAATAATTTATTTGACGTATTAATTAATGAGGTAAATCCCGGCAATGTAAAACCACTTTTACTTGATTTAATTAAAATCAGAGCTGTGCAGGATTTCACACCATCGCAGGCTGCAGGATTTGTTCTTCTCATAAAAAAAGTTGTTAGAAATGAACTACGAGATGACTTAAATGAAATATTAGCTTACGATGAGTTATTAGAATTTGAATCCAAAGTAGATAAAGCTGCACTGATTGCATTTGATTTATATCAGGAATGCAGAGAAAAAGTGTACAAAATTCATCTTAATGAGATTAAAACAAATTCATTAGGTGTTTTTGAATAATAGTTTATTTTTTGAAATGAACATAGTTGCTCCTAAAGCTATTCATAACAGGTGTTGTGGATAATATTCTAAAAGGAGAAAGTTGATGAACTTATTTTTTTCATTTGTTGCCCTTCTAATAATAATTTTATTAGCTGTAATTGGGGTGGAAGCGGTTCACTTGGAATTCCTCTTCGGTGTTATCATTCCGTATTCGGCAATAGCATTTTTTCTGATTGGAATTATTTACAAGGTTATTTACTGGGCAAGATCGCCTGTTCCTTTCCGAATTACTACTGTTGCAGGACAGCAGAAATCACTAAGTTGGATAAAAAGCAGTAGGCTGGAAAGTCCTCATTCCACACTTGGTGTAATCGGCAGGATGCTTTTAGAAGTTTTACTTTTCCGATCACTTTTTAGAAATACAAAAGCTGAATTAAAACAAGGTCCTAAACTCGTTTATGGAAGCAGCCGCTATTTATGGCTTGCTGCATTGGCTTTTCACTGGGCTTTTTTAATTATTGTATTAAGACACTTCAGATATTTTTCTGAACCAATTCCAGCTTTTGTCCCATTTCTTCAAAACTTAGATGGCTTTTTGCAGATTGGTATACCGATACTCTACATAACAAATGTATTAATTGTTGCTGCGTTGACATTTCTTTTTTTACGCCGAATACTCGATCCGAAACTGAAATATTTTTCTTTGGCATCTGATTATTTCCCGCTTCTGCTAATAATAGCAATTGCGTTAACTGGAATTTTAATGCGTTACTTTACAAAGGTTGATATTGTTAGTGTAAAAGAAATGGCGGTTGGTTTATTCAGTTTTCAACCAGTGGTTCCTGAAGGAATTGGGGTGATTTTTTATCTTCACCTTTTTCTTGTTTCTGTCTTATTAGCATACTTCCCATTCAGTAAACTTATGCACTTTGCAGGTGTATTTCTTTCGCCCACAAGAAATTTAGCAAACAATAATCGTATGAAAAGGCACGTTAATCCATGGAATGCTCCAGTTCGAATTCACACCTACGAAGAATATGAAGATGAATTCCGCGATGTAATGAAAGCATCCGGATTACCATTAGAAAAGGAATAAAGATGTCTGAATTTAATGCAAAACCAGAAGAATTAGCAGAGAAAATAAATTATAAAACTCCGCGTAAAAGTTGGATGGATCCTTATATTGAAATTAAACATGGATCTTTCAACTATAGTGGAATTCCTAAAAATGTTGAATACCTTAAGTTGCCAAATCCAAGGAAATGGCAGCCAACTGAAGATGACTGGCAATTACCTGAAAATTGGAAAGAAATAATTTTAACTGGTTTAAAGGAACGTCTAGATAAATTCCGTTCATTAAAAATATTTATGGATATATGCGTTCGCTGCGGTGCCTGCTCGGATAAGTGCCATTTCTTTATCGGTTCAGGTGATCCGAAAAATATGCCAGTGCTTAGAGCGGAACTTTTAAGATCGGTTTACAGAAACGATTTTACAACTGCCGGAAAAGTTTTCGGCAAATTTGCGGGTGCACGTGAACTAACTATCGATGTTATAAAAGAATGGTTCTACTATTTCTATCAATGCACACAATGCCGCCGCTGTTCGGTTTTTTGTCCTTACGGAATTGATACTGCTGAAGTAACAATTTTAGTACGCGAGCTATTAAACTTAATCGGAATTAATATAGACTGGGTAATTACTCCTGTCGCCAACAGTTTTAGAACAGGGAATCATCTTGGAATACAGCCACATGGATTTAAAGACAGTATTGATTTTGCTGTCGAAGAATTAGAAAATATAATAGGAATCAAAGTAGATGCACCAATTAATAAAAAAGGTGCAGAAGTTCTTTTTGTTACACCATCTGCAGATTATTTTGGAGATCCACACTACTTTACACTGCTTGGATATCTTGCCCTTTTTCATGAAATAGGTTTGGACTACACGTGGACAACTTTTGCTTCCGAAGGCGGAAATTTTGGTTCGTTTGTTTCACATGATTTAATGAAATCCTTAAATACAAAAATTTATTCTGAAGCTAAACGATTAGGTGTTAAATGGATTCTTGGTGGTGAATGTGGGCATATGTGGAGAGTTCTTCATCAATATATGGATACCATTAATGGTCCTGCCGATTTTCTTGAAGAACCGGTTTCCCCGATTACAGGAACAATGTTTGAAAATGCAAAATCAACAAAGATGGTGCACATCTGCGAGTTTACAGCTGATCTTATAAAAAATAATAAAATCGAATTAGACAAAAGCAGAAACGATAAATGGAAAGTTACGTTTCATGATTCTTGTAATCCCTCCCGAGCTATGGGGCTGATTGAAGAACCGCGGTATGTAATAAATAATACCTGCAATCACTTTTTTGAGATGCCTGAAAACACTATTAAAGAGCAAACTTTTTGCTGCGGAAGCGGTGCAGGATTAGGAACTGATGAAAACCTGGAAATGAGGCTAAGGGGAGGCCTCCCCAGGGCAAATGCTGTAAAATTTGTAAACGAAAAAAATGGAGTGAATTTCCTTGGATGCATTTGTGCAATTGATAAAGCAACTCTTCCACCGTTAATGGATTATTGGGTTCCTGGCGTTCAAGTTGGTGGAATACATGAATTGGTTGGTAATGCATTAGTAATTAAAGGCGAAAAAGAAAGAACAACTGATTTGCGTGGTGATCCGTATGAAGAAAAAGCAAAAGAAGAAATTGAAACATCAACAAAGGAATGACTAAATGTACGATTCAGGAAAAATTATAATAGGCATAATAATTTTTATTGCTCTGTTTACGTTTCCAACCTGGTACCTTTTTACCAGTGGTGAAGCTGCACCGATGCCCGATTTAGTCTATCCCGAAAATGAAGATCAAAAAGAATGTGTTTACAGCGCAGAATATATGCGTGCATCTCATATGGACTTATTAAATGAATGGAGAGATATAGTTGTAAGAGAAGGTAAAAGATCTTTCACAACAACAGCAGGCAAAAAATTTGAAATGAGCATGACAAATACTTGTCTTGGCTGTCACTCGAATAAAGCGCAATTCTGCGATCAATGCCATAATTATTTAGAAGTAAATCCCTATTGCTGGGATTGCCACGTTGATCCATCACAATTGGAGAGTCAATAATGGATGTCACCAGAAGAAAATTACTAAAACTTGCCGGACTCGGGGCACTTGGATTAACTGCAGGTAAGTACGCTAAAGTCTTTGCAAATAATGCATTTACAGAAACAATTTTAACAGAAATCGGAACAGGCAAAAGATGGGCTATGGTTGTTGATGTGAGAAAATGTTTGGTTAAAGAAGATTGTAGAGATTGTATTAATGCTTGCCACACAACTCACAATGTTCCTGATTTAGGTAATCCAAAAGATGAAATTAAATGGATCTGGAAAGAAGATTTTGAAAACGTTTTTATTGATCAGGAAAATCATTACTTAAAAGAAAATTTGAAGGATAAAAGAATTCCGATATTCTGTAATCATTGTGATAATCCACCTTGTGTAAGAGTCTGCCCAACTCAAGCAACCTGGAAAAGAGAGGAAGACGGCATTGTAATGATGGATTGGCACAGATGCATTGGCTGCAGATACTGCGTTGTTGCTTGCCCGTATGGCTCTAGAAGTTTCAACTGGCAAGATCCAAGACCATTTATAGATAATATAAAATCTGAATTTCCTACACGAAGCAAAGGTGTTGTAGAAAAATGTACCTTTTGCGAAAAAAGATTAGCTGAAGGAAAACAACCTGCTTGTGTGGAAGCTTGTAAAGAAAAAGCATTAGTATTCGGGAATCTGAACGATCAGAATTCAGAAGTAAGAAAATTATTAAAAGAAAATTTTTCATTAAGAAGAAAACCGGGTTTAGGTACAGAACCTGAAATCTATTATTTAGTATAGGAATTTTTATGCTCGAACATGCATTAAAAGGAACAAAAAAATACTGGGCGTGGATATTTTCACTCTCAATTGTAATAGTTATTGGTGTTTATTTTTACCTTAAACAATTCCACTTTGGTTTAGGAATTACAGGATTGAGCAGGGATGTTTCTTGGGGATTTTACATTGCACAGCTTACTTTTTTAGTTGGTGTTGCGGCGTCCGGTGTGATGGTCGTTCTTCCTTACTACATGCATGACTATAAACAGTTCGGAAAGCTCACAATACTAGGTGAGTTTCTTGCAATAGCCGCTGTTGCTATGTGTATACTTTTTGTTTTCGTAGATGTTGGTCAACCGATCAGATTGATGAATATTATTCTATATCCATCTCCAAGTTCTATTTTGTTTTGGGATACGGTTGTGCTGAGTGGTTATATGCTCATTAATATTGTTATTAGTCATGTTGTTTTAGATTCTGAACGGAAATCAATTCCACCGCCCAAGTGGATAAAGCCTCTTATAATTCTTTCAATTCCGTGGGCAATCAGCATTCACACGGTAACTGCATTTTTATATGCTGGATTAGCAGCTAGACCATTTTGGATGACGGCAATTCTTGCACCAAGGTTCTTAGCATCAGCTTTTTCTTCGGGTCCTGCACTTTTACTTGT